>JAISLT010000114.1 GCA_031277165.1 Spirochaetaceae bacterium
GCAGGGACAGGGATCGGTGTAAAAGCCGGAAATGTCCCTGGTTCTGTAACGCAGTACCGGCGTCGCTTCCCGGCACAGTATCGTCAGTACCAGTTCCCCCCGCTCGCCGTCGGGAACGGTTTCAAGGGTTTCCGGATCGATGATCTCGGCGATGTAGCCGTCTTCCCAGATATGAAGACCGTTTTTTTCCTGGCACTCAAAGGCAACGCCGGGGCCGTTCATCTCCGAAAGGCCGTAGGAATTGTAAACGTCAATATGAAGAAGATCCTCTATGCGGCGGCGGGTGTCCTCCGAATAGGGCTCCGCTCCGGCAAAGGCCCGTTTTAGCTTGATAGAATCCCGGCCAATCCCCTCTTCCCTCATCTTCGATTCCACGTGAAGGAGGAAGCTGGGGGTCGAATGTACCACGGTGGTTCCAAAGTCCTGCATCAGCCGGAACTGCGGGGTGGTGTTGCCCGCTCCCGAGGGAATCACCAGCATCCCCACCTCTTCCGCGCCGGCGTGAAGGCCCAGGCCGCCGGTAAAAAGGCCGTAGGTGATCATGTTCTGGAATACGTCGTTTTTGGTACATCCCGTACCATAAACACACCGGGCCACGAAGCCCGTCCAGTTTTTAATGTCCCCCCGGGAAAAATAGATCGTGGTTGGTATGCCCGTGGTGCCGCTGGAGGCATGGAGACGTACCACCTCTTCTTTAGGCACGGAAAGAAAACCATAGGGAAAGCCTTCCCTTAGGTCGTTCTTCGTGGTAAAGGGGATGCGCCGCAGGTCCGCCAGGCTTTTAATGCCGCCGGGGTCTTTGATCCCCGCTTCGGCAAGCCGCTTCCGGTAAAAAGGGGTCCGCAGGCTATAACTCACCGCGTCCCTCAGCCGCTCGAGCTGCCAGGCTTCAAGATCCCCCCGGGGCATTTTTTCAAACTTTTCGTCCCAATACTGATAGCTCATTGTGCGTCCCCGCCGAGCAGTTTCCCGCCCAATTGGTTTGCCAGTTTACGGTCAAAGGTCAAAAGAGGCAATGCGCCCGCTTTTTTGGCCATCACGCTTAGATAACAGTCCGTAATGGAAAGCCTGGCGTGTTTGGTATACAGGGGCATGGTTTCCTCGAAAATCTCCCTGCCGCATTTTATGTTGGCCCGGGCCATGATCGCCGAAACCGCTTTTTGAATCAATTCCCTGTCGATTTTTTTAATCTTTTCCAGCACGAAAATCAATTCGATGATGGCGGCATCGGCGGCATGAAAGGTTTCGGGGGAATCCAGCAGCCCCGCGACAATTTCCGCCTGTTCGGGTATATCCCCCAAGAGCCAGCGAAGCAGGCAGTTTGTATCGAGACTAGCCATCGTAAGCTTCCCTGACATGGGCGGTCCAGCCGTCACCGCTCCGGGCGGGCTTTTTCCCCGTTCCCCGCTTCGCCATTTGACGCCGCAAAAGTTCACGGACTTCGTCAATATCAGCCGGTTTGGAGATGGAAATACTCTGTCCCTCAAGGGTAATGGAAAGTTTTTTCCCCGGCTCAAGCTTTAAGGCCCGCCGCATTTCAACCGGAAGGGTTATCTGTCCTTTTTCCGTCACGGTAGCATATTTCACCATAGCTTAAATATACCGCGAGGTAATACGATTTGTAAAGTAAGAAATATTTATTTTCCTTACTTTGTTGGCGGCAAAGTACATCAATCGTCAATCCCCGCCGGGAGTTTTTGGGGACGGAGCTTACCCATCGCCCCGGCCTTTCCTGAAGGCCAGCCTGTTGAGCCCGGCCATGCTGGGGTCCTTGGCGGCAAAGACCGCCTCGATGGTTTTTTCCAGGACTTCGGCCTTGACGGGAAGGTAGGGACTTGCGGCCCCCACCATGACCATGTTTACCGCCCTGGCAAGGCCCGCCTCTTTCGCCAATGCCGCCGCGTCCACCAGGCTGTGCCGGGGAAGGTTTTTTACCGCGGCATGAACCTCCGCGAGTTCCGGATAATCGGGGATATTTACCACAGGTTCGGCGGCGGTAACCAGGGCCCCGCCGGGGGAAAGCCAGGAAAGATAACGGAGGCTTTCAAGGGGTTCCATGGAGATAATAAGATCCGCCCTGCCCTTGGGTACCAGGTCCCCGGCTATATTCCCGTCCGCAAGCCGCAGATGGGCCAGCACCGCCCCGCCCCGCTGGGCCATACCGTGGACCTCGCTCTGGCGCACCGCCAGGCCTTCGGCGGCGGCGGCCCGGGCAATGATTGCTGCGATGGAAAGCACCCCCTGGCCGCCGACCCCGGCCAAGATACAGTCGCACTTCATAGATTACCATCGTAGCGGATTCTGCCGGTTTTTGCTACGGCGTCCTGCGGGCCGCCGGAAAACCGGGAAAATGTAAATCTATTCGCAGCTTTCTTATTCCCCAACATTCTGCGAATATCAGGGAATTCCGATTGTAATTGTTTGCAGGCACAGAAGCAGCCAATTCCCGGCAAACTCAAATTTATGGTGTATAAAACCTGTGGTTTGGGGAATGTTTAGGAGGCTATGCTTTTTTTACCGTGTCCCACCGCGGCCTTGCACGTTTTGCAAACCTTGTACTTAACGCCCTCTATCTCAAGCTCATAGAGGACCTTAACGCCGTCTCTTTTACAGATGGGGCATGTTCCCCTTCCCCGGGAAGCAAGCTCCCGCAGTCCCTTGCCCCTGTGTGCCTTTGACATTCCCTACTCCTTTTCCCCGTTCTTCTTGGCAGCCTTTTTTTCTGCCTTTTTGGCTTTTACATCCTTTCCGTCATCGGTTTTAAGGACATAATCCACCAATTCCAGGATCACAATTTCCGCGGCGTCTCCGGGTCTTTCCCCAAGTTTAATAATACGGGTGTATCCGCCGGGGCGGTCCTTCATCCGGGGGCCGATATTGGTAAAAAGCTTAGCCACCACCCCTTCGTCGTACAGGCGGCTTGAAGCGATACGCCGGTTATGCACCGAATCGGTCTTCGCCCGGGTAATAAGCTTTTCCGCAGTCCTGCGTACCGCCAAAGCCTTTGCCTTGGTGGTTTTGATCCGCTCATGCCTAAATAAAGAGGTTACCATACTACGGTGCAGGGCTTTCCGGTGCGCAGCCATGCGCTCCAGAGGATTAAACCCCCTTCTATGCTTCATCTTCTCCTTCCTTCTGGGGCGTTACTCTTACGGCATTCCGCAGGACATTAACATCGGTGATCCCCAAGCTCAGGTTCCATTCCTTCAATTTTTCTTTTATTTCCTGAAGGGACTTTTTGCCGAAATTCCGGGTCTTGGCAATATCATCTTCGGTTTTCCTGGTTAACTCTCCAATGGTTTTAATATTGGCGTTTTTAAGGCAATTGCTGGACCGCACAGACAGTTCCAGTTCTTCCACCGGGGTATTAAGGATCTGCCGGATCCGCTCATCATCGGGATCTTCGTCTAAATCCGACCCCAGGTTATTTTCGTCAAAGTTAATAAAAACCGAAAAATGGTCCTTGGCTATCTTAGCAGCCTCTGCCAGGGCATCGTCGGGTTTTACCGTTCCATCGGTCCAAATTTCAAGCACCAGTTTATCGTAATCGCTCCGCTGCCCTACCCTGGTCGGTTCAACAGAATACTTCACCTTTTTAACCGGAGAGAAGATCGCATCCATTGCGATGGTCCCGATTATTTCCACATACCGTTCGTTCACCTCGGAGGGGATATAACCCCGGCCCTGGTCTATCTGAATTTCCAGTTCCAGCCGGGCATTATCCATCAGGGTCATCACATGCCGTCCGGTGTTAAGCACCTCAACCTGACCCTCCCGCTCAAAATCATCGCTTTTTACTTCGGTCTTTCCCGACCATTCGTACAAAACTACATTTTGTTCCATGTCCTGGGGAAGCCGAAGACGTATCTGTTTAAGGTTATTAATAACCTCCAGGGTGTCTTCCACAATATTGGGAATGGTCTCAAATTCACTGGATACCAAATGGGCATTTCCATCGGCATTGTAAGAATTAATCTTTACGGCCGTAATGGCATACCCTTGAATAGAAGACAACAGAACGCGCCGCAGGGTATTACCCACGGTTGTTCCAAACCCCGGTTCAAAGGGAGCGGCGATAAATTTGCCGTAATTTGGTCTTAGCTCGCCGTGTTCAAAGGTAATACCTTTTGGACGCTTGAATCCTTGAAGCAGATTCTTACGGGCCATGGGGCCTCCTTATTTAGAATAGTATTCAACTATCATCTGTTCTTTGATATCCGCAAGATCCGTAATATCACTGCGCCGCGGAACAGCAAGAAATTTTCCCTTCATTGTATCGGGATCCAAATGGAGCCAGGGCATTACCCCGGCCTTTCCAAATTCCTTTAGGGCTTCTTTAATAACCACAAGGTTTTTACTTCCCTCCTGCACTTCAATTTCATCTTCGGGTTTTACCAGATAAGAGGGAATATTTATCCTTCTGCCATTAACCCTTACATGTCCATGGAGAACAAACTGCCGGGCCTGGCTTCTGCTTGAAGCAAACCGGAGCCGGTACACCACGTTATCGAGCCGCTGTTCCAAAAGCACAAAGAGATTTTCGCCGGTAATGCCGGCCATACGCTGGGCCCGCATAAAAAAGAGGCTAAACTGCCGTTCCTGCATGCCGTAGATCCGCCGAAGCTTTTGCTTTTCCCGCAATTGTATGCCGTAGTCGCTGCGCTTGCCCTGCCTGCCCTTGGGATCCTTACCCGGGGCGGGCCGTTTCTTATTCACCGCACATTTATCGCTTTTACAGCGCGCCCCCTTAAGGAGTAGTTTTCTTCCCTCCGCCCGGCAAAGGCGGCATACCGGACCTGTATATCTGGCCATCTTTTCAAGTCTCCTTCATCTAGGAGTTTGTTGCGCTTTGCGCATCCAACTCTTAAAAATCGCCGATCAGGCGATTTTTTACCTTGCAAATTCCGAAAACAGCCCCATAATCGTGGTTGTGATGGTTTTTTTCAACGAAAAAGCCATCACAATCTACAAGTGCAACAGGCTGCTGGATTGTTCCAAACCTAAAGTTTTGAAACAGTCCTGTCTATATACGGCGGGTCTTACGGGGCCTGCAACCGTTATGGGGAATGGGGGTAACGTCGTTTATCGATTTTACCTTTATTCCCAGTACCCCAAGCTGCCTGATGGCGGATTCCCGGCCTATACCGGGACCTTTGACGTACACATGAACTTCCCGCAGGCCCACCTGCAGGGCCTTTTGAGCGGCGGTTTCGGTAACCGTTTGGGCGGCAAAGGGGGTCGATTTTTTAGCGCCCCGGAAGCCCAGCCCCCCGGAACTTGCCCAGGAAATGGCATTCCCCATTAGATCTGTAATGGTAACGATAGTATTGTTAAAGGTAGCTTGAATATACACATTACCTTCGTATACGGACTTCTTTTCTTTCCTCTTCTTTGTTGCTGCAGCCACATTTCCTCCAAAACGGCGTTATTTCTTCTTACCGGCCACGGTTTTTTTCTTACCCTTGCGGGTACGGGCATTGGTCCGGGTTCGCTGTCCCCGCAGGGGCAGACCCCTGCGGTGCCGAAGTCCCCGATAACAGCCTATGTCCATTAGGCGCTTAATATTAAGGGCCACTTCGGTACGAAGCCGGCCTTCTACTTTATAATCATTTTCGATTAAATGACGGAGCTCGTTAAGCTCTTCCTGGGTAAGATCGTTGATAAGCCTAAGGGGATCGATCTTTGCCTTGGTACAGATCTCGTTGGCGCTTGACCGGCCTATGCCAAAAATATAGGTCAGTGCGATATTGACGTGCTTATTAGGAAGATCGATCCCTGCTATACGTGCCATGGTAAATTACTCCTATCCCTGTTTCTGCTTATGCTTGGGGTTCTTACAAATAATACGAACGATGCCGTTCCGTTTAATCACCTTGCATTTATCGCAGATAGGCTTTACGCTTGTCCGGACTTTCATGTTAAACTCCTGTTTTTAGGCCGAATTCCTTCATTTTAGGCAAAATTCGGCAAAGCGTCTATAACTTGGAATCCTACAGATTCCTGCCCTTAAGACGGCCCCGCTTAGTAAGCCCATCGTGGTGGTGCATCTTTAAAAGGCTTTCCACCTGGCTCATGGTATCCAGGTCCACCCCCACCAGAATCAAAAGCGACGTTCCCCCCATAAGGTACGATATGGATGAGGGAAATTTAAACAATATTTGAATTACCGTAGGAATTACCGCAATAAGGGCCAGATAAAGAGAGCCGGGCAGTATGATGCGGTTAAGGATCTTGGTAAGATATTCCTCTATGCGCTCCGTTCTAATGCCGGGGATGGAGCCTCCGTTTTCCCGGATATTCTTGGCTATCTCCACCGGGTTAAGGCTTACCTGGGTGTAAAAATAGGCAAAGAAAATAATAAGAACCACATACAATATATTGTACAGGGGTCCCCGGGGGGTTAGGACCCGGGATACCGCCCCAAGCCAGGGGATATTGCTGCCAAAGGTTTCTACCAGTTGAAGGGGAAAGGTTAGGATCGAAGAGGCAAAAATTACCGGTATAACCCCCGAGGGGTTAATCTTAAAGGGAATATAGGTATTCTGGGAGCCGTACATGCGGCGGCCCACGATACGCTTGGCATAGTGGACGGATATTTTTCGCTGTCCCTGCTGTTCAAAAACCACCAGGGCTATTACCGCGGCAAACATTAGAACTACCACCGTGACAAAAACAACGTTTTGCTCGCCCCGCACCACCTGCTGCCCCAGTTCGTATACCGCCTGGGGAAGCCGGGCCACAATACCGGCAAATATCAACAGGGAAACTCCGTTGCCTATGCCCCGTTTTGTAATCTGTTCCCCCAGCCACATAAGAAACATCGTTCCGGTGGTAACCGTTAATATGGTAAGGACGGTAAAAAACCAAAAATTCGGTATGGTAAAAAAGTTGTCCACCTCCCGGGCTATGGCCCTGGCATACTGGGTAATCGCAAAGGACTGGACAATGCAAACCGCCACCGTTCCCATCCGCTGGTAGCTTTGAATTTTTTTCCTTCCCCCCTCTTCCTGGGAAAGTTTCTTTAGGGAAGGAAAGACAATGATCAAAAGCTGCATAATAATGGACATGGAAATGTAGGGCATAATCCCCAGCATAAAGACCGAAAAGTTCGAGAAGGCCCCCCCGGCAAAGAAGTTCAGATAATCGACTATGGCGTTCCCCGAATCCTGCTGGGACCGGAAAAAATTATTAAGCGCCTGTACATTAATGCCCGGTATGGGAAGCACCGCCCCCAGGCGGAAAACAAGGAGCAGCAGCACGGTATAGAATATCCGTTCCCGAAGTTCCTTTACCCTGAATATACCTACCAGCGGATTTGCCATGCCTTTACCTACGCCTTGCCGGAACTGCCGGCGCCTGTGACGGTTCCACCCGCCTTTTCTATCTTCTCTTTGGCGGAAGCCGAAAGAAAGGGAACCTTAAATACCAGCTTTTTTGTTATGTCCCCGTTTCCCAGGATCTTCACGGGAACAGGACCCTTAACAAGTCCCTGACTAAATAGTGATGCGGTATCCACCGTATCCCCGTCCTTAAAGCGCTTTTCAATTTCGCTTAAATTAACGATCTGATATTCTTTTTTGAAAGGATAATTGGAGAATCCCCGCTGGGCAATGCGCCGGTACAGGGGCATCTGGCCCCCCTCGAAACCGACATAGGTCTTGCCCCCGGAACGGGCCTTTTGTCCCTTATTTCCCTTTCCCGCGGTGGTACCCCTGCCGGATCCCTGGCCCCTGCCCAGGATCCGTTTCTTTTTATTAGCTCCCGGCGGGGCGTGTAAATTAAAATCCTGCATTTAAATCTCCTCCACCGAGACAAGATGGGAAACCACCTTTACCATTCCCATAAGCGCCGGCGTGGCTTCAACCACATTGGCGGAACCGATTTTCCGCAGCCCCAGGGAACGGACCGTTGCCCGCTGCCGGGGCTTCTTTCCTATGACGCTGCGAACCAGGGTAATCTTTACCTTTGCCATACTAGCCCCACAGTTCCTTTATGGATTTGCCCCTGGCCTTGGCCAGCACCTTGGCGTCCATCATACGGGCAAGGCCTTCAAAGGTGGCCTTAACCACATTGTACTGGCTGGAAGCGCCGATCGACTTGGAAAGCACATCGGTAACACCCCCCGCTTCCATAATGGCCCGAACCGGTCCCCCGGCGATAATTCCCGTTCCCGAGCAGGCCGGTTTAAGGTACACCCTGGAGGCCTTAAAAACCCCAAGAACCTCGTGGGGGATAGTACCGTTCTTTATGGGAAGTTTTACCAGGCTCCGTTTTGCCTTGTCTATACTCTTCCGGATTGCTTCGGAAACATCGTTGGCCTTGCCAAAGCCATAGCCCACTTTACCCTTCCGGTCCCCCACTACAGTAAGGGCAGAGAACGAAAAACGCCGCCCTCCCTTAACCACCTTGGCGGTACGGTTTAGTTTAACGAGCTTTTCGATAAATTCCTTATCTTTTTCCTGTACTTTGTCCCGGTCTCTGCGACCTTCCCGTGAATGTTCCATTCCGCCCCCTAGAATTGTACCCCGGCTTTCCGGGCTCCATCGGCCATAGCCTTTACAAGACCGTGGTATAAATACCCGTTCCGGTCAAAAACTACGGTCGTAATGTTCTTTTCCAAAAGCCGCTTCCCCATGAGCTCTCCCAGCTTGGCCGCGCCCTCAACGGTGGGTTTAATTTCCCGCAGCTCCTTTTCCAGCGTGGAAATAGAAGCCAGGGTATGGCCCTTTGCATCGTCAATTACCTGCATAGAAAGGGCCCGGTTGCTTCTGGTTACGCTTAACCGGGGTTTCTCCGCCGTACCCGAAAGATTTTTACGGATATGTATTTTCCGTTTCAGCCTCTTTCTGTCCTTTTCTTCCATCTTACGCAACATATTCTTCCCCGCTATTTAACGCCGGATTTACCGACCTTTCGCCTAAGCTGTTCATCCTCATAGCGAATCCCCTTTCCTTTGTAAGGTTCAGGAAGCCTGAGCTTTCTTACCTGGGCGGCAAATTCACCCACCTGCTGTTTATCGATACCGGTGACGGTAACTTTTCCGGAAGCTTCGGCGGTTACGCCGATTCCCTCGGGAATTCCCACATAAATTTCCGTGGAATACCCCAGGTTCATAACAAGAAGCTTGCCCTGGACCTCGGCCCGGTAGCCCACGCCGTTAATGACCAGGGTTTTAGCGAATCCCGCCGACACCCCCACTACCATATTGTTAAGCAAATTCCGGTAAAGCCCATGGAAGGCCCGGGTTTGTTTTTCCTCGTTGGCCCGCTTTACCAGTATTTCCCCATTCCCCGGTTCAAAGCTGATAACAGAATGGTATTTCTGGATTAACTTTCCCTTGGGGCCTTCCACGGTAATTACCCCGTCCTGGAAGTTTACCTTTACCCCCTGGGGAACTTTAACCGGTATTTTTCCGATACGTGACATACTGCAACCCCTACCAAACGGTACAGATAATTTCACCGCCGACTTTCTTTTCGGCGGCCTTCTTCCCGGTGGTTACACCCTTGGAAGTGGACACGATCAAGGTCCCGTATCCATTAAACATCCGGGGCATATTTTGATACCCCGTATACACCCGGCGCCCGGGCCGGCTGACTTTTTCGATGCCGTGGATCACCGGCCCTGTTTCTTCATCGTATTTAAGGAAAACCCGGATGGTATTGGTCCCCTCTTGATTTACCTTTTTAAAATTCTTGATATATCCTTCGGTCTTTAAAATCTTGACAATCTCAAGTTTCAATTTCGAGGTAGGGATATCAACCTTTTCATGCTTTGCCATTCCGGCATTCCGGATCTTGGTCAACATATCCGCAACGGGATCAGAAACACTCATCCTTTTCTCCTACCAGCTTGATTTAGTAACGCCCGGAATCATTCCTTCGCTTGCGAGTTTGCGAAAACAAAGGCGGCACATCTCAAATTTACGAAGGTAGCCTCTGGCACGGCCACAGATCCTGCAGCGGTTCACCTTCCTGGTTTTATATTTAGGGGTCCGTAAAGCTTTGATGATCATTGCTTTTCTTGCCATGGTTACCTCACTTCCTAAAGGGCATGCCGAACTTAGCAAGGAAGGCCTTGGCCTCCGCATCGGTCCGGGCGTTTGTTACAATTACAATGTTAAGTCCCGCCACCTTTTCAATTTTATCATAGTCAATCTCTGGAAAAATAATTTGTTCGGTAATTCCCAGGGAATAATTGCCGTGGCCGTCAAAGGCGTTCTGGCTTACCCCCCGAAAGTCCTTAACCCGGGGCAGGGCCACGTTTACCAGCCGGTCAAGAAATTCGTACATCATGGCCCCCCGCAGGGTTACCTTGGCGCCGATTTCCTGACCGGTGCGGATCTTAAAGTTGGCAATACTTTTCCGTGCCTTGGTCTTAACCGCCCTTTGTCCGGTAATCTGGGTAAGGTCTTCGATGGCCGCATCCAAGAGTTTCTTGTTCTGAAGGGCTTCACCCACCCCCATGCTGACCACAATTTTCTCCAGCCGGGGAATTTGCATGGGAGAAGTATAGTTCAGTTCCTTAAACAGTGCCGGGGCAATCTGTTCCCGGTATATTTTTTTTAGCCGCGGTTCATACCTGTCCATCACAGGGCCTCCCCGCATTTTTTACAGATCCGGATCTTTTTTTCTCCGGGTTTTTTGCCGGCATCGCCGGAAAGTTTGTACCCTATCCGGGTGGGTCCGCACTTTTTGCAGAGGATCATCACATTGGAAATGTGAAGGGGCGCTTCTATTTCCGCAATGCCCCCCCGGTCCTGCTGGCTCCGGCGTTTTTGGGTCTTCTTAACCATATTAAGCCCCTCTATCACAACCCGGTCCTGGCTCCGGAGTATTTTAAGGATCCGGCCCCGCTTGCCCCGGTCCTTGCCGCAGATAATCTGAACGGTGTCTTCTTTCTTTAGTTTAAATTTATGTACATCCGTCATAGTATTTCCTTACAACTTCAAAGTCATAACACTTCAGGAGCCAGGGAGACTATTTTCATAAAGTCCGCCCGCTCCCTTAATTCCCTGGCTACGGGTCCAAAGACCCGCTTACCCTTGGGATTATGGGCCGCATCGATAAGAACACATGCGTTGTCATCAAAACGAATATAGGTTCCGTCGTTCCGGCGGTACTCCTTATGGATCCGCACCACCACCGCCTTCTCCACGGATCCTTTTTTTACCGTGGAAGTAGGCAGGGCATCTTTAACCGCCACCACAATTATATCCCCTATACCTGCATATTTGCGCTTTGACCCCCCCAGGACCTTAATACACTGAACAATCTTGGCGCCCGAATTGTCGGCCACGTTCAGAAAGGTTTCTACCTGAACCATCTTTTGCTCCCTTATTCCTAGCGCGCCCGCTCAAGAATTTCCACAAGTTTCCAGCATTTTTCTTTGCTGACGGGCCGGCACTCCACCACCCGAACCCTATCGCCCGGCTTTGCTTCGTTTGCCTCGTCGTGGGCCTTAAGCCGTTTAATCCGGGTAACATATTTTTTATAGAGCGGATGCAGGGCCTTGTTTTCCACGGCAACAACGATGGTCTTGTCCATTTTATCGCTCCGGACAATGCCCACAAATTCCTTTTTGCCGCTCCTGGCCTTTTTAACAGTCTGATCTTCCATACTATGCCTTCTTCTCCTGGGCCCGTTCCTGCTGGGAGATTAATGTGTTAAGCCGGGCAATCTGGCGGCGCATCATCCGCTTTTGGAGCGGATTATCCACATGACCTACAACCATCTGGAAGCGAAATTCCATATATTTCCTGGCAAGCTCATCCCGCTTAACCGTAAGTTCCTGAAAGGACAAATTCTTAAACGAATTCTTCATACCTGCTCCGCCCTATGCCAGTTCAAAATCGGAACGGGCAACAAATTTAGTTTTAATGGGAAGCTTTGATCCCGCCAAAACCATGGCTTCTTCCGCCAGTTTCTTATCGATGCCCCCCAGTTCAAACATCACCGTGCCGGGCTTAACCACCGCCACCCAGTATTCCGGAGCCCCCTTTCCTTTTCCCATGCGGGTTTCGGCGGGTTTCTTGGAATAGGGTTTGTCGGGAAAGATCCGAATCCATAGTTTGCCCCCCCGCTTAACATGGCGGTTCATGGCAACCCGGGCCGCTTCTATCTGCCGGTTGGTGATCCACATGCGATCCAGGGCCACAAGGCCATAATCGCCAAAAACCACGGTATTGCCCCTGGTGGCGTTTCCGGGCATATTACCCCGTTGTACCTTGCGGTGTTTTACCCGTTTGGGACTCAGCATCTTCTTCTCCTCCGGGTCCCCTTAGGAACCGGCCTTGGCGGGGATCTTTTCCCGCCGCTTTCTAACAAGGGCTCCGGCATCTTCCTTTTGCTCCTTGCCGTACTTCATGCCGTTATACACCCATACCTTAACGCCAATGGCGCCAAAGGTGGTGTGGGCTTCGGCAAAACCGTAATCTATATCGGCCCTAAGGGTATGAAGGGGAATGCGCCCCTCCTTGGCTTCTTCGGTCCGGGACATTTCTGCGCCCCCCAAACGGCCCGAAAGCCGGACCTTGATCCCTTGGGCGTTGCCTTTTTTTATCGCATTGGTAATGGCCTGCTTCATGGTCCGGCGAAAACTGCCCCGGGCTAAAAGCTGGCGGGCAATATTTTGGGCCACGATCTGGGCATTGTTGTCCGCATTCCGTACCTCTTTAATCTTAAGCTGAACCTTCTTTGTTACAAGTTTTTGAAGTTCCCCGCCGATCTTTTCTATATTTGCCCCTTTAACGCCGATAATAACCCCCGGCCGGGCCGTGTGGATCACAATGGTTATGCGCTGGGGATGGCGGATAATTTCAAGCTCCGCGATGTCCGCCCCCTTACATTCGTTCATTCCTAGGATAAATTTACGAAGTTTAATGTCCTCGTGAAGGGTATTTGCATATTCCCGGGGATCCACATACCAGCGGGAAGCCCAGGTTTTGTTGATCCCCACCCGCAGTCCGATTGGGTTTACTTTCTGTCCCATTATTGCCCCACCTCGTCAATAACCACGGTAATGTGGCACATTCGTTTAAGCAGCATATCCGCCCGCCCCCGGGCCCGGTACCAAATTCGTTTAAGCCGGGGACCTTCGTTAATTTGTATATCCTTTATATACAGCATATCTTCATTAAGTTTCGTATTAAGATCCAGGGCATTGCTGGCCGCGGACTTAAGGGTCTTTCGGATAAGCCGGGCCCCCCGGTGGGGCATATGCTCCAGCAGAACCATCGCTTCGGGATAGCTCTTGCGGCGCACCAGGCCGGCCACGGGACGTATCTTATAGGGGGAGGCAAAGATAAACTTCGATTCCGCCCTGTATCCGCTTTTTGCTTCCATTATTTCTTAACCGCCTTTTTGTCCGATCCTGCATGACCCCTAAAAATCCGGGTGGGGGCAAATTCGCCCAGCTTGTGTCCCACCAGGTTTTCGGTAATATACACGGGCACCCATACCTTTCCGTTGTATACCGAGATGGTGTTTCCTACCATTTCGGGGATAATGGTGGAACACCGGGAATAGGTTTTAATCATTTTCCTGTCCCTGGCCTTGCTCATTTCCAGCACTTTCTTGTAAAGGCTCTTTTCAATAAAGGGCCCTTTTTTAACCGACCTTGACACCAGCTATGCTCCTATTTCTCTTCCTATTTTTTCTTCCGGCGGCTTACAATAAACCGCGAGGAAGGCTTATGCTTTTTCCGGGTTTTGTAACCCTTGGTGGGCTGTCCCCAGGGGCTAACCGGATGGATGCCCTTACTTTTCCCTTCGCCGCCCCCATGGGGGTGATCGACCGGGTTCATAACCATGCCCCGCACCGTGGGCCGCACCCCAAGCCAGCGCTTACGGCCCGCCTTGCCCAGGGTTACATTCATATGATCTTCGTTGCCCACCGTTCCAATGGTGGCATAACACTTTTTAAAGATCATGCGCATTTCCCCGGAGGGAAGCTTTACCGTTACGTAGTCCCCCTCTTTTGCCGCAACCAGGGCGCTTGCCCCCGCCGAACGGGCCATTTGCCCGCCCTTACCCAGGGTAAGCTCCACATTGTGGACGGTAAAGCCCAGGGGTATGTTTTCCAGGGGAAGGGCGTTGCCCGTTTCAATGGGGACATCGGGGCCGGCACTCACCACGGCCCCCACGGTCAGCCCCTTGGGGGCAAGGATGTAGCGTTTTTCCCCGTCGGTATAATAAACCAGGGCTATGTTGGCGCTGCGGTTAGGATCGTACTCAATGGAAACCACCTTCCCCGGCACCCCTATTTTGTTCCGCCTAAAATCAATTTCCCGGTAACGCCGCTTGTGTCCCCCTCCCTTGTGGCGCACGCTGATACGGCCATTTGAATCCCTGCCGGCCCGTTCTCCCCGCCCGGACGTAAGGGATTTTTCGGGCTTCTTTTTAGCAAGATCGGAGAAGTCCAGGCTGGTCCATTGCCGCATCCCCGCGGTAATTGGTTTATATGTTTTAATGCCCATAACTATACGCCCTCGAAAATACCTATCTTTTCGTCTTTGGGAAGCCGTACCACGGCCTTTTTCCAGGTTGAGGTATAACCGGGCCGGTTCCGCTGCCGTTTGGGTTTGCCCCCCACCACCATGACCGTACAGGAAATGGGGTGAACGTTAAAGAGCCGCCGAACCGCCTCTTTTATCAGGGGTTTGGTAGCCCGGGGATCGACCTTAAAGACATATTTGCCCTGTTCCCGCAGTATATTGGCCTTTTCCGAAAGGACCGGCTCTATCAGTATCGACTCATAGTTCATTCAGTGGCCTCCGCGGGAACCGGCTTATCCTCCACAGGAACCGGTTTAGCACCCCCGCCGTAAAATTCATTAAGGTTCTTTGCCGCCGTTTCTAGAAGGAGGACCCGGCGGCTGTAAAACAGATCGTGGGCCCTAAGGCGGTTATAGGAAAGGTACGAAAGCCAGGGGATATTTGACGCCGCCCGCTTAAGAAGGGGATCGTCGTCCTTTAGGATCAGCACGGTCCGCTCCGGGGCGCCAAAATTCTTTAGCAGCGCCGCCAGATCCTTGGTTTTACCCGTTTCTATGGAAAAATCTTCCACCACCTTTAGGGTTTCGCTTTGGACCTTTAAACTGAGGATAGTTTTAAGGGCAAGCCGTTTTGCCTTTTTGGGAATCGTGTAGGAAAAGTCCCTGGGTTTGGGCCCAAAGATAGTTCCCCCGCCCACGAGAAGGGGAGATTTCTTATCCCCCCTTCTGGCCCGGCCTGTTCCTTTCTGTTTATAGGGCTTGGCATTGGATCCGTGGACCTCTCCCCGATCCTTGGTGGAAGCGGTCCCAAGCCGTTTATTGGCAAGCTCGTTGTTAATGGCAACCCATATAAGCCCATCTTTTACCGGCAGGCCAAAGACCGCATCGTCCAACTCAATGCTGTGCAGTTCCTTACCCTCGGTTGAATACACTGTGCCCTTCATGATATTCCCTACGTTCCCCTACTTCTTAACCGCGGCCCGGACAAAAACCAGGCCCTTGTTAATTCCGGGCACGGCGCCGCGGATCATTAAAAGCTGCTTTTCCGTGTCCACCCTAACCAGCCTAAGGCTTAACACGGTTACCCGTTCCCGGCCCATGCGTCCGGGGAGTTTTACATTTTTAAAGGTTTTATGGGGATAGGTGGATTGACCGGTGGAACCCGGCTCGCGGTGAAACTTCGACCCGTGGGTTTTTCGTCCCCCGCCAAAGCCCCAGCGCTTTACCACCCCTTGAAAGCCCTTACCCTTACTGGTTCCGGTAACGTCCACATAACGGCACCCTTCAAACAGATCGGCCCCCAGGGTGTCTCCAACCTTAAGGTCCCGTTCAAAATCCCTAAATTCCCGAAGAATTTTTACCGGCGAAATTTCCTGGGGAAATTGGCCGGCATAGGGTTTGGAGACCTTGTTTTTCTTAGCCGCATCTACCCCAAGAACCACCGCTTCGTAGCCGTATTTTTCTTTTTCCTTCCGGGCTATGACCGTATTCGGATCAACCCGCAGCACCGTCACCGGCACCAGGTTGCCCGCATCGTCAAATACCTGTGTCATTCCCACTTTCTTGGCCATAAGACCCAACATGACTTTACTCCAAACACACCGGGACTGGCAAAATCCAAGACTTTGAAACAGCCCTTACTACGTGGCGGAATTTGCAACGCAAACCGCTTTTTCTTGGGCATTTGCCAAAATCCGTCTGATTTTAGCAGCCCCTTCTCCAGTCAAAATTGTCCCGCGGATTAAACAGGGTTTTACTGTTTAATCTCCACGTCTACCCCCGCGGGAAGTTCCAGCTTCATTAAGGAATCCATTACTTCCGGAGAAGGGTTAATAATATCGATCAAGCGCTTGTGGGTGCGCATTTCGAACTGCTCCCGGCTCTTCTTATTCACATGGGGCGAACGAAGCACCGTAATCTTATTGATACGGACAGGAAGGGGAATAGGACCGGTAACCTTGGCCCCCGCCTTCTGCACCGTTTGAACGATCGATTTCGCGCTTTGATCGATTAATTCCACATCGAAACCGCGCAGTCTTACGCGAATTCGTTCCTTAGCCATTGTTCCTCCGCCCCAAGGTTTTTGGGGAATCACCGTAAAAGACGACGGACCCGTTTAGGTCCGCCGCCTTCTACAAAAATTATTCCACAATCTCCACAACCTGGCCGGAAGCTACGGTTTTGCCCCCTTCCCGGATGGCAAAACGCAGCCCCTTTTCCATGGCAATGGGGTGAATAAGTTCCCCAAAGATCTCCGTATTGTCCCCGGGCAGGATCATTTCCTTGCCCTCGGGGAGTTTTACCGTACCGGTAATGTCGGTGGTACGGAAATAGAACTGGGGCCGGTACCCGCTAAAGAACGGACTGTGCCGCCCGCCTTCGTCTTTGGAAAGGCAGTAGATCTGGCCCTTAAATTTAAGGTGGGGAGTGATGGAACCGGGTTTTGCCAGAACCTGGCCCCGTTCCACCTGCTTTTTATCGATACCCCGTAACAAAACACCGACATTTTCACCGGCCTGCACATCCTCGAGGGTCTTGTTAAACATTTCCAGGCTGGTGGCAACGGTCTGCTGGGTAGGCCGGATACCGACAATTTCAACGGGATCCATGGCCTTTAGCACCCCCCGTTCCACCTTGCCGGTAACAACGGTACCGCGGCCGGGGATGGTAAAGACATCTTCGATGGGCATAATAAAGGGCTTGTCCGCATCCCGGACCGGATCGGGAAAATACGCATCCATTTTGTCAAGCAGATCTTGAATACACTTGGTGTCGTCATTTTCCGTTCCGCTGTTCAGGGCCTCCATGGCCTTAAAGGCCGAACCCTTGATAATAGGAATTTCGTTGCCGGGGAAGCCGTTGGCGCTTAAAACATCCTTTACCTCTTCTTCGACAATTTCAATTAGATCCGGATCGTCCACCGCATCAATTTTATTCAAAAAGACAATAATATTGGGAACCCCCACCTGGCGGGCCAAAATAATATGCTCCCGGGTTTGGGGCATGACCGAATCCGGGGCGGATACCACGAGGATTGCACCGTCCATCTGGGCGGCGCCGGTGATCATGTTTTTGATATAGTCCGCATGGCCGGGGCAGTCGATATGGGCATAGTGCCGCTTTTCCGACTGATATTCCAGGTGCCGGGTATTGATAGTGATACCCCGGGCCTTTTCTTCCGGTGCATTATCAATATCATCAAACTTCATGATTTTGTCGCCGTAATGCTTTCCGCAGTACATGGTGATGGCGGCGGAAAGGGTTGTCTTGCCGTGGTCAACATGTCCGATTGTGCCCACGTTCATGTGGATCTTAGTTCTATTGAACTTGTCCTTTGCCATTATTCTTCCTCCTGACAATTTAAACCGAAAAGACAGTACGATGGATTGGGAAAAGACAGCAGAAAGATCCAGACTATCGTTCCACCTATCCCATCAAGACTGATGATCGGTTTGGAATATGACACGGCGCCACGGCGCTTTATCATATTTCTGGGATTTCCTTAAAAACCCCGGTTATCTACAGTAAAACCCGCAGTTTTACCAAATTACCACCGGTAATGGGCAAAGGCCTTGTTAGCCTCTGCATTCCTATGGGTATCTTCCTTCTTTTTGAAGGCCGTACCGGTATTATTAAAGGCGTCCAGCAGTTCCGCCGCCAGACGATCGCCCATGCCATGCCCCGGCCTGGAACGGGCGGCGTTGATTATCCACCGCATTCCCAGGGCTTCCCGCCGGGTTTCCCGGATTTCCACCGGCACCTGGTAGGTGGCGCCCCCCACCCGCCGGGATTTTACTTCGATAACGGGCTTAACGTTATCGATGGCCTTAAGAAAAACCTCCAGGGGCTCTTTGTCCGTTTTGGCCTGAAGCTGGCCAAGGGCGCCGTGGACGATCCGAAGAGCCACAGAACGCTTTCCCTCCCACATCATACGGTTAACGAACTTTGAAACCACCACGCTATTGTACTTCGGATCCGGCAAAATACCCCGGTCCACGGTTTTCTTTTTTCTGCCCATACCTGTCTTCCTGCCTATGCCTTGGGCCGTTTAGCGCCGTATTTTGAACGGCTCCGCTTGCGGTCTTCCACACCCAGGGTGTCTTTAGCCCCCCGGATAATATGATACCGGACCCCGGGAAGGTCCTTTACCCGGCCGCCCCTGACCAAAACCACCGAGTGTTCCTGTAAATTGTGGCCAATCCCGGGAATATAGGCGGTTACCTCGGTTCCATGAGAAAGCCTAACCCTGGCTACCTTTCGAAGGGCCGAGTTAGGCTTTTTGGGAGTTACCGTCATAACCCTGGTGCAGACCCCGCGCTTTTGGGGACAGGACTGCAGAGCCGGGGATTTAGTCTTAGAGCTAACCTGCTTTCTTCCAAACCGGACTAACTGGTTGATAGTAGGCACTAAACACTCCTTACGCCGGGCGGCCTGCAAAATTCCCAAGACCCGCGGCGGCGCCGCTTAGAGACTCCAAAATACTGGTACTGTATAAACCCAGGAGTCAAAATATAGGAAACGGAAAACCCGCTCTCTAACAATAAGAGGGCTTTACCATACCAAATGTAAAAAAAAAGGTCAAGCCCCCGGCAGTTTTTTTTGCAAAAATCGCCGGATTTTTCAAAACCGGGACCCAATTGGGCTATTTTAAGAAATTTCTGCGAAAAAGAACGCCGGATAATCGGGATTTTTGCATGAATATGCGAAAAATCCACCGGCGCAACAGGCTGCTAGGGAAGAAGTTCCCGGGCCGTTTCAACCAGCTTATCGGCGGTAAGACCGAACCGTTTTGCCAGATAATCCTGGCTGCCCACTTCGCCAAATTCGTCCCGAATCCCGATGCGGCCAAATTTAACGGCGCAGCCCCGTTCCATAAGGAGTTCCGCCACGGCGCTACCCATTCCCCCGGCAAGCTGGGCGTTTTCGGCGGTAACAATGGCCTTAACCTTAGCGGCCTGGGCCAAAATTGCCCCCTCGTCCAGGGGTTTTACGGAAAGCAGGTCCAGGATCCCCGCATCTATGCCCTCTTTGGACAGGGTCTCCCGGGCCTTTAGGGCTTCCCCCGTCTCCAGACTCCCCAGGGTTATAAAACACAGGTCCTTTCCTTCTTTAAGGAGCTTTGCCTGGCCAAATTTGAAGGTTTCCGTTTCGGAATACAACACCGGCGCCGGCTTTCGGGGAAACCGGATATATACACAGCCGTAGTGGGCCGCCGCCTCCCTAACCAGGGCGGCGCAGCTGTAGTAGTCCGAAGGCTCCACAATGGTTAGGCCGGGGATTACCCGCATAAGGGCTATATCCTCGAAGGGCATGTGGGTGCCCCCGTTCATGGCCGCCGTAACCCCTGGATCCATCCCGATAAGTTTTACATTAAGCCGGGCATAATTGGCGGAAATAAAAAACTGATCGTGGACCCGCCGGGAGGCAAAACACCCAAAGGTAGAGGCAAAGGGTATCTTTCCCACCGCTGAAAGTCCCGCGGCAAGCCCAACCATGTTGGCCTCGGCAATACCCACGTTAACAAACTGATTTTCGTAGGCCTTTTTAAATCCCCCGGTGTTGGTACAGTTCATTAGATCCGCTTCCAGAACCACAATATCTTTGTTTTTTTCCGCCAGGGCGGTTATGGTTTCGACATAGGCAGCCCGCATTTCTTTCTGTGTATCGTTTCCCATAGGTTTCTCCTTACCGGCCAAGGGCGGCGATGGCTTCTTTTGCCTTTTCCATGTCGAAGGCCATGCTGTGGTTTTTTTCCACCCCTTCGGCAAAATTACAGCCCTTTCCCTTAATGGTATTCATCACGATCATCGAGGGTTTTTCTTGCTGTGCAAAGGATGCTTCTATGGCCTTGTCCAATTCTTCAAGATCGTGGCCGTTTACCTCCTGGGTAAACCAGCCGAAGGCCTTCCATTTTGCCGTCAGGTCCCCCAGATCCAGTACATCCTTAACATAGCCGTCAAGCTGCTGTTTGTTAAAATCCGTAAAGGCGGTAATGTTGGAAATTCCCTTGGCGGCGGCAAACATGGCCCCTTCCCAAATTTGACCCTCGTCGGATTCGCCGTCCCCAAGGATGGCAAAAACCCGGTTGGGTTTTTTATCCATCCTAAGGCCCAGGGCTATACCAAGGGCCGCGGAAAAGCCCTGCCCCAGGGAGCCCGCGGTCATGTCTATGCCCGGGGTTAGAACCCTGTCGCAGTGACTGGGGAGTTTAGTGCCCCCCTTATTAAGGGTCATAAGCCACTCCGTGGGGAAAAAGCCCTTGGAAGCCAGGGCCGCATAGACCGCCGGCCCGGCATGGCCCTTGGAAACCACCAGGTAATCCCGTCCATCCCAGCGGGGATTGGAGGGATCCACCTTCATCCGGTGGTAATAGAGAAGGGTGAGTACATCCACAATGGACATGCAGCCCCCGATGTGGCCCGACCCTAGGTTTCCAATTTCTTCAATACAGAGGGCCCGTATTTCCTTGGCCTTTGCCGTAAGGGTATCTAAGAGAGCTTTATCCATGGCACCCGCCTTATGTTTCCTAAAATCCTAACGTATGGGATCTTCTATAGAACAGAACACCGGAAGAACACCGGAGCGTTTCCCAAAACCCGTTACGTTTTTAAACCGCATTATACGGGCTGTTCCACACTATCCGGGTTTTGGAACAGCCCCTGTATCTATCATAATAAGAGAGAACCCAGGGGGTCAACAGGCAAATTTACGGGGACATAAGGACCAGGTGCCGTTCCTCCTCCAGAAAGGGAACCCGCAGGGGAATAAGTGTCCAGCTTTCCCGGCGAAGTCCCGCGGCGGCAATTTCTTCCTCGGCCTTTTTTCGCTTTCCTTTATATGCCGCCAGGCGTCCACCGGGGGCCAAAAGCCGGAACAGTCCCCGGAGGATCCCCGGTTCCAGGGGAGAAAGGGCCCGGAAGCTTACCAGGGTAAAACGGCCCGGCGGGGTCCGTCCTATTTCCCCCTCCTCCACCGTGACATTGGAAAGCCCCAGCACCGCCGCGGTGTTCCGCAAGAAATCCGCCCGGCGGGTCATCCGTTCAATCAGGGTACAGGGTGTGCGGGGAAGGCAAACAGCCAGGGGTATACCCGGCAGCCCCGCGCCGGAACCGGCATCGGCCAGAAGAGGGGGCTCACCGGGGTGCGCCGGGGTTAAAAACCCGGCTAAGTGTTCCAGGGGGGCAAGGGAATCCAGGATATGCCTAATAACAAGCTCCCCCTTGTCCGCCGCCTTTACCAAGCCGTAGACACCGTTAAAGCGTCCTATTTCTTCGACAAAGGCGGCGAGCTTTTCCGCCGTTTCCCGGCGCCGCAGTCCCGCAAGCAGAGCATTTTCTGTATCCGGGGGACAAAGCGCCGCGAGCCCCCCGGCAAGGAGCGTCCGGTGATCCATGGGTACAGCATACCGCCCCCGGCACACCGGAGCAATATTCCCTGAACCCCGATCGCAGAGAAGCCCTGGACCGGACAGGGCCGGACCCTTGACCGGGTTCGATGCAGTGCTTTCCGGCGCCTGCCGATGGATGCCGGCGTACTGATACCCAAAGACGATTCGGTACGGCCTTTGGCGTTCGTCCTTGCGCAGCTTGACTTACGTCCCGTATACGAAGCCTATGACGCATACTGCGGGGGGCCGCCGCCCTGCGGCATCCCGGTCTTGCTTCGTGTCATCCCCTATGGCTACATGCGGGGAATCTATTCGACCCGCGGCATAGCACAGACATGCGGCTAAAACATCAATTTCAAGGGGCTGCTCAACGGGAACCGCCCGCCGTCCCACGGGGCGATACACGAGCAGGCGGGACGGGGTTTAGCGAAAGGGACCGAGGGTTGAGGAAACGGCGGGGCTGGTGCGGACCTATGTCAACGATGCCGTGAGGAACGGAGAGATCTATCCCGCGGTGTCAACCGTTCCATACAGGTTGAGGGGGCCTTTGGTGTTACCAAAGCGGACCGCCACTTCAGACGATTTTTCACCCGCGGGAAGGCGGGGGTAAGCTGCGAACTCTTTCTGGTATGCTTTGCAATGGCAACAGGTTAAACAAATGAGCCTCCGCAGAGCAGAGCTCTGCGGTATCTTAAGCTTTGCCTTTGTTTGAACGGAGGCTCGTTCGCTAGGAAGTTTATTATACCGTCTGGTTTAATACCAGATTTTTGTAAGCA
>JAISLT010000003.1 GCA_031277165.1 Spirochaetaceae bacterium
GAGGTAAATCATGAAAATTAACATTGGAGATACTTTGGCAATAGAATTATTGAATAAAATGTATATGTTTGTAAAAATTATTTATCAAATTCCCCGTCCGCATACTAAAAAATCTGAAAAAATAAATCAAAACAGTTATTTAAATAATTATATTAAATGGTATCCAGGATTTTACATAATAAATGTTTATAAACCAGTAGTGTCCAAAATAAACTAAAGATGATTTTTTAGGGGGAATTCCCCTCTAAATTTTGTCAAAAAACCAACAAACGGTGTATCATTTTGACGCACTTGGTTGGGTTTTTGGCAGAAAGCAACTTTAATTTTACCAAAATTTGGTCAAATTTCTGTCCAAAAATCTATTTTGGACACTACTGATAAAAAATGGAAAGATGCCTCTCGGCTGCGAAAGGATAAGGGAACAGCGAAATTGCAATATTGAAGAAACTGGCACTGACAGTAGTCTGTGCTGACAGTGAAACAAAAAGCAACTTCATCGGATGGAAGAAACAAATGGTATCGTCATGGGAACCTCCCCGGCAGACTATTCGCCAAGTCCGTTTTTAAGAACATGATGATATGCTCATTCGATAATCGCCGAGAGAAGTTCCCGGGTATATGGGTGTTTTGGGGCGGAATAGACCTCCTCCGCGGTACCCAGTTCCACGATCCGCCCCCGGCGCATTACGGCGATCCGGTCGCAAAGGTAATAGACCAGGTTAAGGTTATGGGAGATAAAAATAAGGGCCAGCCCCAGACTGGCGTGGAGGTCCCGGAAAAGGTTGAGGATCTGGGCCCCCACGGATACGTCCAGGGCGCTCACCGCCTCGTCGGCGATAATGAGCCGGGGCCGCAGCATAAGGGCGCAGGCGATGGCGATCCGTTGTTTCTGGCCCACCGAAAGTTCCCGGGCCCGCCGGGTTTTATAGGATGAATCCAGCCCTACCAGGTCCAGTACCTCGTCAACCCGTTTTTCCCGCTCCCCCCTGGAGCCCAGGCGGTGAACCCGGAGGGGTTCCTCCAAAAGCCAGCCGATCCGCTTAACCGGGTTCAAGGCGGCGGCGGGGTCCTGAAAGACCGCCTGTACCTTGCCTGCCATTTCCAGCCCTTTCGGGCCCCGGCGGCCCTTTATCTGTCTGAGGCCGTCGATGTCGATTTCCCCCTGATAGTCGATAAGTCCCAGGATACAGCGTCCCAGGGTGGTTTTTCCGCAGCCCGATTCTCCCACCAGCCCGAAGATCTCCCCCGGAGCAATTTCCAGGTTGATATTATCCAGGACGGGCTTGTTTTCTTTTTTCCCAAAGATGCCGTAACTCCGCCCTTCGTAACTGTTGGATACCCCCCGGATCGAAAGAAGGCTCTTAGATTCCGCCATGGTCCGGCTCCTTTTGCAGATCCCGGAGGACACAAAACACCCGGTGCCCGCCGGTAAAGGCGGACGGCGGGGTATCCGGCAAGGCCGCCGGCACGGCCATCGGCCCTGACGCCGGTAGGATCGCCGGCAAGGTCGCTGGCGGAGTATCCGGCAAGGCCGCCGGCAGGGCCGCCGGCAAGGCCGCGGCTTCCGGAAAGACCTCCCGGCACCGGGGGAGGGCCTTTTTACAACGGGGAGCAAAGGGACAGCCCGGGGGAATCTCCCCAAGCGCCGGTACTTTCCCGGGAATATTCGCCAGGGCCCGGCCCTTCCGGTCCCGGCTGGGGACGGCCTCCAGGAGCAGGCGGGTGTATTCGTGGAGGGGCTCCCGGAAAACCTCCTCCGCGGGACCCGATTCGACGATCTTCCCCGCGTACATCACCAGAACCCGGCCGCAGAGATGGCGGATAACACTGAGGTCGTGGGAAATAAACAGGATCGAAGTCCCCAGTTCCCGGTTGATTTTCCGCATCAGATCCAGGATTTGGGCCTGGATACTCAGGTCCAGGGCGGTGGTGGGCTCGTCGGCGATGAGGAGCCGGGGCCGGTTGATCACCGCCAGGGCGATCATCACCCGCTGGCACATCCCCCCGGAAAGTTGGTGGGGATAGGCCCGGACCAACTGTTCCGGCTCCGGGAGGCCCAGGTTCCCCAGGATCTCCAAAACCCGGCGGCGGATGATCCCCGGGTCTCCTTCCCCGTGGAGTTTCAGGGATTCGCCCACCTGGGTCCCGATCCGTTGCAGGGGGTTGAGGGAACTGGCCGGTTCCTGGAAAACCATGGAGAGTTCCCTGCCCCGGATCCGGCTTAATTCCCCTTCCGGCAGGGCCCCCAGGTCCCGGCCGCCGAGACGGACGGAACCCCCGGTTTTTTCCACCCCCGCCGGAAGCAGGCCGGAAACGGAAAGGGCGGTTAAGGTCTTGCCGCAGCCCGATTCCCCCAGGATTCCCACAATTTCCCCCGGTTCTATCCCAAAACTAATCCCCCGTACCGCCGGGAGGTGTTTTTTCCCCTGTTTTATGCCCACCGAAAGGTCTTCCACTTCCAATATCATTTTCCTCTCCTGGCGCCTGGGCCGCCAATTCCGACAAGGGCGACAGCCATATCTTTTTCAAACCCGCGGTTACCACCTTCCGGTCTTTATACGGGGCGAACCGAACCGGGTGCGAACCCTGTGGACTCGGACTTTAGTCCGCATGCAAAGCTGTACTTCGGTTTTAGGGAACACCGCGACGATGGTGCCGGGGAAACCGGTCGGCCCGTCGGCAGCGACAAGAAGTATGTCCTGGACCCCCCGGTTTTTGAGCTCCTTCAGGATGCCCGTCAAGGGGGGAACCTCAGCCTTACGGCTTTGGTTGAATATACCAGAACGCGAACCAAAGGTTCGATGGCCCCTTCGTTTTGCTCAATCCGCAGCCCGGCTGACCAGTTCAGGGGATACGTCAACGGCGTAAATTTCTTTCAGGTGATCCTGTATCTTCACCGGCCCGCTGTCCGTCCGCAGTTCCTTGCTGCTCGTGCCATTCCGGCGGTTAGCAACGGGTTTTTCACCCAGGTCATGTTTCGCATACCCAAGGTGCCTGGTCAGTTCAGCTTCCATGGTGCGCTCGACCAGCGCTTTGGTGAGATGCTTCATAATCCCTTCCGGACCGTGACAGTTCTTCAGAATTTCATCCAGAACTTCTTTGGCAAAGGCCATACATACTCCTTCTGGTAGTATAGCCGTTTACATAAAATTTGTTACAGGGTCCGCAACAGCGGAACTTCCCTTGACATCCATATCGTTTTTTTCTACAATAACTGTGAAATATTTCACAGATGGATGGGTGATATGGAACAAATTCCGGAACCGGCGAAGGAACGGCTCCTCTACTTAATGCGGGTTCTGGAAAAAAGCGGGGGGAAACCCCTTACTTCCGGGGAACTGGAAACCCTCACCGGCTGGTCAAGTTGTACCATCAGGAAGGATATTTCCTTCCTGGGGGCGGACTGTGGCTCCCCGGAGGGGGCCAATAAGAAGGTGGGGACCAGTTGCGGTTATAAGCCGGAAAGGCTGATACCGGCGATTAAGGCGGCCCTGGGGCTGGACCGGCGGCGGCGTTTTTGTGTGGTGGGCCTCGGCCGTTTGGGATCGGCCTACCTGAATTTCCGCGCCTTTGAATTGGGAGAATTTGAACTTGCCGCGGGGTTCGATTCCAATGTGAACCGGGTGGAGATCCTCAAGTCCCCGGTTCCCCTCTATCCGGCCTATAAAATAAACGAGGTGGTGGGCCGTTTCGCCATCGAAATTGCCCTGCTCTGCGTTCCCGGCGAAGCGGCCCAGGGAAGCGCGGAAAAGCTGGCCGCCGCCGGCATCCGGGGTATCCTGAATTTTGCCCCGGTGGTATTGAGTCTGCCCCCGGAGATTGCGGTGCGGAACGTCTACGTGACGGACGAACTGCGGGCTCTGGCGGTAAAAATAAGTTTTTAAGGATCTGGTACCTTGTATACACTAAATACATTGATATGAGTAATTACAAAAAGGGAAGAGAAATCAACCGCAA
>JAISLT010000028.1 GCA_031277165.1 Spirochaetaceae bacterium
GTATCAACAGTAAATATTTCTTTTCAAACGCAATTATTGAATCAAATTGACGAAATAGCAAATGACGAAGCCAGGACACGTTCCGAACTAATACGAGAGGCTGTCAGAATGTACATAGAAAGGAAAAAAGAATGGCAGAGTATATTTGCGGTGGGGAAAAAAATTGGGGAAACATTAAAAATTACAGAAGATGACGTTATGGAGGAGATTAAGGAATACAGAAAATGACTCTCCTCGCCCTGAAGGGCGGGGTATGGACCCGCGTTCGAATCAAAAACCAGATGAAAATTGTATTGGATGCCAATATATTTATTTCCGCATTTTATTCGAAAATCTGGTTTAATACCCCGCAGCTCTGCTACGGCTGAGATAACGCAATGCTTACAAAAATCTGGTACAATTCCACGCCGCTGTATAGCGGCGCATAAATCTTTCTTCTAATTGCCAGCCCAACGGGCTGATTAAACCAGACGGTATAATAAACTTCCCATCGAACGAGCCTCCGTTCGAACAAAGGCAAAGCTTAAGATACCGCAGAGCTCTGCTCTGCGGAGGCTCATTTTAAAGTCTATTCATAAAGCCGGTTACTTTGTGGACAGACCTAATTAAACCGTATGTCCGCCACGGTAACATCGTCCGCCAAGGATGCCGTTCCTATCCAGCTTTTTATTTCACCGGCAACTACCTTGGCGATGTTATTGGGCGGCACCGGATGCAGTTCCTTGATAAGCCTGGTGGCCTGTTCTTCGCCAAACCGTTCGCCGTAGATATTCATCATGTCCGTAAGGCCGTCGGAATAGGCGCAGAGCCGCAGGCCCTTGGAGATAGGAAGAAGAAGGCCCTCGGACAGATCGTAGTCGTCCTCAATCCCCAGGGGGGGAAGGTTGGGGTTTGAAATTTTATAGCTTATCTTATTATCCGGCCTGGGGACAAAGACTAGAACCGGCGAAAACCCGCAGTTGTGGATCCGCACTTGTTTTACGGTAAAATCGATATAGAACAATATCGCCGCCACAAAAACTCCCGGGGGATTTACGTTTTTAATCAGGGTATTGATCCGCTTGGTTATTTTTTCCGCCGAACCCACATATTCAAACAGCTCGAAGGAGGCAAAACAGGTGCCCAGGGCCATGGTGGTAAGGGCCCCGGAAATATTCTTTCCCGCCACATCAAAGCACCCCACCACAAACCGGTCCTTATCGGCCCGGTAGATCCGGTAAAAGTCCCCCCCTATCTCGTGGGCCATGTGGTTATAGAGGAACACGCTGACCCGCTTATCGTGGATCTTCGATTTTTCCAGCAGAAAACGCTGAATTTCACCGGCCCGAAGCAGATCCTGGTTCCGCAGGGTGGTGGTGTATTCGAGCATTTTTTTAAGGCTTACCACCCCCAGGTAACTTCTGCGGTGGTGGACAATAAACCAGGACAATTCCGATTTTTTGCTTGTCAGGGCCGTGTCAATAACCCTGTTAATATATGCGGATGCGTCCAGCACGTCTTCGGTGTGGATAATGTACTGATCCAGGTCCCGCTGCCAGAATTTAGTCCATGCCGAAACGGCCAGTTTTTCAATTTTTTCCCTGGGCAGCACCCCCAGGACCGTTCCGTTCCGCTCCACGGGAACCACCTCAAGATCGGGACTGTTGTTAATCGTCTCCAGAACCCAATCCACATTAACGCTGGCGTTCACAGGCTCGGTTACATCGGTAATATAGCCGATCTGCAGGGGCGAAAAAACCCGGCCTATGTCCTGTGCGCTTTGCGGCATATTCTTTCCTTGTTCCCAGCATAGTAGAAAATGGACAGTCTGTCTATTATAGGGTATCCTAGAAGAGATGAATATTCTAAAGATGGTAAGGGACGCCCTTCAGGTCGGATACAACACCCTTTCGGGGAGGATCCTGCTTCACCTGGGCAAGCCCAAGAAACCCCTCTTCCCCCTGGCGGATCGTCTTTTGGCTGACGCATTTCGCCTGGGGCAGCTGCCTTCTCCCACGGAAAAAGAAGAGCGGCGGGCGGTTTTTGTGGTGGAACGGCTTAAGACCCTGAATCTTCCCTATACGGTGGACGAAGCGGGCAATATCCTGGTCCGGCTTTATTCGCTGAAGGAAGATCCGGAACTGCGGGAGGATGTATCTTCCGAGCCCCTGCTGGTGTTTACCCGGCTTGTCTCGACCCGGTGGAACCCCCTGGAAAGTCTGGGCAAGCTGGAACTACAGTACGCCCGGGGGGCGGGGCTGGCCGATGCCCTGGGACCGGCGGCGCTTCTTTCCATTGCCGAAGCCTTTACCGCCGGGCGCCTTACCCTGGGCCGGGATATTCTGCTCTTTTTTTCCGCCCTCCACTTTGACGATCCCTATACCAACGTATTTCGGCTCTTTACCTCGGATCGCAGGTTTAGGCCCTTGGCGGCCATAGGGGTTAGGGGTTTTATGCTGGGGTTCCTTACCAGCCATACCCTGGGAGCGTACCGGGTGGAACTAACCCTTACGGAGGAAGAAGAAAAAAACAGCGGTACCAATGCGGTGGTAAGCGCCCTGATCGATACGGCCCGGCACTTCCAACAGGTTGCCCTATCCTTTGGGGATGCCCTGCACATCTACTTTAGCCGTATAGAGGCCCTTAGTTCCTTTAACCGCACTCCCCCGGAGGGGGTCATGGAATTGGATATGGAATCCGCCGACAAGAAACTCCTGGAAGAGGCGGTGGAAAAGATCCGGGCCATCGCCGAAAATACCGCCTACAGAAACGTGAAGGGTTCTTTCCGGATCGTTTCGTTTATACCGCCGGGGGATCCTTCGGTAAGCGAGGGCCTTACCCGGATTCTGCAGGATCTAATGAAGGAACTTAAGATCAATGCGGAGGAAGAGGCAAAGAGCGACCCCGCTTCATTCCTTTCCGCCCAGGGCATTCCCGCCCTTTCGGTGGGGGTCGCCTCGGGCAGGGAAGGCCTGGGCCGGGATACGGTGGAAATTGCTTCTATCGAAAAGGGCCGCCAGCTTTTAGAGCGGCTTATTATGCAGGCAGGAACATAGAATGGCCGATGAAAACGGGTTGTTAAAAAGAACCTGGCACCATACACGATTTTCCGATATTAACGCCCTGGTTGCCCTAAAGGAAAAAAAGGGACTCCGCATATCCCTGGCCTTTCCGACCCTTAACGAAGAGGCCACCATCGGCAAGGAGATCCTTATTATCCGTACCGAACTGATGGACCGCTATCCCCTGCTGGATGAAATTGCCGTGATCGATTCTTCCTCCAAGGACAATACCCGTAAGGTGGCGGAACAATTCGGCGCCCGGGTTTTTACCTCCAAGGTCATACTGCCCAAGTACGGCGCCTTTCGGGGCAAGGGAGAAAATCTGTGGAAGAGCCTCTATGTCCTGGAGGGGGATATTATCGTATGGGTAGATGCGGATATTTCCAACATATCCCCAAAATTTGTCTACGGCCTTTTAGGCCCCCTGCTGGAAAACGACAGGATAGGCTATGTAAAGGCCTTTTATGAACGGCCCTTCCGGTCCTCCAAGGACATTACCCCATCCGGGGGGGGACGGGTAACGGAGATCCTTGTGCGGCCCCTTTTTTCCCTGTTCTTTCCGGAACTGGCCCGGTTTGTCCAGCCCCTGTCGGGGGAATATGCGGGCCGCCGGGAATTGCTGGAACGGCTTCCCTTTTCTGTGGGCTACGGAGTGGAGTTGGGACATCTAATAGATATTCTGGAAATGGACGGCATAGAGGCCTTGGCCCAGGTGGATCTGGACATGCGAATTCACCGCAACCAAAGTACCGAGTCCCTGGGAAAGATGTCCTACGGGATCCTTAACACGTTTTTTGGACGGATAGAAAAATACGACCGTTCCCGGTTTTTTTCCGCCCTGGGGGACCGCCATATTTCGCTGGAAAGGATAGAGGCGGAACACCGGGTGGTTAAGAGCGAAATATCCGCCATCGAACGGCCCCCAATGATCGACATCCCCGAATACCGGGCAAAGTTTGGCCCCCGGCGGCCCCGCTAGGAGCCTGCTGCACTTGTGAATTTTTATACAATTTATGTACGAAGCACAACAGGCTGCTAGTGTTCTATCCAAATGAAGACAACACTATACGGTTCGAGTGGTTAAGTTTCTTTAGATATATGGGTCAGGGTTAGCGTTACCGGGGGGTGTTTTTTTCGATTACCCGCAGGCCAAAGGTATCCCAGGCAACGCGGTACAGGTAATCCAGGGTTAAATTCTTTTTATAGTGAAGGGCCGCAAGCTCGTTGGTATAATCCCAGAGGGGATACACAATAAAGGGGGATCCCCGTTCCCTGCGGTAGTGGCAGACCGTGGGGATAACCTGGGCCCTGTCCACGGTACAAAGGGTTCCATCGCCGGTGCGGGTTTTTTTTATCCTGATATAGGCCAGGGCGCCGGTAATGGTATCCGGCGTCCAGTCCGACTGGGTGTGGGAAAGAAGATCCCCCAGGGAATAGTAACAGGTAAGGCTGCCCCCGCCGGGCCGGGGAAGGATCTCCACCCCCTGGGTCACATGGGGGTGGTGGCCGATAATAAGATCCACCTGACGCTCCGCCATAAACCGGGCCAGGTCCCGCTGGGTTTCGCTTGCTTGATGCTGAAATTCATTTCCCCAGTGCATGGAAACCACCAGCAGGTCGCAAAGGGGGCGCAGTTCGTCAATTTCCCGGGCCATCACTTCCCGGTCGATCATGCCCACAAGCCAGGGTTTATCCTTGGGCAGCACAAAGCCGTTAAGTCCGTAGGTGTAGGAAAGAAAGCCTATCCTAATCCCCTTTTTTTCGATGATCCGCTTTTCGGTCCTTCGCTGTTCTTCCGTGCGGAAAACCCCAAGGCAGCGGATATGGCCCTGGGCGTCCCAGAAATCCATGGTACCATAGACGGCCCCCTCCCCCCGGTCCATCACATGGTTAGACGCGTGGTTCACCACATCAAAGCCCGCTTTGATCAGCGCCAGCCCCGCATCCTGGGGGGTGTTGAATACCGGATAACCGGAGTAGCCGAACTGTTCCCCCCCCAGGACTGTTTCCTGGTTCACAAAGGCAATATCCGCCCCTTCAACTATGGGCCTAATGTGTTCGTAGGAGGGGTCAAAGTTAAAGCCCCCGTCCGGACCGGTCCGGGCCGAGTTGTAGATAATGTCGTGGATAAGGTTATCCCCCGCGGCGATGATCGTCACATAGGCGGTGTCCTGTCCCTGCGGCGGGCCGGAATGGCCGGGCCCTAACTCCGGCGAGGGAACCGCCGGTTCAAAGCAGCCTACAAGAAAGAAAAGGCCGGTGAAAAAAAACAGTTTTCCCGGCGCGGTGAACAGAAAACCCCGCTTGTCCATGGGGCCAGCATAGCACATGATCCAAACCCTTGGAAGCGGCGGATACGGCGATTATCCCAGCCCCTGGATGGTACTTACGGAGGGTATGCCCCGAAGGTGTTTTAACACATTCCGCACGTCCTCCTTTGTTTCCAGTTCCATGGCAAAGTATCCGGTAAGGCGGCCGGTTTCTGTTTTGTCCAGCCGGCCTTCGATCAGGTGGCCCTGGAATTTACGGATCACCCCTTCGATCTCCGAAAAAAGATTTTCCCGGAATTTTGCCTCGATTCTAAACCGTTTAAGCACGGTTCCGGTGTTTTCCCATTGGGCTTCGATTTTCCGTTCTTCAAAATCCGGAATATGCCCTATGTTGCCGCAGCTTGTCCGGTGGATAATAATCCCCCGACCCCGGGAAACATACCCCACTATGGGGTCCCCCAGGATTGGTTTGCAGCATCCGGCAAAGCGGATCATCATGTTCTTTTCGTCATCCACCTTAACCTTAAAAATACCCCGGTGTTGTACATACTGGGTTTTTTCAGATTCCGCCGGTTTGTCGCCGGCGGTATTGTCGCCGGCGGCTTCTGCCCTGGGCTTGGGGGGCTCTTCTTTTTTGGCGGTTCCTGCGGAAAATGATTCATCGTTTTGCAGCAGCCACGAGCGGATCTTGTTCCGGGCCTTGGAGGTCCTAACCGACCGCAGCCAGTTTTCCGTGGGCCGGGCCGCGGCGGAGGTAAGGATCTCTATTACCTGGGTATTTTTTAATTTCGAGTTAAGGGGAACAATAACACCGTCCGCCCGGGCAAGCTGGCAATGTTCGCCTATGGAGGTATGGATTTGAAAAGCAAAATCCAGGGGCGTGGCCCCCGCGGGCAGTTCCACCACCTTTCCCCGGGGGGTAAAGACATAGATCGATCCCTTTAAAAGCTCCCGTTTAATGTCCTCCAGAAAAAGCTGTGAATCACCGGATTTTCCCGGCTCGCCGTTCCGGGTATGCCAGTCCCTAAGGCGGTTTACAATGGGCAGTTCCTTTGCCTGGGCCGGGCCCTTTCTCTGCTTATACAGCCAATGCCCCGCCACTCCGTATTCCGCGGTGGTGTGCATTTCCCGGGTTCTGATCTGTATCTCCAGCATCTTGCCGCTTTCTTCCGCCGCAGCTTCCGGGTTTACAAAGACCGTGGTGTGGAGGCTCCGGTATCCGTTGGATTTGGGCATGGCAATATAATCTTTGAACCGGCCGTCCAGGGGTTTCCACAGGCGGTGGACCATGCCTAAGAGGGTATAGCATTGATCGATGGTATCACAGAGAAGGCGGATACCAAAAAGATCGTACAGATCCTCCGGGGTTTTGTTCCGCCGGCGCATCTTCTGGTAGATCGAATAAAAATGCTTTGCCCGGCTTTGTACCTCCACGGCGATACCCGCCGCCTTTGCCCCGGTGTTGATCGTGGCTTGTATCAGCCGCAGAAAATCCCTCCGTTCCCCCCGTTTAAGGGCCACAATTTCTTTTATCTGAAGGTACGCGTCCCTGTTCAGGTGCTTAAGGCACAGATCTTCCAATTCATCCTTAAGCCAGGAAATTCCCAGCCGGTCCGCCAGGGGAGCATAGATGTCAAGACATTCCTGGGCCGCGGCCTTGCGCCCTTCCTGGGGGAAGAAATCCAGGGTCCTCATGGTGTGGAGGGCGTCCGCAAGCTTAATAAGAATTACCCGTATATCCCGGACCATGGCAAAGAGCATTTTTCGAATAAGGTCCGCCTCGTGGAGTGTTTTGCCGGTGGCGCTGATGCCGGCGACCCGCGCCACATCCTCCGCCAGGGGCAGAACATCCCTGCCAAAGCGGCGTTTTACCGCCTCCGCATCGGCGGGGAATTTCAGGCAGTCCCGGAGCAGCGCCGCTATGATGGAATCCGCATCGAGGTTAAGTTCAATCAGAACCGCCGCCGTGCCCAGGTGGTGGTGAAGGGTTTCCGGGTTTTGTTCCTCCCCCAGCAGGGCGGCCTGGAGGATCCGTTCCTGATCCCGGCGGGCATAGGGGGCAATTTTTTCGCTAAAGAGCCCGATGGCGGGTTTCACCGGAGCCTGCCTTCTATAACCCGGTCCAACCCCGCCAGATCCCGGTGGACAGTAATGTCCGTAAAGCCCCGTTTTTTCAAAAGAACCGTAAGGGCCCCCATCTGGGAAGGATCCCCCTCCATAAGCAGAACGCCCCGGGCCTCCAGATATTCCGGGGCATCCGCGATGATCCGGCCCATACAATCCAGGCCGTCTTTGCCCCCATCCAGGGCAAGACGGGGCTCCCGCTGCAGTTCCGGGGAAAGCCGGGAAATTGCTTCCGAAGGTACATAGGGCGCATTGGCGGTAATAAGGTAAAAACGCCGGCCCTGATCCAGGGCGCCAAAAAGGTCTCCCCGGAAAAAGCGGATCTTTCCACCGTCCCCGGGGGCCGGTTTTGAAGAACCCCGCGGAGGATCCTGCGAAAGGAGCCGCTCCGCATTAAGCCGGGCAATGTCCAGCGCCCCTTCGGACAGATCCGCGGCCCACATCTCCACTTCGGGGCGGCTGTATTTTATGGCAATGGCCACCGCCCCGCTGCCGGTACAAAGGTCCAAAACCGCCGGAACATCCCCTGGGGAATTACCGGAAGGCTGGGAATTTTCGGATGGGCGGGAAAAACCGGACGACAGAGAGTTACCGGGTAAATAGGACAAACGGGAAACTTGGGAATTGCCGGACAAGCGGGAATCGATGATTGACAGGGCCGTTTCCACAAGAATTTCCGTATCGGGCCGGGGCACCAGCACCGCGGGGCTTACGGTAAAGTCCAGGCCCCAAAATTCCCTGCGGCCCAGGATGTACGCCACAGATTCCCCTTCCTGCCGGCGCCGAAGCTGTTCTTCAAAACGGCGGCACTGTTCATTGTCCGGGGAAGACAAAGCGCCGGAATAGAGTTTTTCCCGGGTAATGTTTAAAACATTCGCCAGCAAGAGAGACGCATCCAGGGCCGGGGAGTTTACCCCCCCCTTGGCCAGGAGGGATATTCCCCTGGACAGCAGTTCCTGTGCGGAAGCCATGGTTTTCCCCTAAATCTGATATTCTGCGGCGCGGGCAATACAGTCCAGGAAAGCATCTTCCATGTCTTTCATGGCGTTGGCAATGGCGTCTTTTTTATTTTTTTTATACTCTTTTAGCCGTTTACTTAGGTTGATAACAGGGGCAATTTGAATCAACACCCGCTTAGGATGGACATTCAAAACCCTGTTGGAATAGGCCCCTCCCATGGTTCTATTGGCAAAATCCCATAAATTCTGGGCATATTCGATCTTTTTATGGAGGGGATCCCCGGCGACGGGAAGGGGAACCCGGAAATACCAGACAAAGTCCACCAGTTCCATATGCCGGGAGGCGTGCCAGGCTTCTCCTGCGGTAAGGTCCGCCAGGGCCCGTTCCAGCAGGCTTAGGGAATCGAGGCTGCTAAGGCCGGGGATCACCATCCTGTCCCAGCAAATTTGCCGGATATGGCAGAGCCGTTCCACCAACTCCTTCCCCTTGGGATGTATCCCCAGGAGCTTTTCCGCTTTATCCAGCGCGGCGCCTATGATCGTGTCTATCCGTTGGGAAAAATCCTGATCTTCCACCGGGGTTATCCGGTACCGTTTTTCATTCTGTTCAAGAATAAAGTCTCTGGCCCGCCTGAGCCGTTCGGTAAAGCCTGCGCCGTCTTTTTTCCCTCTAAACCCGGTGTATTTTTCTATTTTTCGGATAAGCTTATTAAGAGACCACTGGCCCATTTTGCCGTACCGGAAGTGGGTAGAAACAGGAAGGATCTCCACGGGAATATGGCTGCCGTCTTTTTCAAGCCGCTCCGCCACCTGAAACCCGATGCGTATGGTGCCCTTTTCCAGCCGCGGCACCGATTCGGTGGTATAGCTTACCTGCCCCTCCGGGGCAATAGCCAGGGGATAGGGACCTTCAAAAATTGTCCGCATGATCCGCCCCATGCCGGCGGAATCTATCTTGGCATGGTGGACCGGTACGCAAAGCAGCCCCGGCATAATCCACCGGGCAACAGCCCCCCCCCACCGCAGGATCTCGTAGCCGTAAACAAAGGAAACATAGGGCCGCCGGGGAAACCTGACCTTGGCCTTTCTTGCCAGAGAGCGGAGTTTGAAGAGGAAAAACCACATAAGAAGCTGGGCTTCCCCCCCGTTGGGGTGGCGAAAGGCAATAATACAGCGGCTTTTTCCCTCTAAAGCCCGCTTATAGGCCTCGAAAAGGGGCTTTCCGTTCCTTAAAACCATCCTGGCTATGCCCAAAACAAGAAAAAGGTAGAGCCTTCCCAAAAGCCCGCATGCCAGAACTACCAATTTAGAAATACGGGATTTCTGGACCTTTATATCAGGAGCAGCCACAACCACCGGCTTACAATACGGCTTGTACATCCCTGCTATTGTATAATATACCGCCGGGATCCTTCAAGACATATTTTGTATCGCCCAGCAATTTCCAAAGGCGCACTTGACAATGCGCCGGCCTTTTTGGTAATATCAACACATATTCCCCTGTAGCTCAGCTGGCAGAGCAAGTGGCTGTTAACCACTGGGTCCGTGGTTCGAACCCGCGCGGGGGAGCTAAAAAAGCCTGTCTTTGGACAGGCTTTTTTGTTGTAATTCCTTATAATACAAGGAATTAGCAAAAATCCGCCGAAATCCCCTATTCTGACACTTCCCGTACTTTTGTTGAAATAGACCATGGACACAAAAAGGTCAACAAAATGTGGTGCGAAGGAATGGCGGAATGGCAGTCACGGTTGGCAAGTACCACCTCTTTGAACGGGAACGCAGAGGGAGGATCGTTTACTATTGCTGGTACGAAGACCAGGGCAAACGTATTCAAAAGGCGTGCGGCTATAAATGTGAAAATAAGCCTCCCCGGAGCAGAGCTCCGGGGTATTAAACCAGACTTTCGAATAAATATGTGGAATCAAGGATAATAAAGGCGGTTAGCGATTTTGAAGCAAACAGAAAAAAATAAAAAATCTTCTACATGATACGCTCGACTTTTTCAACTTCTATCGATAACGCCCCCCATTCCTCACAGACTTTACCGCGTACCAATAAAGGAATCTGGTCAAAAAGAAGGCTGTTATAACGGTCGTAGACTTGAGGAAAGATAACTGTTTCATAAAGGGCGGTTCCGTCTTCAAAGGTAAGAAATGACATAGTAAGCCCGTCTTTCGTCCATACTTCCTTTTGAGTGACAGGCCAGCCTATAAGAGAAATCACCTGCCCGATATGTTCTCCGATATACCGGGCTTTTATTCTCTTGGCGGACAACACTTTTTCTTTCCAAAGTGCAGGAGGATGGAGACAACGTAAAAACCCAAGGGCTTTATATTCTTCCCATAATTCGTTTTCGCTGATTCTTTTTGGAGGCAAAAAAGCTTGCTTTGGAGATTTAATCACCTTGGCTCCTCCATTGATTTGCGTGTAGGGAGGAGATTTAGTTTCTTCGGAAAATAATTCCTTTTGTTCATGGTGCGTTGTACCAGAATTATTACAAAGGCTTAACAAGGTTCGAGCTTGTAATGCCCTGGACTTACCGCCAGAAATACTGTCAAAAACTCCGGAAGGGACAAACGCAATAATATCATCACGGGACAACCGTACACGTGTGCTAAAGTCTTCAAGGCTGCAAAAATTACCGTTTTGTTCCCGTTCATTCAAGATGGTTTCTATTCCTGTTTTTGAAAGACCTTTTATCGCCATAAGGCCGACGATTAGACTCCGCCCGATACCATAATAACGGCAACGGGAAAGGTTAATATCCGGTCCATCTACTAACAGGCCCATGCGGCGTGATTCGCTGATATAGGCGCACGGCTTGTAATAGCCGCCTTGATTGGATAATACGCCTGCCATAAACTCAGACGGATAATGCACGCGCAACCAAGCCGATTGGAAAGAAACCATAGCGTAAGATGCCGAATGCGGTTTACAAAAGCTATACCCGTCAAAGGAAAGCATCATATCCCAAATCTGTTTTATGGTTTCACTATCAACGCAATTTTTAGCGCATCCTTCAAAAAATTGTTTTTCATAAAAAGCAAGCTTGTTTCCGAACAGGCAACCGATTTTTTTGACCGTGTTGTCAGTACTCAGGTACTCAATGAGCTGTGTAACATCTTTACCAAAAAATATCCTGTTCCCGTTGATGAGATACAGAGACTTCTCGCCAGTATACGTGATAATTGTGAACACATAACCGTTACTGAAGACTTCGTAACCAGAGCGCTCGATTATCACCAAAAGTTTTCCCTGTCCTATTTTGACGCTTTGATGGTCGTCGCCGCTCTGAAAGCTAGCAGCAAATATCTTGTAACAGAAGATATACAAGACGGCCTTCTTATCGATGGTACGTTAACCATTCCGAATATATTTAATCATACGGATATGCTAAATCCGATGTAAAGAAAAAGCGGATAAAGTGAAGAAGTACAGGCACCTTATCCGCTATGATTTTTACCCCTCTAAGGATGTTGGCTAATCACTTCCAAAGTCAATTTCAACCCCTTTACCTGTTGCTTGCTTATAAGCCACACTCGATAAAAAACTGTCAAACCCCTTATTTCTCAGGTTTCTTGGCGGGTTCAGGGCATTAAAAAATACTTTCATCATGTTGTAGTGAATGCCAAAACGCGTCGTATTCATCTTCCTAAGTTTGGTTAAGCTATCCTCCTGTGGTATTTCAATGCCAATATTTTCAAACACCTTTTCAAGCAATGAGAGAACAGCGGATAATGTTGCTCGATTGATGTATTCGCTGTCAGTAAAGTTACCGTGAATATGCTGGTAACATTTTTCACAGGCAGCGAGCATGATGGCGATTCCGTTTATTACTTCATCATCAATCCCTTTTTCCGTTATATCAGGTTCATCAAACCGATACCCCTTATAGAGAATAAAGTTAATCAAAGTATCCTGCATCTTTTCGATTTTATAGCTAAGCAAATAATACTGGTTGGCTTTATTAGTTTTCCGTTCTGGGACTAACTGTGTTGCCGAGGCTACCGCTTCCTCAAGAAATATCGCGTCAAAGAGGATATATACATAAAGGAACATCAGGATTACTTGATGTGTGTTGTAGTCGCCAGATGCTTCAATTATTTTTGAATATAAGTCATCGGCAACTGTATTTAGAATACCTGTCAGCTGCATATTGCTTATACATTTATCAGCGACAAAATCTCTTCCTATGATATTAAACGCTTTAACAAAGGCAGCTTTATCAAAGATATAGTCCTCTGAAGAAAGCGTAATAAATAGGCGGTGCGCCTGGTTCAGCATTGTTTTCAAATCAAGCATATCTCGAAACTCTTTAATTTTTTCAGCGTAATAACAATTGATGTCTTCTCGGTTTCTGAGGTAAAGTTTTCCGACTATACTGTTGATTTCAAACGGCAGGTTTGTAGAGAGCAGATAGTCCTTATTAATCAAGTCGTTTTTACTGCAATCAAGTAAACCTGCCAGGGTATCAAGGGTAGCTTCGTCAGCCTTGAGACCTTTGTTGAGAAAATGCTTAAGACTGATTTCTGTGATTGTCCCATTACTCGCTTCCTCGATTTTCCTATATGATAAGTCTAACTTCTTTATCCGCGCCTTTATCATAGATGAATCGATTGGCACCATTGTCTTCCTATACACGTTAATTACTCCTTGTCATAAAAAGTTGACGAAAACCGGAATAGCAAGACTAATCTATTTTCCGTCAACTTTATTTCGGCTATCCCTTACAGGGACAGCATCTTCCTGACATCATCCAGGGTTTCGTGTTCTTCCCACATTACAATCTGGGAACCATTTGCCTTGGGTCCAATAATTTGTTTGTAACCAAGGGCTTTAGCCCGCTTTACCCGCCGTTCCATTCCATAGGCTGGAAGCAGATAGCCGCGATTGTCCACACCGCCTACAAAAACGGTATCAACGGGCAAAGGCTTTTCAAGTAATAGGGATAAGGTTGCTATCACGCATGCCAACTCTGCGTCAGAAGCCAATTTTTCCGTGCGGTTAGCACGAAGCGTAATTCCGGCATTAATGGACGTAAAAGAATCTTGAAGGACGGCCAGAAGATTTTTTGTCCTGGCCTGACTTATCCCGGCTATTGTCAGAGAAACTTTATTTGTGTTCCTATCTATCGCCGCTGTAATCTCGTCAACAAAAAAATCATAGTCTTCCTGTGTAACAAAGGCAGCAAGTCCAACTATTGTTCTTTCACTGTGCCGGGACAAATATCCGGTTTCAGATTCTCGGATTTCAACCAAGCCTGATAGAGTTCTCCTGAAAAAACAACGGCTCGCTCTATCGTCTGTATCCCGGTTTTTTTGAGGCGTACTGATGACAACTTCATCGTCTAGCCCCTTTTCAATTTTCACAAGCACGTCCACAATATGGCCTATATTCGCTGAACCAAGGTAATCCTTTCGGTCCTTTCGTTCTTCACCGATAATGACCAGCGCAAACTTCTGCTCTTGGGCTATTTTCTTGAGACGAAATAGTACACCAACAATGTTTTTAGCTTCATATTCCACATAGCTTTGGAGTGAATCCACCACTACAAAATCAGGATGGTACTTACATATTGTACGCTCAATTACGCCAGGTCTGTTTTCAAAAATGAAAACAGGCTGATTGGCGGTTAATCCATATTGTACGCATTTTTTCCTCGTGCCTTCCGCACCCTCATCGAAAGAGAAAAAAATCACGGATTTACCAATTGAGACAAGAAATGCGCATACCTGGAGCAAAAACGTGGTCTTCCCCGCACCTTTTTCCGCATGGATAAAGTACAAGAAGGCAAAAAGAAAACCGCCGGAGAAAATCAGGTCAAAAAATTGAAAACCTGACGGCAAGCGGACCGGTTTGGGAGGGGTGAGTTCCCTGATTTTGATTTCATCAATTGCCTGGTACTTTTTTTCAAGCGTTTTTTCCGCTGAACAAACAGGACAACACCTGCTCCACACCGGGGATTCTTCCCCGCATTTAGAACAAACAAACATTATTATCTCCCAGGAGAATTATTCTCCAAATATGGTAATAATCAAATCATCGGGCGGATAGCTCCGCCCGATGAAACCGACTAGCTCTGCTGTCCATCCTTGACATCAAACTGCTTTGATGTCTTCCTTTTGACTTCGAGACGGCGACAGGTTCCCTCGTGGAATACGGCCTTGATGCTTATGGTGCCCCACTTTGGAGGGTTGCACATCTGCAAGGCCAGAAGCCGTTGGACTTCAAGAACAGGATTAGGATTTGAAATAGGTGAGACTGTTTTCATTGTTTAGCTTCCCTTTTCAACCCGGTTTGAATCCCGGCCCTTTCCTCAATTTCCCTTAAAAGGGAAATGGGATAAATAATCCGTCGCGGACTTATGCGGACGTAAGCACTGAAAGGCCACTTTCCACTACGGATTCCACGCCGTAAAGTCGAAAGAGAACAATGACATGCTGCCGCAAATTGTACGGGCAACATGAACCACCGTTCCTCTTTCTGGAGAGGGAGAGGATATATTGTTTGGATATTATTTTTCATATCCGACCTCGTTTTTTTAGAAATGAGTCGGTAAAAGCAGGATAAAAAACATTACTCATCTTTCCCTGACACTTAAACCGACAAAACTCACAAAATGTGAGGAACCACCACCCTAGGTATTTCTCAACCCCCGGGGCAACTGCTACCAGTTGGCGTGGAACGGTTCACATTCCACACTAGCTTCCACAGAAGCGTAAAAAATATTTTGTCGGTTTAACGACGATGTGCATTATTTTTAAAATAACCACACTCGTCGATAAACTGAAACCAGATAAACCGCTTTGGCGGCTAAAATACCTGGCCTTTTTCTGCCTTACGGCTTTTATTTGTTTGAATTGGTGTGGCTTCTGGAATGTTATCTTTTCCGTAGACCATCACTTTAGAATAGAATTGATGAAAGAATGTTTTTTTGGCATAATTAATAAAAGCCAACAGTCTCGTCTCTCCCTTTCGTCAAGGTATAACACTCCTTAAGTACTTGGAAGCCGTCTTACCGTCTGGTCGAAAATGCTTGTGTACCTTCCCGTCTGCCTCCCCAACGTTAATTCAGAACACTTATTTAGTTTCCGAATATCCTTTCTAAGAATATAATAAAACTATATCACAATACATAGAAAAATCAAGTGTTTTTTCTCATTTCTCCCGCATTTTTGTTCTTTGCCAGGACAGGCTATTGAATAACCTGTCCTGGCTTCATTTCAAACTACGCCCCTTTCCTGGCAAACTGTAGTACCTTCCCGAACTCTTCTGCCGCCTCGAAGGCGGCCTCGGTCATTATCCGTTTGGTCACATGTTCCTGATATATTTTTGCTGCCGCTTTGCTGCGATGTCCGGTTACTTTGGCTACCTTATCAGCGGCCATTCGGTCGGCCATTCGTGCGGCATAGATATGCCGGAAGCTATGGAAGTCAATATTCCGGCCTTCAATGACAATACCGGTAGGTTTTTCCGGTTTGGTTTCAGAACACAGATAGCGATACTCAAAATAGTGGTTCCGTATCTCCGTTTTTTCCCCATCCGTGCTTTTTAAGCCCTCTACCCGTTCCGGCTCACTCCATTCACCCACTAAATCACCAAAACTGTTCTTCTCACCTTTAATTGCCCATAGCTGGCTGTCCCCGTTATGCGGTTCTTCGGACCAGCCCAAGGGATTGTTGGCCGTCTCTTTGATAGCCCGGAGCAAATTACGCCGGAACAACTCTCCTGAACAAGGCCGGTCAGGCTTCTCTCCGTAGAAGATAAAGGGGTTCTCCTGGCTTTTAGCCCAGGGCGATTTTTCCAGCAGTTCAAGAAGCAAAGTCCGGATTTCAGGCAGCAGAGGAGCCCGCCGGGGCTCTCCGTTTTTCGGACATTTTAAGCCCTCGGTATCGTTCCAGCTATAGGACACGTCAAGGACATCATCACGGATACTGTCCCATCTCAGTGCCCGGATTTCACCGGAACGGATTCCCGTGGTCAGGGAAACTAGTGCTGCGATATAGGCTCGCTTTTCCTGCCAGTTCACCTGGAATAGAGCTTCAATCTCTTCTTCGGTGAGGATGTCCCGGCTTTTTCCTTCTCCAGTAAAGGTAATAAGCCCCTCGGTGGGGTCAATGGGGATAATCCGCTCGGTATAAGCCCATTTCAGGGCGGAAGTTCCAACAATCATGATGTTGTTGATGGTTGAGGAAGTCAACCGCTTTTCATGGAGGGCTATGGAGAACTCTCGTAATTCCTTTCGTGTAACGGCGTTCAATGGAATGGTATTCCCAAAAAAGGCTTTCCAATGCCGTTCTATCTTTTGGAGAGCCTCCCGACAATACTTTTGGGTTATTTTATGACCGTGAGCTATCTTATCCTTGAGGTAAGGGGAACGCTCCAAGTCCCAAAATCGAGCCAGGAAGGGGATAAACTTCTCCCGGCCCGGTCCGGATTTTGTTACCCCGAAATCAACCAGTTCCCGTTCCCGAAGGGCCGAAACGATGGACATAGCCCCTTCGGTATCAATATCCGACTTCTTGATAGCCTTGAGGATAGCCGGAAGGTCAGCAGCCAATTCTACCGGCTTTGGTATCCGTTTCCGGCCCGTAGGAACTCCGTCCTTGAGCCATTCGGCAACCTTAAGCAGAGCTTCGTCCCGGTTTTGGGTCTTGGTAGAGCGACCGGATAAAGAAACTCCTGACGGGGTAGTGATTTTGGCATAGTAGATGCCATTACGCCTATAAAGATAAAAGCGGCGCATATTTCAACTCCTTTAAGGGTGTATGGCATAATGCCGTTTGCTACACTCTTTTCTACAGTGAATTGAATTATCATAAGCGCCGGTTTTCCGGTAGCTTGCTAATTCCTTATACCATAAGGAATTAACGTATCATCTCCTGGGGGAGTCGAACCCCCGTTGTCGGGATGAAAACCCGATGTCCTAACCACTAGACGAAGGAGACCCGTAGTATTTTTTCCCCCAGGGCCTAATACCCAAGAACCCGCCTTTCGGCGGGGTTCATTCGGATATCCGCATTCCTAAAAACAGGGCTCAAAGTAATCTGAAACTGTTCTAAAACTTTAGTTTTTAGGACCGCAGCCTTAGATTACTCTTACTATAAAAAAACCCCGCTGCTTTGTCAAGGACAGCGGGGCATTTCCCCAAACTTCAGTTTTGGGAAATGCCCAATTACAACCGGCATTCCCGGACATTCGAAGAATGCCAGGGAAGAACCGGCAGAAAAACTAACAGCCGCATTTGCAGGCCTATGGCTTTTCGCCGGAAAAGTATAAAACCCGCAATTATCCGGCTGTTTTCGGAGTTTACAAGGGATTTGTGCGCTAAAGCGCAACAAACTCCTAGAACTTTACACCGATGCCAATGACCGGTTTAACTTCCCAGGCAAAGATAAATTCCAGATCGGTATCACTGTCATCAGTTGTAGCACTAGCAAAGATACCCTTTGTTTTGTGCCAGCGGAAAATATCTATGGCCAGATTGGTGCGGCTAAAGATATAGATATTGTTGTTAAAGTGGAACTGAATGCCCAGGTAGACGCCGGGACCGACCTGAAGGTCCTGCCGTTTTATCCATTGCCCTCCAGCACCACTTACATCGGGAACCCACAGATCATCGCTAAAATAGTACAGGTGGGCCCCAATGGCCAGGGGGATCCGGAGGAAGTTGCCGTTGTATATGTACACTACCGGCCCCAGCAGGACATTGGTCCCAAAGAGGGAATTATAATTCGACTCATTTGACGCAAATCCCGCTATTTTACCCCCAAAGAAAAAGTCCGCATCCAGGGTAAGACCCACCTTGCGGCCAAAGTTAAAAAGCAGGGCCAGGCCCAGGGCGGTATTGGCGCTTACGGTCTTGTCTTCATAAAGCGGCGCCGGATCATCCCCATGTTCGGCGTTTGTCCAGTGGATGGGGAAACCCACGTTTATTTCCAGGTCGAATACTTCCGGCTTTCCCTCACTAGGGGCCGCCGCTTCTTCCTGGGCAAAGGCCAAGCCCGCGGCAAGGATTAGAGCCGCCAACAGTACCAATTTCTTCATGTTTTACTCCTTATAAAAAATTTGAAACCTAAAGTACGCTACTACTTATGGTTAGTTTAGTTTACCCGAAAAAGGAAGTCAATACGGACTTTGTTTTTATTTTCAAGCCCTCCGGCCAATCCCAAAAACTGAAGTTTGGGGAAAGCCCCCCCTCTCTATCCCTACATTTTAAGTTTCTCCAGAAGGAGGGAACGGAACCGCAGGGCGGTCTGGAATTCCGGTTCCAGGGCCAGGGAAGCGTCGCAGTCCGCCAGGGCCGCAGGATAATCCTCCAGATGATAATAGGCCTGTCCCCTGCGGTACAGGGTAAAATTCTGGTAGGGGTTAATCTCCAGAGAAAGGGTAAAATCCTCCACGGCCCCTTCGTACTCCCGCAATACGGACCTAACCACCCCCCGGTAATAGGCGGATTTATAAGAGGTTCTGTCATATTCCAGGGACTTGGTAAAATCTTCAATGGCCTCCCTGTACTTGGATTGGGCAAAATAGGCCATACCCCGGTGTTTGTAGATCAACGATACAATAGAAGGGGCCGGTTTCATGTCTAAAATTCGGCTATAAAAGGCGATGGCCTCGGGAAACCGGTTCTGGTTATGGGCATAGAGGGCATTTAAAAGAAGATCGTCAATGGTGGCCTGATAATTGGGCTCCGGCAGGGGAAGGGGGATTGTTTTTTCCCGTTCTTGTTCTTCTTCAAAAAGCAGACCATCGGTGGAATCTTCGATTTTCCGGTAAAACGAATCCCGGCGTTTTCCCATTTCCCGGTTAAGCTGGCGCTGGTAACTTCGGATCTCTTGAAAAATGCTGTCCGCCAAAGAAAGGCTTGCGTTAACCGCCGCCAGACGGCGCTTTAGAGGATCATCAAAGGGGGTAAATTCCGCCTTGTACACCAGTTCATGTTCAACCTCGGCCCAGGCGTCTTGAAGAATGGTCCTTATCTGAATTTCCACCATTTGGGAGCGGCAATCCCCCCATTTGGAGATCAATTCCGGGGGTATCTGGACAAGCAGGTGTACCGATTCATACCCAAATTCCTTAAAACTAAAATGGGCGCCCTTTCTGTCCAGTTCCGCCACGGAAAAATTCCCCCGGATTAGCTTTTCCACCACCGAAAGATCTTCCAGAAAGGGACAAACAATCCGCAGGGCCAGTAAATCGGTAATTACCGGTTCACCCCCCGGAGTTTCCTTAAGAAGCCGCAGGTACTTTTTATAATAACTGTCAAATTCTTTAACCCGGCCCTTGATTGTCGGCCGGGAAGACAGGGTTTGAACCGCCGTTTCTAAAATACCGGTTATATCCCGTAAAATACGATCCCGGATGGGAAAAACCCTTTCATAGTCTTTTTGAAGCAGAGTGCGATCCGGAAGAACAAAACTCATGCTTGCTCCGAATAAAAGGGCTGTCTGAAAGCGAAAACTTCAGACAGCCCTTTTTTTTGAAACCGGGGCTTGTATTTTAAGCACTAAAACACAAGCCTGCTGCACGCTTAATTTCCTGCGTTAACCGTAGGAGAAGGAGTAAACGAATTTTCCGTCGCTTGTTTTTGCTGTTCCAGATAACGAAGAATCTGCTGTTCGCCAAACCTTTCCATTTCCCACACTTTCTTTTGCTCTTCCCTGGTCTGGATGATGTGCCACCGTCCTTCATCGTCAATATCCCGGTCGGTATCAAGAATCGCCTTATCGTAGATAACCTTTACATCCCGGAAATAGGCGATAAAGTCGCCGCCAACCTTGTCACCGTCCCGCTTAATCAGGAAGCCCCCGAATTTAACGAAGGGAGTAGAGGTTGGATACAGGGGATACAGCCGGAGTTCCCGGTTCCGTACCTGGGTTACATAGGCGGGGTTATTCCAGCGGAGCTCGGCCCAGCCGTCAAAGTCCAAGTACCCCATGTGCATGGTTTTTTCGTTCCCTTCGTTGTCGATAAGGATAACCGCCAGACTGTGGGGAAACTGAAGGCCGTATACATTCACCGCAATAGACTTAATCGTACCCACGTTTTTAATTACCCCAAGGCCGTAATCGGGCTTTCCGTCGCCGTCCTCGTCGGGTCCTTCAAACCGGGAAAGGCCGCTGACGCTGCTTTCGCCGGTACCGGTGATATTCCCGTCATCGTCGATTTCCCCTTTGGCTTCAAAGGCGGGAATCTCAAACGGAGGCCTAATCATGGCCCAGGAATTCCACGGTTCGGTGGGGAAGTTAACCCTTACGCCCAGCACTTTTCCGTACTGTTTGGAATCGGCCTCTTCCGTGTAGGTAAGAACTTCCCGGGGAATGGTTCTGGACGAAGACGCCAGGATCACGTTCCAGTTCCGTATGGCCAGGGAGGTCTTCATGATCCGCTTCTGCTCCTCGGTGAAGCTGCCACCGGACACAGCGCCATAGTCCATTATGGTTGCCCGGTTTTGAGTCATCTGCGGCTCCTGCCCGTCTTCCTGCTGGGGAGCGGGAATAATATCCGCCGCAAGCTTTGTAAAATCAATGAGAACCGCTTCTTCGGCAAATAGCCCAACAGCCATCAGTATGATGGTTAAAAGAATGAATATCCGTTTCATTCACAGCTCCTTTACACTACCAAATAATAAATTAAGCTATATAAAAATATACGATCTTAAAACAATTTGTCAATACCTTATCGCTTAATTCTATCGATCCGGGCCAAAGATTCTGTCAAATTCGCTAAAAAAGACCTCATTTCCGTTCACAAAAAGTTTTACCGCCGAAATTGAGCGAAAATTCCGCCTGATCCCCCGGTTTAGGGCTAAAAAACTGTCAAAAAGCGGCAATCCCCCCTGCACGGGCAGCACCGCATCCCCGGAAAAATCGGCGTATACCGTTCCATCCCGGTACATGAAGGACCGCAGTTTAACGCCCTTGGTTAGAAGGGGGGCGCAGGTTACCGAAACGGGGCCCAGCACAAGTTCGTCCACATAATTCCTTATGTTCTGCTCCAGGGAACCGGCTTTGTGGAGCATTCTGTCTTCCACCACCAGTTTTCCGTCTTCCAGGGCGGGGAATTCAAAGGTACGCCTGGTTAGCCTCGAATGAAAAAGCTCAAAAAAGGTAAAACCAAGCAGCGCCGCAAGGTATACCAGACGGCGGATTTGCTTAAAAAAACCCATGGTTCTCCTCTATTATCCCCATTTCCCTATTCCCATTTCCCATTCTCCGGCTAGGAGTTTGTTGCGCCCTGCGCATAAACCCCAAAGAATCGCCGATCAGGCGATTTTACCCTGCAAACCCCGAAAGCAGCCCGATAATCGGAAATTTTTTACGGCATCAAGCGCAAAAAATCCACAGGTGCAACAGGCTGTTAGGGGGCGATATACCCCCCGGATTGCTCAAATTCGGTAACAAAATCGGCAATTCCTTTATACAACCCCTGGGAGAATAATTTCAAGTAGCCGGGATCTGCCATAAGGACCGCATCGTCGGGGTTGGTGACAAAACCTAGTTCTACCAGTACCGCGGGCATCCGGGCGTTTCTGACCACATACCAATTTTCCGCCTTTAGGCCCCGGGCGGGGATGCGGCTGCCCAGGATTTCTTGAAAACGGTTAAGGATAAACCGGCCTATTCTGGTACTTTCGGAGGTAAATTCCTCCTCCAGCATGGCATTAAGGATCGGAATAACCTCGGCGGAATCGGCGTATTTATCCCGGTCTATAAGTTCCCGCCGGGCCTCCGGGGGCAGGTACCACACTTCGTAGCCCCGGGCGGTTTTATTTAACGATGCATTGGCATGGATGGAAATATAGATGATTGCCTCGTTGTCCCGGAGCGGCACGGTATTGGCAATGGTAACCCGGTCTTCCAGGGTGGGATAGGTGTCGCCGGTTCTGGTAAGGAGTATCCGCTTTTCCGGGTAGGCGGACTGTAACAGCGCCGCCAATCCCTTGGAAACCGCCAGGGTAATGTCCTTTTCCACCGATTTTAGGGTTTTTCCTGCTATAGTATGGGTGCCTATGGCCCCGGGATCCTTTCCCCCATGGCCGGGATCCACGATGATCGCCGCCACCCTAAAACGGATCGCCTCTTCGGCAATTACCCCGGTTAGGGCTTGTTTAACCGAGTGTACAAAGGATTCGGGAAAACGAAGGTTTCCCCCTTCTCTATACGGAAGGAAAAGGGTAAGTACCTCCCTGCCGTCCAGCAGGGCCAGGCCCTGTTCCTCCGGGGCTCCCGCATAAAAACTAAGCCGGTGGTCCCCGGCGCTTAGCACCCCGGTGGACAGCAGGGGATCCCACCGCAGGGAGGTCCCCAATTCCCGGAGGGTTTCGTCCAAGGAATAGGTCCGGGTATCCTGGGCGTAGAGGGGCAGGACCAGGAAAAAAACCAGGAAAAGCCAGGGGCCCCTCATGGGGAGTCTCCCATAAGCCGGTCTATGTAGTAGGCCCCGCCCTGGTATCCGCCCCGGATCAGGGCGGTCCAAAAACCCCGGCCCAGGGGCAGGGTTTCCGGCGCCAGGCCGGTAAGTGTTTGGATCGCCCCCAGGGTTTCCCCGGGACTTCGGCCCATATAGTCCCGTATATCCGAGTTAAGAAAGCCCCAAAAGGGTTGAAATTTCGGGGGATCTCCCCTGCCGGCGGTTTTGGGGACCGGTTCGGGCAATTGGGCAAGTTCTTCCCGGAGTTTCCTGTCCAGGGCAAAGGCCGGGGGCGGAAAACAGGGCCCTTCCAGGGGACCCGCCAGGAAGGCGCCGGTTTCTTCGTCCGGGGCGGCCAGGCGGATAAGGATGCTCCGGGCGGCCCTGTCCGCGGCCGCCGCCGCCGCTTCCCGGTCCGGGAGGGCGCTAATCACATTTCCCCCCTTAGACACATTGTTTTCCGGGAACAGCACCCGCTGCCCCGGCCGGATCCGTAGAAAAAGGTCCCGCATGCCGGGAATTGCCAGGGCCTCTTCGGTTCCCCGGATAGAACGGACCAGGCCGGGGATAGAAATAAAGGCCCGTTCCGCACTGGTCCAATTCTTTACCGGTTCCAGTCCCCGGGGGGGGATCCCCAGGGCAGCGCAGATTGCCCCCCGGCAGGGTTCCGCCCCGGATGCATAGGGGTAGGTCCAGCCGGACATGTAGCCCCCAGAAAGCCGGGCGGCAATTTCTCCGATCATGGGGCCTTTTTTGGTAAGCTTTATATCCCCCTTGGCGGCGCCATTGTCAATTCCCAGGGCCCGGATCCCCCGGATAAACAATTCCGTAAGGGCTTCCTGGTCCTTTTGGGGGATCCTGGTGGGCATGGTGTGGCCCATTTCAATAAAATAGGGCGGAAAATAAATATGCCGGTCCGCCAGGCCGCAGATTGTTACCTGCCCCTGGTATATTACCGCGTCCACGGAAAATTCCGGCCCCTCCATATACTCTTCCACAATCACCCGGCGGGACCGGGAAAATACCAGGGCTTCTTCTACCGCCTCCCGAAGTTCCGTAAAATTATCCACCCGGCGGCAGCCCCGGCTGCCCATATTGTCCACCGGTTTAACCACCCCGGGATAGGCAAAGGGAAGTCCCTGAAAGGACGATGCCGGAGGAACCCCGGTCATTACCGTAAAGGCCGGGGATGGAAGCCCCCCCTGGGAAAAACGGCGGCGCATCCGTTCCTTATCCGATGCGTCCAGGGCCGTTTCGTAGGAGATCCCCGGCAGGCCGGTTTTTTCCGCGGTCCAGGCCACGGAGGCGGAAAAATCGGTCCCCGCGGTCATAACGCCCCTAAGCCCCCCTTCCGCCATGAGGGTCCGGGCCAATGCTTCTATTTTATGTATGTCCTTTAGATCAATGCACTCGAACCGATCCGCCTCGACGGATAGGGGCGCCCGGGGATCTCCGTCGATCACCACCGTCTCCAGTCCCATTTCTTTGGCGCAGCGAATGGCGGGCCCCTGCATGATCCCCGCCCCAAGGATCAGGATCCTTTCCCTTTTCCCTTCAACCGTATGGTCAATCATGGGTTCCAAAGCTTTCCCCCATTGATCGCGCCGGTCCGGGGCAGTTCCGCCCCCTTGACCGCATATATTTCAAAGGTATCTCCCAATCCTAATAAGACGCTAAGGGCCAAAAAAAAACGGAACGCCGGGCCCTTTAGCCGGGGCCCGATCAGGGGAAACCGTTCGGGATGGTGGCCGGTGATTACCCGTTTTTTTAGGCGAAATCCGTAGGACCGCAGGAGCCTTCCGCACCGGAGGGGATCCCATAGGGTCCAGTGATCTTCGGGGCTCCGTTCTAAAAAGTTCCGGAGGGATCTCCACCGGGAAACGCCCCGAAGCGAGGGGGTGGCAAGGGCCACAATTCCCCCGGTTTTAAGGAGCCTGTTAATCGCCCCCAGGGCCTGGCCGGGATCTATAAAATGTTCAACCACGTACCAAAGGGTGATTACCTCAAATTCCCCCGGATTGCCGGGAAGATCCCCGGGAAAACAGCCCCGGACTGCGTTAATACCGAGTTTTTCCCGGACATACCGGACCGGCCCTTCCCCCGGATCCAGCCCCAGGACCTTAAATCCCCCATCCCGGGCGGCGGCCAGGAAGGGACCGTAGGCGCAGCCTATGTCCAGCAGCCGGGGAATGGCCGGGGACTGGATCCGGCTTTTTTTTAAAAGGGAACGGATATGACCCAGCCGCCGTTCCCCCTGGGCTTGGATCCGGGAAAAATCTTCCAGGTAGGTCTTCCCGTACTGGTTCCGGTAGGCGGAAAAAAAATATTCATCGGTATATTCCACCGGGGGAGGCTTAAGCCTGTCCATATATACCATGCCGCAGGAACAACGCCGGTAGGTTCTGTGGGAAAACCGGACCGGCTCCCTGCGGCTGTAAGCGCTCCGGCTTCCGCAGAAGGGGCAGCGGCGGTGTACAAGCGGAACGGCCCCGGAAATAAGGCCCGCCAGATCCTCCGGCTCCGGCGGTCCCCCGGATACGCCCCCCCCCCGGGTCACCCACCGCCGAAGGGCCTCCTCGCCCCGTTTTGCCGCCTCCGTGAGCACATCCCCGGACCGGAAAAGCCGGGAAAGGTTTTTAAGGCCCCTCCTGCCCCAGCCGGCGGAAAACAATCCCCCCCGGCGGGCAAGGGCTTCATGGTACGGGCCGGGATTGAGGAGCAGTACCGGAAGACGGGCATGGAGGGCTTCAAAGGCGGTAATTCCAAAATGGGTAATCAGCAGATCATAATCCGCCAAGGATTCCCGAAAATCCCCGGAGTTTTCGCCGCCCCAGGCCCCCATGGTTCCTGGGGCCGCGATGATGGAAAGGTCCGCCGGTCCTGCGGCCCGCAGAATTGCCGCCGTCTTTGGGCCAAGGCCCGCGGGATCCTCGGCGCCAAAGCTAATAAGCACCCGAAGGGGGCCGGCGGCTTCCTCCGCCGGTTTAAAAGCGGGACGCCGTCTCTTGGGCAGAAAGAGCAGGGACGGGCGCAGGAGGTTGGGGGCTTCCCCATGGATCCCCGGCAGCAGATCGATAAGAAAATCGCAGCCCCTTCGGGAAAGGCCCTCGTCGATCCCCGCCACCGGACCCAGGGCCCGCCACCGGTCAAGCTCCTCCGGGGGGCAGCGATACCGGTCCAGAACGATGAGGGACCACCCTTTACCGGCCAGTTGTTCTTCGGATATAAGAAGATCTCCGGGGATCCGCGGATCTTCCCGGATTCTCCGGCCTGATCTCCGGTGTTTTACGGAATTATCCGGATCCTCCACGGGGTACAGCCAGGCCTCCCTTCCCCCGGAACGGAGGGCCCGGACCAGGGCAATGGAGCGGAAAAGGTGGCCCCCTCCCCTGCCCTGTCCGCAGGCCGGTACCACCAGGACCGCCCCGGATCTTTCCGGTGATTCCGCCGGAATGTTCATGGCAGTTTGCTGCGCCGGGCCCATGGTTACTCCCAAAACCGGTACAAGGCCGGTTCCGTACCCCGGAGTCCGCCGGCGGATCCACCGGCGCTGCGGACCGGCGGATCCGCGGCCTCCATGATAACCCTGCCCAGATGGCGCTCTTCCTTTGCCGCGGCCAGTAAATTCCCGTACAGGTCCTGGGCCCGGTGGTAATCTTCCGGGGTATCCACCGTAAGCCGGAGGGGCCGGAGGGGATTGTCCTGCCAGGGCCGGGGCGCCAGGGGCCGGTGGAGCCGGAACAAATTCGGGTGTGTGTACAGATAGGGGCAGACATGCTCCCGCTCATCCCCCCTGTCCGCTTCTTCCCCCGCCCGAAGGAGGGCGGCGGCGCTTACCGCCTCTACCCCCGCCCCAAGGGGAAGCCCCGCATAGCCTCCATAATCCGCCCCCAGGGCGGCGGATTCCTGTGCAATGGCCGCCGCCGCATCGGCAAACACAAAGGGATTATCAGCGGTGGCCCGGATTACCCGGGAAGAATCCCCCCCAGGGTTGGGAAAGAAACGGCCTATGGCGCCGCAGTACCGGCCCAGGACATCCTCCTTAGGGCCCCGGTACAGTTCAAATCCCCCCCGTTTTGCCAGGGGGAGGAAAAAATCGGCGGCGTCCTCGGGACAGGCCAGAACCCGGAGATCACAGGGAACCGCCCCCAGGGCCTCCATGACCCTAAAAACCAGGGGTTCCCCCCCCAGGGGAAGCAGACTTTTTCCCGGAAGCCGGTGAGAATCTACCCTGGCCTGAAGGATCAGAACCGTCATGTACCGGCCCCCTGTTCCCACAGTTCCATCACCGACCGGGCGTCCCGGCAAAAACGGTTCCGGTTCTCCCGGACCCAGCGGCGTTCCCGGGAAAATTCAATCCAGGCGCTTAAGGGATCCCACCCTGCCTTGGCCAGGTACCGGGGAAAACAGCGGATCGGTATATGGGCGTGGTCCAGCCGGAAAACCGGGGCCAGATTTTTTAGGTAAAAAAGACGGTAGGACCTGTCCGCGGTGTTGTCCGCCGCCGGAGTAACCCCGTCAAAGACCAGCCGGATAATCTGGGTGGAGCGGATCTCTTCCCCCCACAGATGGGCGCGGAACCCAAAGTCCATGAGCTGCCAGTGAAGGCGGGGAATATTCCGGTCAAATCCCCCCAGGCGCAGGAACCGTTCTTTGTCGTAGACCCCCGTATATTCGTAGGGAAAAAGGGAGTCCTGGTTTTCCCATTCCGGCGGCTTTGGCAGGACCCGGAGGGTTCCCTTGTAAAACATCGGCATAATAAGGGTATGGAGGAGTTCAAACCGGGAATTCTGGATCGCCGGAACCGTACAGAGCCGCTTGCCCCCAAATAGTTCCATGATCTTTGCCGCCCCCAGGCCGTTAAAAAGCCTGTAATCGTTCCAGAGGACAAAAAAGAAGGGGCTGGACAGTTCCGCCGCGGCCAGGTTGATCCCCTCGCCGGGGCTGATCGGCTCCTTAACCAGGATAAAACGGATAAAGGGAAAACGGCCGGAAAGGTCCTCCAGATCGTACCGTTCCTGGGGCCCCTCAATCGAAAGGATATAGTCAAACCCCGCTTTCTCCAATTCCTGGAAAAGGGTCCGCCGGGGATAGCGTCCCCCCCGGTTAAGGAGTACCGCGGAAAGCCCCGTGGAAGCCGCCCGTTCCGTTCCCCCCACCGCCGTATAGGGGGGCAGGGGGCTGTTAAAAATTGAAGGTATAGTACTCATCGCATACCGTACAGGGGATCCCTGGCTCTCCATAGTTTTTTTTGCAGTGGAGATCGTACCGTTCCTTCCCCCGTTCCCAAATGTTTTCCAGATCTTCCTTTAATGCATTCCCCAGGGCTCCCATTCTGCCCTCCGGATCTTCCCGGCAGACCGGAACGGTCCCATCCAGCAGGACCGGAAAATCCCGCAGTATATGCCAGCAGGGGCGGCGTTCCACCGGAGAAAGGTCTGCCCCCTGGCGGCGGGGGAGAAAACCGCAAAAGTCATCGTATTTTTGGATGATGATCCCCGGACCGTTTTTTTCTGCCCCCCAGGATTTCCAACTGCGATAGAACTGTTCAATGGGGTCCTCCTCCCCGGCGGTTCTAACGGCCTCCACATACACCCGGTCCTCTTCGCCGGGTTTCCGGGGAAAAAGGGAAACCAGATCTTCAACAAGGGAGAATTTTTTACCCCCGGCCTGGGGGATTTCCCTGGGGTTAAGGGAAACAATCCAGGAAAAGAACCGGTCCCCGGGACGTTCCGGGATTGCCCGGGCCAGGGTTTCCAGGGCCTCCCTGGTCCAGCCGGCGCCGGAAGTTTCAATCACCAGGGAAAGGGCCCGCCTGCTTAGGACGCCCCGGATAAGTTCATCCCGCCGGGGATGAAGGGCCGGTTCCCCCCAGAGAGAAAGATCGATCACCCCATCCCCGGCAAAGTCTTCGATTTTGTCCAAAAGTTTTTCAAAATCCTCCGGGTCAAGAAAATCATCCCCCCCTGGACGGGCAGGGAACCGGGGATAGGGACAGATACCGCAGGCGCCGGAATTTTCCTCCCGGGGCGGACAGGGGCGGGCAATTTGGATGGGAAAAAAGGCCGGCAGGGTCCGCAGGTATTCAGGATTCTCCGCGATGATCCGTTCCGCATCCCCGGCGCCGGTACAGGGAACCCCGGCAAACCGTTCCAGCAGCAGGAAGTTGCGGCGGGAATCGGCGGCCAGGGAAATACGGTGGTACCGAAGATCCACCGGGGAAATTTCCGTTTCTATATCGAAGGAATTGATGTCTTTCTGGAGGATCCCAAAGAGGGTGTCCCGCCTAACCGGGCCGGCGCCGGCTTCTCCGGCAATTTTAAAGAGAATTCCCGCGGCGGCGCCGGTGATTAGTTCCGGGGCCAATCCGTAGGGCCAGCCGTCGGCATAGGAATAATCCGCCGCAAACCGTTTGTGCCGCAGGGCCAGCCGTTCCGCCAAGGCGGGGTCGAGAAAGGGCGTATCCGCCCAGGCATAGTAGGCAAAATCATAGCCGGAACTTTCCTCCGAAAGAACCCTAAGCAGTTCCGACACGGTCCATTCCGGCCTGCTTATTACCGGCCCGGAAACTTCCGGCAGCTCCGTTCCCTCCCCGGCCAAAACCAGGACTTTTTCCGTCCCCGGAAAAGAACGGGCCCGTTCCAAGGCCAAGGAAAAGGGGCTGCCCCCCCCCCGCAGGGGCTGAAAAGCCGGCGAATGTAATGCGCCGCCGTACAAAACCGTGAGTGCATGCATATATTTTAAGTATCGGCGCTTTATTCCCAGACATTTGCGGAATATCCGGAAATTCCGGCGGAAGCGGAGGCTTTCTCAAAATTTCAGTCTTTGGGAAAGCAGGTTTTATGTGCCGTTTTTATGTACCAATAGAACAAAATCCCCAATAAGGTCAAGTAAAACGGTTGAAGAACCGGGCCCTGGTTTTCCCCAGGGTTCTTTAGGGTAGTTTTAACATAATTCCTTATACTACAAGGAATTATAAAATGCCGCCTCAGAGAATCGAACTCTAGACACAAGGATTTTCAGTCCTTTGCTCTACCAACTGAGCTAAGGCGGCGTGGTTTCTGCCTTTTTGCAGCGTATGTTTTACCGTTTTCGCTTAATCCGTCAACCCCGAAACTGACAGAACTTTGGGATTGGTTCTATATATACGCTAAATCACCCCGATTGTCAATGGTTTTGGGGGAATTTTTACAATTTTTCCTTATGTAACAGGCTGTGCCACGAAACATATCCCAAAAAGGCTTTTTTTCCCTTGACAATATATAGTTGCGCCGGGTAGTTTTAAACTCACCCGGAGCTGTATTTTCCGGGCATACTTTTTACATCAGGACAGCCCCTAAAGACCGGGGTTCTTGATAGTGTAGGGGGGCATATGAAAGAGCTCAAAAAAGTCCTTGTTATTGTACTGTTGGCGGCCTTTGCGGTCCTGCCGCTTTCGGCCCAGACGACCATTACCACCCTGGAAGACGCCATTGACGATGCGGCGGAAATTCTGGGAAGGGCGATGATTACCAATTCGGGGCTGGGGCTAAACTGGTCCGATGCATATATAGGCCAGTTGATTGGGAAGCCTCCCCACTTTGGAATTGGGATAAGCACCGGTTTTACGGGGATTCCTCTGGAGAATCTTGACGATATTTATAAACAATTTGACTCCGACGGCGTGGATTCCTTGGATATACCCATCAACTTCCTGCCCCTGCCAACCGTGGCGGGGGAAATTAGGCTTGGCGGGTTTTTTCTTCCCTTCGACATAGGGATCAAGGCCCTGCCCCTGCCCAAAATAGACGTGGGAGGGGTTTCGTTAAAATACCTGATGGTGGGCGGGGATTTTCGCTACGCGCTTATGCAGCAGGAAAAGGGCAGTTGGAAACCGGCTATTTCCGCCGGCCTGGGCCTGACCTACACCAAGGTCGATTTGACCTCTTCCATGGGGGGAGAATCCACCGATGTGGACCTTAGCGACCTTGGACCGACCTACAACAATCATAAATTGATAATTTCCTCCCCGGAACTGGATTTTTCGATGAAAAACATTACCCTGGATCTTAAGGTCCAGGTAAGCAAAAAGCTCTTTATCATTACGCCCTACCTGGGCATGGGGCTTAGTTACGGCTGGTCCACCATCGATTTTGGGGCTGATTCAGAACTCCAATATTCTGCCAGTGGAAGCCCGGGTCCCGTTCCATCTTCGCTCATAAACGATGTGGAAGCGGCCACCGGCCTGTCCCTCGGCGATACCAGTCTTGAGAAATCGGTAAAATACAACGGTTTTGGCCTTAGGGGTTTTGGGGGGCTGTCCTTCGACATCTTTGCGGTAAGGATTGACCTAACCGGCCTCTACGACATTGTAAACCGGAACTGGGGAACGAGCCTGGGGATCAGGGTACAGATCTAGGAGTTTGTTGTTTTGCGCATACAACTCTTAAAAATCGCCGGTCAGGCGATTTGTACCTTGCAAACGCCATCGGACCAAGGGTCCGCAGCAGGCTGCTAGGTCCCGGGGCCTTTGCCGTCCGGGGCCATGGCTATGTAGAGCCGGGCTTCGGTTATGCTAATCCCCAGCCGGGCGGCGATAAGGTCCTCGGAAAAGCCCGCCCGGTAAAGCTCGGCAACCCGTTCTTTCATGGGGGGCGCTTTGGGGCTGATGGGATTGGCCGAGACTGTAAAACGGGGATATTCCGGCGGCGGAATGGGAACATCCGCGGATGGTCCAAGGGAAATTGGCGGCGAAGGGGAAAGATCCGCCGATGGCGAAGGGGGAACCGGCAAAGGGGAGACCTCCGCCGGCGGCGCAGGGGGAACCGCCGGAAAGAGGGGGCTGTCCGGCGGGGCGCCGGCCGGCGGCCGCTGCGTCTGGGCTTTGTAGGCCCCGGCGGCCTGGACGGCGGTGGTTTCCCGTATTTCCAGGCTGTCAAGCAGGCCGGCTTTTTTCTGCCGCCCGGAAACCTTTGCGGAGGGGCTTTTTGGTTTTTTCTGCCGGGGATTTTCCGGGGAAGGCGCGGCGCCCTGGGGGATTTGCCCGGCGCGGCCAAGGGCGGCAAAGGCCGCTTCTTCGGCGTTTTTGCGGGTAAGTTCCCGGTTATAGACGGCAATGCGCCGTTCCGCCTCGGCGCAGAGTCCTCGCAGGGTGTTTATTTTTTCCTCTAAAAGCTGAAGGTTCTGTTCGGTCTTTTCGTCTATATCCGCCTCAAGCTGAAGAACCTCTTCCTGGAGCAGCGCCAGGATCCGGTCCGGGCTGGTTCTGCGCTTTACATACGATCTAAGGTACAAAAGGGCAAGAAACCACAGGAGCAGCGCCAGGGCAAGGACGGTAAAAAACAGGTTCATGACAGGGGCCGTTTCCTTAAAGAGAAACGTCTATGTTTTTACCCAGGGCGGGATCCCGAATTACCTCTTCGGTTTCTTCCCCGGCCGTTTTTGGATCTTCCTCCCGGCGGCGGCCGGAATTTTCCTGCTCCGGTTTGCCGCCGTTCTTATCCGTAACTCCTTCGGCCCCTTCGCCCATATCCTGGGCTTCATTGACCGCCCGGATCCGTTCATCCAACTGCTGTTGAATTCGGGCCTGCTGGACGGAATGGAGCAGTGCCGCCCCTTCGCGGCTGGCCGCTTCCTGTTTACCCACCTTGTCAACCTGGGTAAAGAGGGTTTGAAGGTCAATTGGTGATATAGCCATCGGGTCCCTTCTTTACTTCTTCGTCCGGTTCTTCGTACTTTGTTACCCGTATAAGGCCGTTTTCAAGGATAAACGTGACGGCCCGGTATTCGTTACGCACGTCCTCCTTGGCATCCCGGATAAGGACCTTAACCCCCGGATACACCTTCGAAGAAGCGGACACCCTTCCTCTGGCTTTAAGGGTATTGAGGAAGGTTTGGATTCTTTCGGTTTCTTCTTTATTTTTTTGCAGATCCCCCGTTAATTCCTGCCGTTTGTCCATAAGCTCATTAAGATAGGCTTCCTTATCTTCCGGAAGGCTCTTGCGCTGTTTTTTAATGTTTATAAGGGTTTGAATGTTAAGCTGTACCTCTTCCAGTTGTTTTTCATTTTCCGCCTTCTGCACCCCCAGTATTTCCAGGTGTTCCTTGCTTTTAGGATCAAAGCCCACTTCGCAGATGGTCTCGGTTCCGCTGGTGGGGCTTCCGATGCTTTTAGCGTTAATTTCTTCGGTGGCCCGCAGGCGGCCCCCCACAATGGAAGCCCGCTTACCCTTGCATATGATCCGCTTAAAGGCGTCTACCTGGGAGTTGATAATGCCGTCGGAAACCACCACCATGTTGCCCGCTTCCACATGGGAGTTTTCGATAAACCGGGCCCAGATAGAGCGGCCGGAGCGGATAATGCCGCTGCTTCTTCCGGTAATTCCCTGGTGGACAATAATATCCCCTTCGGCATCCAGTTCCGCCTTTTCTACGGTCCCATCCACTTCTATGTTGCCCGCCGCCTTAACCGAATAGCCGTCTTCCACATTGCCGGTGATAATCACCGTCCCCAGGAAGATGATGTTTCCGGTTTTAATGTTGACGTTTCCTTGAACGGTATATACCGGCTCCACATTGATCTTCCCCCCGGCCAGCACCACCTGGCCGTTCATATCCGCCACAATGGTAACTCCGTCGTCCCCCACATGCACGTTCTTTCCCAGGGGCATGGCGATTTCTCTGCCGTTCCTGGCGGGGAGTATCTTGCCCGTAACGGTACGGCCCACGATCCCATCCTCCGCGGGAATTTTAACCGCCAGGGGCTGGCCCTCCACCACATTTTGAATAATATTAAGGTCCTTAAAATCTACCCGGCCGTTGGAACCTTCCCGAAGCCGCACACTGGATTGATCGGTTTCAAAATTATACTGGATATAGGAATCCCTGCCGTCTTCGGGCCGGATCCCCGCGGCCACCTGTACCGGCTCCTTATAGTAGGGAGCGTCGGCAAACCGGGACAGGCCCTCTTCGTCTATCCCAAAGGTCACCCGGTTGTTTCTAAGATAGGACAGGTAGGTTTCCAGGGAAATGTCGCAGCCCCCGGCGCCGGGGGGAGTGACGGTAATGGCGGCCTTCATTTCGTCGGCGGTAATATCCACCGAAACCATGGCATCGTTGGCAGGGACATGCTGAAAATCCCCTATCCGCAGGTAGGTTCCCTTTTCTTCTTTAATTGCCGCGGTAACCTTATCCATGTCGCAGTTGGAAATACCCCGGGCGGCAATAAGCTGGGTTACATCCGAGGGATTAACCCTTCTGCCCTTACCCACCGGCGGTATAACCTTTAGGTATGCCCCATCGTGAAGCAGGTGCACATAGGCTTCCCCGTCGGTATCCTGCACCACATTGACGGCGGCGGCGGTTTCTTCCACCGCGGCTTCTTTTTCTTCTTTGATGGTTTCGGCGGTGATCCGTTCATAGGCCTTGATTTTCCAGTTTTTAGCGCCGGTTCCCATAAAGCCGGAAAAACCCTTAACCGTTACCTCGTATTCGATGCGCCGTACCGAAAGGTTAAGCAGGGCCGCCGCTTCGGATACGGCCTCTTCCAGGGTGGCCCCCTCGGCTTCAATAATCCGCACCGCCCTGTCCCGCTCCAAGCGTTCTTTCATTGCATGCTGAAGCTGGACAAAGTCAACCATATTTACACGATGCCTTTCCGTATATTAGTAAGCTTAGATCGCAGGCGCAGGATGGCCTTGGTATGGAGCTGGGAAACCCGGGACTCGGTTACTTCCAATACCTGACCTATTTCCTTAAGGGTAAGATCCTCGTAATAGTACAGTACCAGTATTTTCTTTTCTTTTTCCGGAAGATCGTTAATGGCGCTGACAATGACCCGGCGTATTTCTTCTTTTTCGACGATCACATCGGGGTTAAGGCTGGAGGGAGATTCGATGCTGTCCCCGATGGAAACTTTATCGTTTTCGTCCCCGGAAAACCAAACGTCATTTAGGGAAAGGACCGAGGTGCTGGAAATTCTCTGCATGGTCTTAAGGAATTCCCCTTCGTCCATTCCCATGGATTTGGCAATTTCCTGATCCGTCGCGGTTCTGCCAAGCTGCGCTTCCAGGGATCCAATGGCGTCTTCTATTTCCCGGGTCTTCTGCCGTACCGAACGGGGCACCCAGTCTATGGAACGGAGTTCATCAAAGATAGCCCCCCGGATGCGGGTGACCGCGTAGGTTTTAAATTTTACATTTTTTTCCGGATCAAATTTATCAATGGCATCTAAAAGCCCGAAAACCCCAAACCCCACCAGATCGTCAAATTCCACATTATGGGGCATGCCCACGGCAACTTTACCGGCCACATATTTAACCAGGGGCGCATACTGTTTAATAAAGGCTTCCCGGATTTTCGGATCCCGTTTTTTGCGGTACTGCACCCAGAGTTCTTCTTCTTGTTTTTCTTCCAGGGGCTTATCGGTACCCCAGAAAGTTTTCCCCATAGATTATCCTCTTTCGTCTCTTTTTAACGCCGTTTGTATGGCCCGGGCCAGCTCCTTGGGGTTAAAGTCCCCCGCCAAAGCCGGTTTCCCCGAATGGGGGGCGCTCCGTTTCGGCTCCGGGGTGTCAAAACTAAGGGCCTGTGGATCGCCCTCTTTTGCCGGGGAGCCGGGGACCGCCGCAAAATCTTCCATTCCGGGGAGTCCCTCCGGCGGGGCCGAAGGGGTAAAATGACCCGGAAGCTCCTCCCCCGGAATGCCGCCGGGGCCTAGTTCCAGGTTATCCCCGGCTCCCCTTTCTTCAGTATACATGCCATCCCCGTCCTGATCCAGAGGAGCGCCGGCCATTCCTTCCCGGGAAGAGGAAAATCCGGGCCTGCCGGCTATGTCGTCCACTTCCTCCGTGCCATCGGTGGGAAAGGCCCCTTCCATGGGATTTCCCAGGGTAATATCCACCCGGGAACCGGCGGAGGGTATGTCAAGATCGTCCTCCGGTTCGCTGAGCAGTTCCGGCACAAACTGGCCCAGGAGCCAGAAAACCAGGCAGGAAAGGCCGAAAAAGAGGGCCCCAAAAAGCAGCGCCCGGAAAAGCAAAACCACCGGGCCAATGCGGCTTATAAGGCCTATCAGCAGGGAAAAGGCAAAGGCGGCCCCCGCTGCAATACCTGCGATCTTAAAGTTAAACATCCGTTTAACTTTCTCCTTTAAACATCCGTTTAAGCATATTGCCAAAACCGCCGCTATCCTTGACTTCGGTCTTGTCCATGCGGCTTACAATATGCTGGATGCACAGGGATGCCCTGCATTTTGGATCCACCACCATAAAAGGCCGCTGCCGTAACACCGCCTGGGACACGGAGGTATCGTCGTAAATAAAGCCTAAATATTCCAGCTTTAGGTTAAGGAACTGGCTGGTAATGTTGATCATCCTATCCGCTATTTTAGAGGCTTCGGTGGCGTTCTTAACCCGGTTTACCACCAGTTTAAGACCCATGTTAAGGCTGTTTACTTCGGTGGCGATGATCTTGATAATTCCGTAGGCATCGGTAATGGCCGTCGGTTCCGGGGTGGTAATAATGAGGGAGTCATCCGCCGCGGCCACAAAGTCCAACACATTGCTGGAAACACCGGCGGAAGTATCGATGATAATAATATCCGCCGAAGACAGGGTGTTAAGTTCCTCTATAAAATACTGCCGTTCCGCCTCGGTAAGATTGGCAATCTTTGAAAATCCCGAAGCGCCCGCTACTATGGAAATTCCGTATTCGGTTTCTACCATTATTTCTTTCATGGTTTTTTGCTTGCGGATCACATGGTACAGGTTGAATTTGGGGATCATGTTAAGCATCACATTTACATTGGCAAGTCCCAGGTCTGCATCCATAACCACCACTTTTCTTCCCGTCCGGGCATAGGCCAGGGCCAGATTAACCGACATATTGGTTTTTCCCACCCCCCCCTTGCCGGAGGTAATAGTGATAATCCGGGTCTTTTTTCCATCCTTACCCTTAGAGGGCTTTTCGTAGGAGCTGCTTTTTTGCCGCATCATCTCCCGTAGTTTTTCTGCCTGATCTTCCATGATTAAGCTCCTGTATCCTTTAACTTAAGATGATCCAGAGAATTAAGATACGCGCCAAAGCGTTCCGCCAGAACATCCGTATCCACGGTAAAACCCTCCAGGTTACGGAGGAGGGAGAGTACCGAAGCCCGTTCTATATCCGGCGGGACGGTTTGGCCGGTGGTAATAAAAGAGATGCTCTTCCCTTCCTCCGCCAGGGCGCTTATTACATTTCCTGTCCCGGTGGTTTCGTCCAGTTTGGTAATAATCACCGCCCTGTATTTAAAGGGTTCAAACTGCCGCAGAATTTCTTTAATGTCGCTGGATTTGGTAGAGGCGGCAATACACAGGTGGGGTTCCGCCTTGGCCGGACAGGCGTCCAGGATCGCCTTCATATCCCCCAGTTCGCCGTAATTCCGGGGGCTCTTTCCTATGGTATCCACCAGAACAAAGTCTATTTTTTCCCGGTACAGGGCCAGGGTTTTCCGCAGGGTTTCGTAGTTTTCCACGGCACTTACCGGAATCTCCATAATTTCCCCGTATTTTTCTATTTGATGTTTTCCCCCGATGCGGTAATTGTCCAGGGTTATCATCCGTACCGAATGCTGCCATTGGCCGCCGGTTCTATTCCCGTAGAGGGCCCCGAGTTTTGCAATGGTGGTGGTTTTTCCCACCCCCGTGGGGCCCACCAGCAGGATGATCCGGGGCTTTTTCTTTACATCCGGTTCCTGGTACAGGGTAATCCGTTCGGCGATCCAGAGGAGGGCCCTTTTTTGTACATCCTCGTAATTGTCCAGGCTGTCCAGGGGGAATTCCCGGCGGGCCCGTTCCACCATTCCCCGAATAAAGGCCGGAGAAAAATCGTTGGCCTGAAGGTCCTCTTCCAGTCTTTGCAGGGAAGGATGTTCCCGAATCCCCTGTACAGGGGGAGTTTCATTGACCCGGTGGTCCAGTTTTTCGTGCAGGCTGCGGAGTTCCTTTAACACGCTCTGCAGGGCCGCATCCGGCGCGGCCTTACCGGCGGCGGCCAGAACCTGGCGCTTGGCGGTTTCCAGATCCGGGGCGGGGGCGTATCCATAGGTGCCGGTCATTTCCACCTCCTCGTAGGATCCTATGCCAAAAAACCCGCCCTTTCTAAGGGTCCGTTCCAGCAGTACCTTCGCACCGCTTCCGTACCGGGCCCGGATCTTTTCCAGACATTCGCTGTGGGTTTTTCCCTGTTCGGTAAAATAGGGCATGGCTACTCCTTATGCCGCACTTTCAATCTTAATTTCACCTACCGCTTCCACAGTAACCTCGTTGATAATTTCCGGCACCGAAAGCACCACCAGATCGGGCAGTTCCCGGGATGTGGAGGATTTAACCAGGAGCCGGGCCGCCTCCGAGCAGAGGATCACCGGAAGCCAGCCGCGTTCCTGTACCGCCGCCGCCGCCCGGGACAGGGCCTTAATCCACCCGGTTTGCACCGGCGGATCCAGGGCGGATATGGTTCCCGACGCGGTTTCTACTTTACTGTCAATTATTTTCTGCTCCAGGGACGGGTCGATGGTCAAGACCCTCAGCACCCGGCCGTCATCGGCGTATTGCAGGCAGAGCTGCCGGGCCAGGGCCTGCCGGGCCTTTTCGGTAAGAAATCTAACGTCCTTGATTACGGGGGCATAGTCCGCCAGGGCTTCCAAAATCGCCGTCATATTCCGGATCGAAACCTGTTCTTTAAGGAGATTTTGTATTACCTTCTGGATTTCGCCCAGCGAAAGGTGCCGTTGGGCCTCTTCCACCACCGCGGGATAATCCTTTTTAAGGGCGTCCAGGATGCCCTGGGTTTCCTGCCGGCCCAAAATTTCCGCCGCATGGTGCTTAATAATTTCCGTAAGGTGGGTGGCAATAATCGAAGGGGGATCCACCACCGTATACCCCGCCCGTTCCGCTTCGTCCCGTTTGTCGGAGCTAACCCACAGGGCCGGAAGCCCAAAGGCGGGATCCCTGGTTTTTTCCCCGGCCAGCTCATCCTTTACCCCCCCGGGGTTAATACACAGGTAATATCCCATGCGGATCTTCCCCCGGCCTACCTCCACGCCCTTTATTTTAAGGCAGTATTCGCTGGGTTCCAGCCGCATATTGTCGATAATCCTAATCCGGGGGATTACCAGCCCCAGATCCAGGGCCGATTCCCGGCGTATCCGCTGGACCCGTTCCAGCAGTTCCGCCCCCTTGTCCCGGTCTACCAGGGGAATAAGACCGTATCCCAGTTCCAGGGACAGGGGATCCAGGGGCACCACCGGGGACATTTCCGCCGCCTCTTCCTTGGGCTTTGCCGCCTCGGCGGTTTTGCTCATGGCGGTCTCAAAATCCCGCCTTTTTTTTCTGCTTAGCCGAAGGGCCAAAAGGCCCATTAAGGCGGCCATGGGAATAAGCACATACCAGGGGAACCGGGGAAGGGCGGAAAAAAGCAGCAGCACCCCGGCGCCGATACCGTAGATCCGGGCGTCCCGGGAAAATTCCTTGGTTACATCTTCTCCGAAGGTTCCATCGGACACGGATCTGGTTACGATAATGCCCGTGGCGGTGGATACCAGAAGGGCGGGAAACTGGGAAAGAAGGCCGTCCCCAATTGAAAAGGCAATGTAGGTTCCCACCGCGGCGGAAATTGTTTCCCCGTGGAGCACCGTACCAATGATGATCCCCCCCAGGATGTTAACCACGGTAATAAGGATCCCCACCTTAACGTTACCGGAGATAAATTTACTGGAACCGTCCATGGCGCCGTAAAAATCAACCTCCCGCTGAAGATCGTTTTTGCGGGCGATGGATTCTTCTTCGGCAATGGCCCCGGAATTGAACTCCGCCTCGATGGCCATTTGTTTTCCCGGCAGGGCGTCCAGGGTAAACCGGGCGGCCACTTCTGCGATCCGGGTGGCGCCCTTGGTAATGACCACCGCCTGGACGGCGATGATCACAATAAAGATCACAAAGCCCACCACCAGTCCTTCGGTACCGCCGGAGCCCACCACAAAGGAAGAAAAGGCCTGGATCATCCTTCCGTCAAAGGCCGCCCCCTGGGTAAGGATAAGCCGGGTAGAAGAAACGTTCAGGGCCAGGCCAAAAACTGTAGACACCAGAAGCACCGTGGGAAAGGAAGCAAAATCCGTGGGCTTTTTAGTATAGAGGACTATGAGCAGGATAAGCAGGGCCAGCACCAGGTTCATGGCCATCAATGCGTCCAGAAGAACCGTGGGCATGGGGATTATCAGCATCATCACCACCGCCACCACCGCCACGGCAATGGCGATGTCGCTGCGGTTTCCCATAAAACTACCGGGACCTGCGATTGGTCTTGCATCAGCCATATTTTGTTTCCTTCATATTGCCTGTTACCTGCGCTTTACCGCGCCGCTTACGCCCTCATGCCGTCAACCCGGCGGCGTTCTTCTTCAAGCTGCCTAACCCGTGCAAGGATCTGGGCTATGGCCTGGTAGTATACCACAGGGACGCTCCTTCCCACATCCACCTCCGCATAGAGGGCCCGGGCCAGGGGTTTATTCTCTACCACGGCCACATCGTTATCCCGGGCTATGCGCCGGATCTGAAGGGCCATTTCGTCCACCCCCTTGGCGGTAAGGATCGGGGCCAGCATGGTATCTTCGTCGTATTCCAGGGCCACCGCAAAATGGGTGGGGTTGGTAATTACCACATCGGCCTTGGCCACATTTACGGCCATATTCCGGCCCATCATTTCCCGCATCCGCCGCTGGATCCGGGCCCGTATAAGGGGATCCCCCTCGTACATCTTTCGTTCTTCTTTTACTTCCTGCCTGGTCATTTTAAGGGATTCCCGGTACTGCCAGCGCTGAAAAAGCATGTCCGGAATAGAAAGGACCAGGAGCAGCAGGGCCGAAATAATAAGGAGCCGGGCGGCCAGGCCCGCCACGGTGGTAAGACCCAGCCAGATCCCCGCGGTCTGCAGGTTCGCCAGTTGATCAATGCGGCTGCGGATAAGCAGGAACGCCACAAGCCCAATAAGCAGCATTTTTATGACGGATTTGGCAAAGTTAAAAAGCCCTTCCATAGAAAAGAGGGTCTTTTGGAAATACCGGCCAAACCGGGGTACAATCTTAGAAAAGTTCGGCGTTAAGGGCTTGGTGGTAAAGAGGGGCCCCACCTGCACAAGGTTGGAAAACACCGCCGCCACCAGGGCCGCGGCGGCTATGGGCAGGGCAAGCCGGGTAAAGTACGAAAAGAACACCCCCGCCACAAGCCTGTCGTGGATTGGATCAAGTTCGGTGATCCGCAGGAAGAAAAACCGGATCATCTCTACGCAGGTCCTAAGGATGTACCGGGCCAGAAAAAGAAGGGTTAGGGCGGGAAAGAGCAGCACCAGGGCTCCGATAAATTCCTGGCTCTTGGCAACCCTTCCTTCTTCCCGGGCTTTGCGGATCTTGTACTCGGTGGGTTCCTCCGTACGCCCCTCGTCCTCGGCGGCAAACCACTGCAGATCCATTATACGAAAAATATCCTGGGTCATACGCCGCCTATCCTTTGTCCAATCTGGAGGTACAGGTTTTCAATGGCCTGGAACCCCGAGTGTACCACCCTGCCAAAGGCTTCTACCATAAAAGGGAGGGTGGTAAAGATCAGCAGAAACGCCACGGTTATGGCAATGGGAAAGCCCTCGGTAAGGATATTGATCTGGGGGGCGGCCTTGGAAATAAGCCCCGTGGAAAGGGTCGTTAAAAAGAGGGTCCCCAATATGGGAAGGGAAATTACCATGGCGTCGAGAAAAAGTCTGGAGAGCCCCGAAAGGAGCATTCCCAGGGCCGCTTCCCGGCCCACCGCCAGGGCCGCCACGTTGACCGACTGGATAGAACGTTGAAAGCCCCCCAGAAAAAGTTCGCTAAAGCCGTCAATGGTAAGAAACACCAGCATGGCCACCAGGTTAAGGTACTGGCCCATGAGGGGATTTTCTATTTGGGCCAGGGGATCGAAGGTTTCCGAAGCGCTGAATCCCATGGGCAGGGAAAAAAACTGCCCCGCGGTGGAAAAGGCGGAAAATACTATGGTAATAAAAAAACCCATGATGATCCCCACGATCGCTTCGCCAACCAGGAGCAGCAAAAATGAAAGGGAAAAAAGCTCCAGCCCCTGGCCCTCCAGCCCCTGGGCAGAAGGAAAGACCGCATAGGCGGCAAAACCCGCCAGGGCCACCCGGGCCGTCTGGGGGTTGGATTCCGACGAAAGCAGGGGGGCCGTTTCTATCAAAGCCAGGGCCCGGACTGCCAAGAGAAGAAAGAGGGGCGCGGCGGCAAGTATTTCCCTAATCACCGGCGATCCTCCTGTTTATCCGCCATGGGTACAGCAATTTCACCGGACCATCTCCGGTATCATTTGAAAAAGCCGCACCGTATAATCCCGCAGGGAAGCAAACATCCATCCCCCGAGGAATCCCAGGATAAGGAGGATGGCGATTACCTTGGGCACGAAGGTAAGGGTTTGCTCCTGTATGGAGGTGGTGGCCTGAAGTATGGCCACCACCAGACCCACCAGTAATGCGGTAACCAGCATGGGACCCGCCAGGATGATCACCTCCATAATTCCCTCCCGAAGCAGGGAAGTTACGTATCCTAAACTCATCCTTATTCCTATAAAAATGAACGGACCATCTGATCCGTCAACAGGCCCCAGCCGTCTACCAGCACAAAGAGTATCAGCTTAAAGGGCATGGATATCATCACCGGCGGCAGCATTATCATCCCCATGGACATAAGCGCGCTGGCCACCACCATGTCGATCACAATAAACGGAATAAACAGCAGTATCCCTATCTTAAAGGCCACGGTAAGTTCACTTAAAATAAACGCCGGAATAAGTATATAGGTGGGCACATCCGCCAGGGAGTTGGGCCGGTCCAGTCCCCGCATGGACATAAAAAGCCGGATGTTGGCGGGGTTTCCCTGCATCTGGCGGTACATAAAAAGCCGCAGGGGGCCTTCCGCTTCCCGGTAGGCCTGTTCCACATTAATGCGGCCGTCCGCCAGGGGGCGGAAAGAATTCTGGTATATGATGTCGAAGGTGGGCCACATAATAAAGAGGGTTAAGAAAAGGCTGATCCCTAAAATAACCTGATTGGGGGGAACCTGCTGAAGGGACAGGGCCCGTTTTACAAAATCCAGCACAATGGAGATCCGAAGAAAACTGGTCATAAGGATAATAACGCTTGGAGCCAGGGAAAGGATCGTAAGCAGCAGCAACAGTTGAAGGGAAAAGGCCACTTCCTGGCTGTTTGCGGGATTTCTAATGCTAAGGTCAATAAACGGAACAATCCCGTCCACCGGGGGGGCGGGAATGGCGGCGGTTCCCGTTTCGGCGCTGGTTCCGCTTAAGGAACCCGGCAGGGGCTGGACATCTTCCTGGGCAGACAGAACCGGGGGAAACAGAAAAAGAAACGCCGCCAGGACAGGAATAATCTGCTTCATCCTAGAACCTCTTAAACCGTTCCCGGCGCTGCCGGATATTTTCCAGGCGGTTTTGTTCTTCCCTTCCTATGCCGCCGGAAAATCTTTTAAGCAGGGCTTGAAAACCCGGCAGGGGTCCGGGCGCTTCGGCCTTTTTTTTGGATGCCTCGAGGATCATCGCATCCACCAATTCCCTGTCCTGTATGTCGGCGATGTGGTTTATCCCCCCCTCACCGGAACCGATAAGCCATGTTTGGGTTCCCATGGAAACGATGTGGAGAAAACGGCCGTTCCCCAGGTGGGTAGAGGCGAGGATCCTAAGGTGGGGGTTCTGTTCTTCCTGGGGGCGGGAGAGGCGGCGTAAAAAAAACACCGCCAGGTATATAACCGCCGCCACCAAAGCCAGGACCAGGATCATCCTAAGGATCGCAAAGACCGGCGGGGAAGCGGCGGGGCCCCCGGAGACAGTATCGTCGGAAAAGAGGTATGTCCTTTCTTCGGCCTTGGAGCTTCCGGCGGCCGCGGCGGGCTCTTCCCCCGGCGGCGGGACCGGCGGAGAATTTTCCACGGTCTGGGAAACGGCAAAATACGGTAGGGCCGCGGCCAAAAGAACCGCTGTAAAAATACGTTTCAGTTTTCCCCTCCCAAGTTAAACTGATTATACCCAATGGGTTAGATGGTGTCTGTCCATCCTGCGAACCAAAACTTCGCTGGCGGGAAATGCCCGGACTAAAGTCCGGGCCGTCCACGGATGGGTGAAGCGCAGCAAACTTCTAAATACTTTCGCCCATACGCTCCATGGGGGATACAATCTCTGTAACCCGAACGCCAAAGTTTTCGTCGATAACCACCACTTCGCCCTTGGCAATAAGTTTGTGGTTTACCAGTATATCCACCGGTTCACCGGCAAGTTTGTCCAGTTCGATGATGGTACCTTCCCCCATACCAAGGATTTCTTTGATAAGTTTCCTTGTACGGCCCAATTCGACGGTCATTTCCATGTACACGTCCATAATAAGGCCGATATTCCCCTGTTCCTGGGGGGTATTCTGGGGCATTAGGTTGGGAAACTGAACCGATTGTACATTGGCGGCGCCCATGGGCATCATGCCGCCCATTCCCTGCATGGCCATTCCTCCTCCCATGGCGGAGAAGTCTCCACCCATTGCGGGGGCAGACATACCGCCGCCCATACCCAGGTTAGGCATGGCCCCCATATCCATTCCAGGAAAAGCGGGCGGCGGGGCCCCGGCGGCGGTTCCGCCTTTACTGTCCAGCGCCCGGGCAATATCCGCCGAAACAGAGGGGCCCAATACTTCCCAAAGCTGGTGGGTTTTTCCGTCATCCAAAATAAGCTGATAGGTGGCGCACATAAAGGTTCCCCCGGGCAGGGCGGCCACGGCTTTGGGGACGTTGGCCGCTTCGGGGGATACGGAAGAGATTGATTTGTTTCCCGTCTTTTCGGTAAGGGCGGTTATTTGGGATCCCACTAATTGGGAAACCACTTCCCCTAAAACCGACATGGCCATTTCGTCAAGCTGGATGTTTTCTTCTTTGTTCATCAGGCTTGCGATGGTCTTGGCGGTATCTTCGGAAAAGATAAAACTATGTTCACCGGGGAAACCGGAGTTAAAATCCGCCTTTACCGATGTAACCGTGTCGGGAAGCTGCTGTAAAAGATCATCCCTGGTTAGGGGAACCACATTGGGTCCCCGGAAACTTACATCCTTACCGGTCATCATGGACAGGTTAGAGGACTGGGCGTCCAGGGTGCCGGAAAGAAAACCCTGTATTACCCGCCGCTCGTCTTCCGAACCGGATGGAGCCGCGGTGGCGGCAGCCGGAGCCGGAGAGGAGCCCAGGGCCGAAGAATCTACCCCCGCCAACAGGGCGTCTATTTCATCCTGCGAAAGAGCGCCATCACTCATTATAACTCCTCCCCTTCCGAAACAAGTTCTTCAAATTCTTCCTGCTCAAGCTCCGCTATCTTTTTTACAACCTGGACGGCTATTTTTTTGCCGATAACCCCGGGCCGGCACAGGAATTTCGTTTTATTGCCAATATTAAGGGCAAAGGGATCCCCCACCTGGACATTGTAAAGCCGTACTATGTCGCCGGACCGCAGGGAAAGCACATCCCGCACGGGGATATCTATTTTTCCAATTTCCGCTACTACATTTACATCGACAGTGGAAAGCTTGTCCTTTAGGACATTGAGGTTTTCTGTGGTGGTACCCCGGCGGACCGACGAGTACCAGAATTGGGCGGAAAGCTTGCCCACGATGGGTTCTATGGTCAGGTAGGGAATGCAAAGGTTCATCATCCCTTCGATGTCCCCAACCTTGGTTTCCAGGGTAACCAGCACCACCATTTCTGTGGGGGGGACAATCTGGGCAAACTGGGGGTTTGTATCGATCTGGCCCAGCCGGGGACGAAGGTCTATAACCTGCGACCAGGCCTCCCGCATATTTCCCAGGACCCGGACTATAATTCCTTCCATAACGGCGCTTTCAATGTCGGTAAGTTCATGCTGGGCCTTGGTTCCTTCCCCGGTGCCGCCAAAGAGCCTGTCGATAATAGAAAAGGTTATGGCCGGATCGATTTCCAGGATCGCATTTCCCTTTAGGGGGTCCATGTTCACAATTGCCAGGGTCGTGGGGGTGGGAATGGACCGGATAAATTCTTCGTAGGTAAGCTGATCCACCGACGCCACATGGACATGGACCATGGCTCTAAGGTTCGCAGAAAGGCTTGTGGTGGTTAGGCGGGCAAAGGTTTCGTGCATGATCGAAACCGTGCGGATCTGTTCTTTGGAAAATTTGTCGGGCCGCTTAAAATCATAGATCTTTATTTTGCGGGTATCCGCCGCCGGACGAAAGTCCTCCGGTTCGGTTTCGCCGGTGTTTATGGCGGTAAGCAGCTGATCTATTTCGTCCTGGGACAGAACTTCTGTCACGTCCACGCTCCACGGGGAGGCTTATCCCTTTCCAGGACCCGCAGGTTTTGGAAAGGCCTCCGTTTTTTATGGGTTTCGCACCGAAACCACCGCTGTACTTCGTAGATTTTTTGCATATCCATGCAAAAAATCCCGATTATCGGGCTCCTTTGGGAGTTTGCAAGGGCTGTTCCAAAACCACCGGGGTTTTGGAACTGGATCATATTTCCATAAGATCCAGTTTGTTAAACAGGACCCCCCTAATTTTAGCGGTATCCAGATACCGGGTATTAAGGATTTCCCGTATTTCCTGCTTAAGTTTTACCTCGTTTTCCGGCTCCAGTTCCGTATAGTACTTGGTGGAAAAGTAGTTCCGGGTAAAATCCCTAAGCTGGTTTACCCGGGAGGTAAGTTCCGTGGCCGCAGCATTATTATTTAGGTCGTACTCCAGAAGCATGTCTACCACCACCGTGTGGGTCTGATCCCGGGTTCTGGTGCTCAACTGCCCTATAAGGGTAAATGTAGAAAACTGGGGACGGGTTCCGATATATTCGGAGGTGGGATCAATCACCGTTTGGGATTCGCCGCGGCCGCTTAGAATGTTGAAGGTTATTACCGCCACGGTAACAATAAAAATCAGCGCCCCTAATCCTATGGCGACAAATTTAAGCAGATTCGGCAAAAGACCGGAAAGGCCCCCGGATTTTTTTCCACCGCTGTCTACCCCGGTTACATCGTCTCCGCCGAGATCAAGGCCGTCATCATCACCCATTCTGGTACCTCCCGAATCCCAGAAGTTTTTTCAAAGATAAAGAAAAAACCTCTTAAATTATACACATTATCAACAATTTGCACAAGGCATTTATTTGAATATCGGCAAAAAACCCCGGTAAAATGAAAGGAAACAGGCCAAAAGAGGCGGATCTTTGCCCAGCGAACAATTCCGTCCTGAAATTTCCCGGACAAGCGGGCCGGGGCATAAAACTCCGGCGAATGGATATTTTAGCGGGAACAGGGCTTACGCTACAGGTGGGCTTCGTCCAGAATAACAATGTCCACCCGGCGGTTGTTCATCCGTCCTTCGGGGGTATCGTCCCGGCTGATGGGCATGGTGGCGGCAAAACCTGCCACTTGAAAGCGGTTTTCATCCACCCCTATGTCGGCCAGGTAGTGGAGCACCGCCAGGGAACGGGCGGTGGAGAGTTCCCAATTGGAGGGCCATATAAGGGGATCCGTGTCGGACCCATCGGTATGACCCTCGATGCGAAAGCGCCGGCCCGCCAGTTCCTGGGAATTGAGCATGGATCCCAGCCTAAGCAGTATGTCCCGGCTGTCTTCGTAGTTAATTTCGGCGCTGGCGGGGGCAAAGAACAGGTCCGAAGCGAGGCTGATAATTATCCCCCGCTCATCGTGGGTAACCTTAACCTTGTTGGATTTTATTTCCGGTTCAAAGAGACTCATGGCCCGGCGCACCGCGGTACCCAGATTACGGCCCCTGTCCAGGGAGGGCAGGGACATGATCGTATTCCCCAGATCGGCGCTTTTTCCCGGGGCAATGGTGTTTCCCCCGGAGGAAGGGCCCATGCCAATGGCGTTAAAGGCAGAGATCATCTGTTGAAGCTGGGTAGGATCCGATTCGTCGGGGTTAAAGAGGGCCACAAAAAAGCAAAGCATCAGGGTAACCATATCCGAATAGGTTACAATCCACTCGCCCTTTGCCTCTTCCGGTTCCCGTTTTTTCTTTGCCATTGCCGGTTTTCTGCCTCCAGATTAGTTGTCTTTTAAGACTTCCGCTTCTACCGCCTTGCGGTCCCCCGGCTCCAGGTACGAAAGAAGCTTCATCGCCAAAATTCGGGGGTTGTCCCCGGCCTGAATAGAAAGGACCCCTTCTATCTGCATTTCTTTGAGTTTTGTTTCCGCCGCATCCTTGGTTTTTAATTTTCCCGCCACGGGGATCATGATTAGGTTGGCCATCATGGATCCGTAGAGGGTGGTAATAAGGGCCACGGCCATGTTGGGCCCCAGGGCGCTTTTATCTTCCAGGTTTTTTAACATACCGATAAGACCTATAACTGTTCCCAGCATTCCAAGCCCCGGGGCCAGGGTGCCCCACATATTAATACTGCTTATCTTATCCGCATGGCGTCCCTGCATCTGGCTTAGTTCCGTCTCCATCAGGGACCGGATTATTTCCGCATCGGTGCCGTCCACCACCAGCCGCAGGCCCTTCTTCATAAATTCATCCTCCAGGTCTTCCAACTCTTCTTCCAAGGCCAGAAGTCCCTCCCGGCGGGCCTTTTCGGACATGCCCATAAGCCTGGTAATAACCCCCCGTTCGTCGTAGGTGGTTATCTTCATGGCCAGGCCTATGACGCTGAATATTCCCAGGGCGCTGGATATGCTGCTAAAGGTAAACAGGGCAAACCACGACCCCCCCACAACGATGAAGACCGAAGGAATATCCACAAAGGTCAAAAGACCGGAACCGCCGGTAATAATACCGAGCCCGATCATGCCTAAACAACCGGCCAGGCCGATTATGGTTGATAGATCCATATACTCTTCTACTCCTCGTTTTTAAAAGCCCCGATCTGCCTGCGGTATTCGATGATACTGTTAATAAGATCCGGCACCGTTTCGCGGATTACCACATGCTTTCCGGAAAGCATAAGCAGCGTTGTATCGGGATGAACCTCGATGGATTCGATCTGATGGGGATTGATGTAGTATTCTTTGCCGTCAAGCCGGGTTACTTGTATCACGCTGTTACCGCGCGGGCCCTGGCGGATGGACCGCTAAAGCCCGCTAGTCCTCCTATCGTTTTAGTGTAAGCAGTTCCTGAAGAAGCTGATCCGCCGTTTGTATGGTCCGGGAGTTTGCCTGGAAACCCCGCTGGGTAACGATCATGTCAACAAACTGATCCGCCAGGTCCACATTGGACATTTCCAGGGTTCCGGCGATAATTTTTCCCTTCCCCGCCACCCGGGCAGGACCTATGTTGGCAAGTCCCGAATTGGTGGACTGGACAAAGTTATTTTCGCCGGCCTTCTCAAGCCCCCCCTGGTTGGCAAAGCTTGCCAGGGCTACCTGTCCCAGGACCCGGTTGGAGCCGTTGCTGAACACCCCGGTGATGATCCCGTTCTGGTCTATCTTAAAATTGTCCAAATACCCCATGCCGTAGCCGTCCTGTTCCACCACTTTGGTGGAACTTTTTTCTGCATACTGGGTAATGGCCCGGGTATAGCCCCCCACCTCTCCCATGTTTAGGGTAAAGGTCTGCCGGACCGGGGCGCCGTCGTCGCCGGGGGTGGTGTTGGCCACATCGTAGGCCACGTTCATGATCAGTTCCCCGGCGCCGCCGGATTCGTTCCCCGCACCGTCCGCGGCGGAAAGCAAAAGTCCTTCGTTGTTAAAGGTAAGGGTAAATACCGCCGGTCCCCCCGCCGCGGGGGCCTCTTCCCCCAAACCGATGGATGTATTGGTGGGGGGGTCGCCCGCGGGATCCACCGTTACGGTGGCGTTCCAGGTATTGGGGGTATCCGGAACCCGGGTAAATTCCACCTGCATTATGTGGATGCCCCCAAAGGAATCGTAGATATTAACGGCGGTCCGCCAGGTTCCCGCGGCTATCTGCTGGGGGGTGGGATTTTCCGGTATCTGGGGGGTTATATTGCTTAGATTACAGGCAAAGTTTACCGCGGTGGTGGCCCGGGCAGGATCCTTTGATCCCACGGGGATGATCAGGTTCTCCACATCCCGGGAAACGTCCAAAACCTGCTGCCCGTTCAGATCCTGGGCCATCCAGCCCTGGACCCTCATTCCGTTCGCGGGGTTTACCAGGGTTCCCTGGTTATCAACACCAAAGGCCCCCGCCCTGGTATAGAAGGTTTCGTCCCCGGACTTTAATACAAAAAAGCCCGTACCCATCAGGGCTAAATCGGTCTCTACCCCGGTGGTCTGGAGGGATCCCTGGAGGTGTATGGTATCGATTGAAGCCACGCTCATCCCAAGGCCCACTTCTTTGGGGTTGATCCCCCCTAAATCTTCCGTGGGCCGGGCGGCGCCCGCTATTTGCTGGTAAAGCATATCGTGAAAGTTAACCCGGCCCTTTTTAAAGCCCGTGGTATTTACGTTGGCGATATTGTTGCCCACCACATCCATTCGGGTCTGGTGGTTCTGAAGGCCCGAAACGCCTGAATATAACGATCGCATCATAACTGGTACCTCCTATTCTTCAAATACCTTAGTTACCTGACTCCAGGAATAATAGGTGCCGTTTACCATAATTTGAGGATCAGTTCCTCTGGTAACGGCCCGGACTACTCCCTGGACGGTGGCTTCACCGTCGGCCAATTCCACCGATCTGCCCAGGGCAGATGCGGCCTCGGAACCGGAAAGCAGATCAGCGATGCGGCTAAAATCGCCGCTTAGCTTGCTAATGCCCTGGGACATGGCGTCCATTTGTTTTAGGCTGGAAAACTGGGCCATTTGGGCAATAAATTCCTTGTCCTCCATGGGCGCCATAGGATCCTGATATGCCAGCTGCTTTGTTAAAAGCGTAAGAAAGTCTTCCATTCCCAGGGCCTGCTTTGGCATCCTGCCCTTTTCTTTATCCTTAACAAAGGTTTCATAGTTAAACTGGTCCGCCTCTTGCTTTCGCTGAAGCAGCTCTTTGCTGTCCGACCAGTATTCCTTGTTTCCTGCGAGGGCGTTTATCGATTCCATTATCTTCTCCTATACAAGCATGTTTACCGCGGAAAAACCAAAACCGTATCCGCCGGGGGTTTCTGCCGGATCCGGTTCGACCCCCCCATCGTAGCCGGAAAGGGCAAACCGCTGGGAATAGAAGGGGCCGGATTCGGTATTCTGCCACTTCTGCCCGCCGTTCCGGGAATCCAAGGTTGTGCTGAGGCTTACTTCCCCAAATCCCGAATCCTTAAAACCCTGTTCCAGGCTGTGGATTTCCTGCTCAAAGGCCCTAAGGGCCTCTTCGGTTTCCACAAAAATATGCCCCGATACCTTGTTTTCGGCCATTTCCAGGTGTATCTTAACCTTCCCCAGGGTTTGGGGTTGAAGGGAAAGTCTGATGGTCCCTTCGCCGCCGTCCCGGAGTACGATGGCCGCCTGTTTGATGATATCCCCCTGGAGGCCGCCCTTAAGCTCCCGGGCAAGGACCTGCTCGAACCGTTCCCCGGCGGAAACCTCTCCGCCGGTCCGGGAAGCATTTTCCGGGGTTTCCCGGGAATGCCGAAGGTCCACAATAATTTCCCGGTCCGCTTCAACCCGGACCTCCACGGGGCCCCTAAGGTCCGGCCCGGGGGCATCCCCGGACCGCAGATCCCGGATCTGTACCGTAAACCGGTCCTTTCGTCTGCCGGTTTTTTTGAGCCCCTCCCGGCCCTCTTCCGGGGCCGGTTCTTTTCTCTCTGTGGTCCGGGGGGGGGCTTCCTGAACGGGAGGAGCGGGAATTTCCTGGTTTTGAAGGGGAAGCGGCTGCGCCGAAAATTCCCCGGCCTGGGGTTTTTCTTCCGGATTGTACAAAACCGGCGCCGGGGAAGGCGCTTCCATCCCTTCAATCGTCGTCCCCTGGGGGCGGAGGATCCGTTCCTTTACCGGGTCCTGAACAAGGGGGAAAGCTTCTCCGGGCGCCGGCCCTTCCCTTTCCCGGGGGGGCTTTTTTTTGACGGCGCCGGAAGCTTCCCGGCGGTTCTGTACCCCTTCCTGGGCCGCCGGGAATCCGGCCCTGTTTTTCCGGCCCCCGCCGGTAAACCGGGGCTTACTGCCGGGTTTTTCCGTTACAACCAAGCCGGTGTTTTCCGGCCCGGCCTTTTTATTCACAAGCCCCGCAAAGATCTTGGCAAAAACCCCCAGGGCGCCGCCGGTAGGACGGCCCTTTCTACGGGCCTTTCCGGCGACGGGAAGGCCTTCAAGACCCGGCAGGTCCCGGGAATCAAGATGGGATTCATTTTGTATGCGGGTGGAAGTATGTTCTATTGTTAACATCGCGCCCGGCCTCCTTATGGAATTCCGGGACCTGCGTCAAGGCCGATCCTATACAACACTGCCAGGATTAGCCAAAGCGAGGTTCCCTTCCCGAAAAACCCTGGACCGGATTGGGCAGTCTGCGCTCCCAGCGCAAAACCGCATACATATCCACAGAAGTGCCTATGTATGCCCTGCAAACCAGGAGCCACAGTTACCGCCGGTGCATCGGACCAAAGGCCCGCAGCCACCCAATTGTTGGGCTGCTGCGGACCTTGGGTCCGATGGAGTTTGCAGGGTAAAAAATCGCCTGATCGGCGATTTTCTGAGGTTTTACGCACGAAGTGCGACAAACCTCTAGGGGGCCCCAACCACCATTTTCCGCTGCAACTCCGCCGCCCTCTGGGGGTCCATCAGAGAAAGCCAGTAGGGAACAATGGAACCGGTTCCGTCCCGCTGGGCCATCTCTTCGGTCTTTCGGAGCACATTGACGGCAGTTTGATCGTTCATGGCCGCAATAATCGCAACCGCTCGCTCCGGCTGCATATTGGTCAGCTGCTGGGCAATGCCTTCAATGCTTCTTTCCATATTTTCGGCATCTGCGGCCGCCGCATTGATAGAATTCTGCTGTTCATCCAGGGCTTGCTGTTTTTCCGCCAATTCCTGGGCCATTTGCTCTATTTCACTCAGCCTGGAGTTAATATCCGCTTCTTTCCTGTCCATGTCCAGTTCCCGCAGGGCCTCTGCCTCGAGCCGCACGGCCAGCCGTTCCGCATCAAGATTAAGGTATTCATCGGGACCCAGTTCGCCCTGGGTACGGCCCTCCCGGCCTATAAGACGGTACAGGGGGGCCAGCACCGTCTTGGCGTCGATCACGTTAAGATAATCGAACCAGACTATGCCCCCGCCTATAAGCACCAGGATCAAAACCAGTAAAACGATTATTCTTCCAAGCACGATTCCCTCCCGGCTTTTACTATGGGGTATCTGTTAAGTATCGGTCAAGCGGGGCATTTGCTCAATTGTCCCGGCCGCAGGAACGGGGGCTGCTTTCGGCTTTGCAAGGTAAAAAATCGCCGGGCAGGCGGTTTTTAAGGGTGTTATGCGCAAAGCGCAACAAAGTCCTAGGACCCTAACAGTTCTATCCGGGCCTTAATGTAATCCAGCCGGTCCTGGTTAAGCACCGCCCGGCGGCAGCGGGTTCCCCGTAGTTTTTCCACCGCATAATTTCCCCGGCTGATAAATTGTTTCCCCTCCCCCCCGGTAAACCAGTACACCAGGGCGATGGAAAAATCGTCCAATTCCAGGGCGTTGATCCCCTTTTTACTGATGGCGCTGCCGGAATTAAACAGACAGGGTACGGGAAGTTCGTCGCCGTACAGGCTCTGGCGCAGTCCGTCCCGCCGTTCGGAACGCTTAAGTTTACCCAGATCCCTTCTAAGGGCCGCCACTTCCCCGGCGATACGTTCCTTTTCCCGGCCCTTTGATGCCGGATAATCCCGGCAGAGCCGTTCTATTTCAAATTTAATAAAATCGTAGCGGCCCAGGGATTCGAACAGGGCCCGGTGGGTATGGCCTATAATAGAAATGCAGTTGTTTGCTATGGAAAAGGCATAGGCCTGCTTTTCCACAAAGAACCGGCGGTGGGGACTGCGGGCCGAGGAAATATTTCTAATCCCAAAGGGTTTTAGAATATACCGGACCAGGCTGCGGGAAAGGGAGTTAAAATCCGTATACAATTTAGAGGATTGGTGTCCATGGTAAACATATAGTGGGAGCTGGGAACTTTCGATCCGCACCGCCCTGTACAAAGGATAGGGATAGGTTTTTTCAAAAACCAGATCCTCGTCGTGGTTTCCCAGGGTTTTTAAAAACCGCTGGTCCGCGGCAAATTTGTCGAAGATTGCATAAAGGCCTGCCCATTGTTTTTGTATAGAATGGAGGGAATAGCGCTGAAGTTCTTCCACATCTCCGTTAAGGATCAGGTACCAGCCGCCGGGGTAGTAGTACTGTTCCAGCATGGACGCCAGAAGCCGCCCGTTGGGGGAAAGATCGTCCCGTTTTCCGAAGCCCATGTGCAGGTCGCTGATGACCAGTACCTTGGCGCCGTTCCTCCGCAGATCCAGCGCCGCCATACCCTCCCCTCCACCGGGATTTACCATATCGTCAAAAAAACTGCGGTTCACCGGCGCTCCCCGGCGCCCAGCCCCTTGCGGCGCTTTTTATATTCCAGAAAGTCCCACCGGGTTACAATGCCCGCCAGCCGGCCGCCTTCCAGAATGGGTAAATGACCAATATGGTGCTTATAAAAAATCCGTTCCACCTCCCGCATGGTAACCCCCGGATGGGAACTAATAACAGTTCTGGACATGTAGGCCTTTACGGGGACATGCATTTGGGAAGCACGCCGGGCCTTCATAATATCCCGCAGGCTTACAAAGCCCGTGAGCTTTCCGCCGCCGTCCAATACCGGAAGCCCCGTATGGTTTACCTTTTCCATATACTTGGACACATCCAGGACGGCATGGTCCTCCTGGACAGCGAAGACCTCCCTGGTCATGATGTCCCTGGCGCAGGTCGCGGGAACCAGGGAACTTTCCAGGTATGCAAGAAATTCCCCGTAAAAGACCGGACCGTCCTGCCCCCGGAGTATCAGCGAAGAGGCCATCTGGTGCCCCCCGCCGCCGTAGGGGGCAAAGAGTTCATGGAGGTTGATGCGCCGCTTTTGACTGCGGGCAATGACCATGACGGTTTTATTTTTGCGGACATAAAAAACCGCAAAGTATGCATCGGGGTTTTCGACATCCATGATCTTTTCCACCACCTGGGCCAGGCCGGGGATGTTTTCATCGAGCTCCAGGTAACTTAAAAGAACCTCGTGTCCCTGGATTATCTGCGGCTGGATCAGAAGAAGAAGCCGGTTAAGGACCTGTATCTGGCCGTCTTCTTTTAGGGCATCCAGGAAAGATTTGACCAGCCTAAGGGAAGCGCCCATGTCCAGCAGCCAGGCGGCGGCCTCCAGATCCTCCCGGTGGACATTTTCGTATATGAGCCGGCCCGTATCGGCATAAATTCCCGTAAGGGCTATGGTGGCCTCTTCACTTTCCAGGACTATCCCCTGTTCCATGGCAAGTTTTGCCATGCAGGTGGTATTGGCCCCCCAGGGCTGTCCCGCAAGATCCGCCCCCAGGATATCGCAGGTCATGGGATGATGATCGTAAATAGTGATCCTGGGATCCGACCCGTAGATACAGCTAAAATATTCTTTTACCCGTTCTGCGCTGGAAGTATCCACGATGATAATATGGTCTACCCGCTCCTGCTTTAGATCCTGGGGATTTAAAAAGTCGAAATATTTTTCATACATGGTGTAAAGGCCCGATGCCGTAGGATGAATAAGCCTGCTGCGGATCAACCTATGGTCTGGAAACAGTTTTTTTACCAGCACAAGAGAGCCCAGACAATCCAAGTCCATGTTAGAATGACCAAAGGCTATATTCACCGGCACAGTATACCAAAGCCGGCGCAAAACGGAAAGAGGTTATACAGTATCGTTTTTACAATTTTAATGTATGATTTACCGGTGATAGTATGAAATAGGGTTGACACTATAAATAACCGCTATATATAGCGTACTATTTGGCAAGAATGGCAGAATTGAAACTATACAGAACGAACCCCGTAAACAATGGAAACACTCTTTAAGCGGCCGGACAAATCCATCGGGGAAGCCGGCAAAAACCGGCCAAGGGGAAATCGCCGATAGCATGGCGGCGGAAACCCCGTTTCCGAAGTAACCAGCAAGCCGGTGAATAAGTACCGAAGAAGCGTATGACTACGTTGGATAGTATATGCAGCGGTGGAAGATAGAACGGTTCCATTATGTGCTTAAAAGCGGGTGCGCTATAGAAAAGCTGCAAGAGGGGAGCATGGAAAAGACGACAACGCTTATCCTGATGTATTCAATCATAGCGGGAAAGATACTGAACATGGCCTATGCGGGACGGCTCATTTAACTTATTGACATTGTTTAAAAATGTATAATCCGGCTGGGTAGTTACAAAATTTTTAGTATATGTCAAGTTCGCCCGTAACAAAGGGCCGGTCTTCCCCGTCAAGGGTGATAAGCAGTTCCCCGGCCGCGCCTATACCGGCCAGAATTCCCTCGACGGCATGGCCCGAACCGGCCGCCCCCGGTATAAACCGCACCGGCCTTCCGCGCATATAGAGCCGTTCAAGGAGCCGTTCCCGCCAGGATTTTCCGGGGGCGGGATCCGGGGGACCCTCCAGTTCGGCGTAAAGCCGGGCAAGGAATTTTTCCAGCAGAATAAAACGGCCCTGGACAAGCGCCGCAGCGCCGGTTTCCGCACCGGTTCTTTCCGTTTCGGACCTTTCCGGGTATAGGGTTCCGGCAATGCTGCAGGCCCTGTGTCTAAGTTCCGGGGGAAAATCCCGCTGGGCAATGTTGACCCCCACCCCCAGGTACACCCTTCCGCCGCCGGAATCCCCCGAAAAACCGGCGGTCTCCGCCAGGATGCCGGCGGCCTTTTTCCCCCCTTCCGGGGAAATCTGCTGGATCAGCATAATGTCGTTGGGCCACTTTACCTTAACCCGGCCTGCAAGGGTTTTCCCGCCCGGAACCGCGGCCTGCACAAAATCTTCGACGGCCAGGGACAGGGCAAGGCCCGTCCGCAGCGTAAGCCCCGGAGGAATCGCCGCAATGGCGGGATAACGGAGGATCACCGTAAGGGGCAGGTTAGAGCCCCTGTCCATGTTCCAGGGACGGCCGCTCCGGCCCCGGCCCGCACTCTGGTACCCGGCGGCAATCACCGTACCGTGGGGCAAGTCCGAAGATTCCGGCGGACCGCCCAGGGTCCGGGCCGCGTCCATGGTGCTGTCCACGGTGTCCCGGTAGTACACCGGGGCCCCAAAGGGATTGGCCATGGGGAGCAGGGAAAACCCGCGGCCGGGCGGTTTGATCACGGGCGGATAATCCGGCGGAACAGCCCCGGTTTTGGGCAGATTGTCCATTGTCACAGTATACCCGGAGGGCGCCAAAATATCAGCTATACCCCTTTTCGCTTTTTTGCTATGCTGGCGGTATGCGTTTGGTCTGCCTGGATCTGGAGGGGGTTTTGATCCCCGAAATTTGGATAGCCTTTTCGGAAGCGGTGGGGATTCCTGAATTGCGCCGTACCACAAGGGACGAGCCCGACTACGACAGGCTTATGCGGTTCCGGCTTGATCTGCTTGCCAAGAACAAGCTAAAGCTTCCCGACATACAAAGGGTGATAAGCGGCATGGAACCGCTGGAGGGGGCCCTTGAGTTTACCGAAACCCTGCGGCAAAAAACGCAGCTCATTATCCTTTCCGACACCTACGAGGAATTCGCCAAACCGCTGATGAAAAAGCTCCTTTGGCCCACCCTGTTTTGCAACAGCCTGGCTGCTTCGCCGGACGGAACCATTACCGGTTACCGGCTCCGGCAAAAAAACGGCAAGCAGCTTGCCGTTAAAGCCCTGGCATCCCTTAATATGGAAGTCTTTGCCGCGGGGGATTCCTTTAACGACCTTGCCATGATCCGGGAGGCCCAGGCGGGATGCCTCTTCCGCGCACCCCAGGCCATACGGGACGGGTGCGCCGGTATTCCCTGCGTGGACAGCTACGACGGGCTTCTTTCGCACATAGAGCGTTTTTTGGCGGGGGACAGGATAGGTGAGATACCCCTTGATTTTACATCACAAATGATGTAAAATTATAATTCTATGGGAAGTAAATAGCGTATTTACTATTATGATAAAGCTGATGGAGTTTCACCGGTTAAAGATTATATTGACGCATTACCCTTACGAGAACGGGTAAAAACACTTGCTTTTATTGGGCTGCTGGAAACCAATGGACCTCATCTACCACGGCCCTATGCAGATCTATTGAAAAATGGAATACATGAATTACGGATAAAACTAACCGGCACACAGGTGAGAATTCTATATTTCTTTTGTTTTCAGAATATCATTGTTTTAACGAATATATTTGAAAAGCATACCAACACTGTTCCTGAATCAGAAATAAAACTAGCCATGGTATATCGAGCTGATTTTTTCAGCAGATATTCAGAAATGAGCATCAAAGAGGCGGAAAAATGAAAAGCTATAGAGAACATCTTAATAAACAGCTTTCTAATCCTGAATTTAAAAAGTTATATGAAGATGAAAAATATCTGCTTGAATTGGGATTACGGATAGCAAAAACACGGCAGCTGCTTGGTATTTCTCAAAAAGAATTAGCGGAAAAAAGCCACATAACCCAACAGCAATTGTCAAAAATAGAGAATGGCTATAACTGTAATTTACTAACATTCATTAAGGTGTCATCCACCCTTGGACTTTCGATTAGCCTTTCGGCGTAAGGGTAAGATTAGCGATCCATTATTTTTCGCAGTACCCCGTCGTTATGCCGCCAGTCTTTGCCGGTCTTAACCCGCAGGTCCAGCTCTACCTTCCAGTCGAAGATCCGGTTAAGTTCTTTCCGGGCGGCCTCGCCTATGGCCTTGATCAGCGCTCCGCCCCTGCCGACTATCATCCCCTTTTGGGATTCCCGTTCGCAGATGATAAAGGCCCGGACCCACAGCCGCCGGGTTTCCACGCCGCCCGCGCCGCCGTTTCTGAATTCCCTGTCGGCCACCTCCACATAGATCGAGTGGGGAAGTTCCTGCCGCAGGCGGTTTATCGCCTCGCCCCGGATTAACTCGGCGATGCGGAAATCAATTTCCTGATCGGTGTAGTATTCCGCCGGATAAAAAGACGGCCCCCAGGGGGCAAGCTCGAAAAGTGTATCGAGCAGAATTTCGACGCCTTGATTATTTTTCGCCGATACGGGAAAGCAGAACTGATCCGGCAGGGCGGGCAGATGAAGACGCAAAAAATCCCCGGCGCGGCCAGGGTCCGCACCGGAAAGATCTATTTTGTTGATCGCGGCGATTATGCCGGGATTAGCGGAAACGCCGGGGTTCGCTGCAACACGGGGGGCCAGGGCCGCCGCAATGGCCTCTTCCTCGGGGCCCGGGGGCCGGGAAGCATCCAGCACATAGAGAATAAGATCCGCCTTATCCAGGGCCCGGAGGGCGGTTTCGGCCAGGCGAAGGTTAAACTTCTTTTGGGAAATGTGTATTCCCGGGGTGTCCACCAGCACAAGCTGACCCTGGGGCCGGTTCACGATACCCCGGATGGCGTTGCGGGTTGTCTGGGGAACGGGACTGACCACCGCGACCGTATGACCGCAGAACAGATTGACCAGCGTGGATTTTCCCGCCGAGGGCCTGCCCGCCACGGCCACAAAGGCGGCTTTCGTCACTTAACCACCATGACCTTGCGGATTTCGTCGATGTCCGGGGCCACGATGCGGATAAAGTACATGCCCCGGGCCACGGGGCGGCCCCCGCTGTTGGTACCGTCCCAGGAAACCCGGTAATAGCTTTCTTTGGCGCTTTGGTTTTCCCGGACCAGCACCTTTACCAGGTTGCCGTCCAGGGTAAAGACCTGTACGGTAACCCGGCCCGCCTTATCAAGCTTGTAGTCCAGGAATACATGTTCCCGCTTGGTGGAATTGATCACGTTGTTAAGGATCGTCACCCCCCCCCGCTGGCGGGTGATGTCGTGGATGCCAAAGACAAAGGGCTTGACCCGGTTGTACCAGTCGGAGGGGATTGGCTCCCCCGGAGCAATGTCAAGGCGGCCGGCAAAGAGATCAGGGGGAGTATTGTTCAAATGGAAGAAAAATTCCAAGTTGGATTTGGAATGAAGCACGCTCTGGGAAAACTTATAGGTGAAAAGCTGACCAGAAAAAGTATCATGGTCCAAGGGAGGAGGAAACATATCGTAGGGGAGAGGGACAAGATTGAAAAAGTTGGTCGACAACGATTTCGGCAGCCACAGATCGGTTTCGCCGTGTCCGCGCCTATAGTTTGGAGGTACGTCGAAGGCAAAGACCAGATCAATATCGGTAATAGGGGGAATAGCGGAAATCAAGCCATTGCCAAATCTTGCCTGGAGGGTAATGTCCTCCCGTTCCAGAAAACGCTTGCCGGTAAAGTCCCAGATCACCGTGGAATCGCTAAAGGCCCTATTGCCATCGGGATGCATATACCCATAACCGGGAGCAGGGACTCCTCCCGGTTCGCCGCCGTAAGGTTCCGGGTCCAGGTTTGTGTATTTTGCCCAGAGGGGCCAGACAAAGTACCGGGGAGCGGAACTCTGCACCGGGGGTACGGAAATAAGTACGTCGGTAACCCGGTGGGTGTCTTCACCGTAGGGGAGATTGCCGGGCGATCCGCTGCCGTCTCCATCGTTATCCAGCCGATTTCCCAAAACAGCGGTACTCCAGTCCTTAATAAGGGAGGTGGGGGTACTGCCATCTATAAGCTGAAACGGGGGACTGGCAGGAGAGCCCGTGATTTCCTCATACTCCGTATACTCCCAGGTGACCGGATATTTTGGCGAAGGGTACAGGTACGCATACAGCGCATAAGGACCAGAGGAACTGGAACGAACATCCTCGGCAAAAACGGCGTTGTCCCGAACACCCGTTACGGTAAATTCCGGATACAGCGGATTATCCTTAACCAGCTCGTCCACAGTATAGCCCCGACTTATCGAAATAAGTCTGTCTGCTTTTTCCGCGCCAACCTCAGCGACAAGTCCGGCAGTAGGCGGCGACGGGACCGTCGTTACTACGCTGGGACCCTCCACAGGCTCCGAAAACCGTACATAGATCGCATCTTCCTCCGAAAGGGTTCCGTCGTCCGGCAGGGTCAAGGCATAGTTGATCCGGGGCGGGGCCGTGTCCCAGGTGGTCATGGTACCGTGTTCGGGAAGGCCGACTTCGATGGACTTGGTCGTTAAATCCTTGAGGGTCGTGTTCCGCTCCACCCGCCATGTCAAACGGGCGCCGGTATCGGAATAATCCTTTTCAACAAGATAGATATATATCATGTCTTTTACACTATCTGCCACGGCTGGGGTAATAGCCGGATCCTCATCTACCCTGACGCAACCGTTGACTCCCATGGAGGTATCAACCGTATACCCGTCAACCACAACCCTAAAGTCGTCGAATGCGTGATCGGTAGTACCATCGGTCAAGTCAAAGGCCGCCTGGACCCGGATACGGTCAATCCTGCCGTTGTGATCCGAATCTTCGGTAAAGCTGTAGAAGAAATTGTTGGCCACGAGCCAGTTATGGTTATAGTAGGATTTCTTGACGGCGGTATCAAAGGTGGCGGTAGGATCAGTGCGGGGATTGGCCAGGTCATAATCGGGAGTACCCGGATGGGGGGGATCCAAATAAACATAGGGAGTGCCAAGGATTATCGACTGTCTGGCCAGCGGCAGGGGTATGCGGTTTTTTGCCCAACTGTACTGAACATAGACATACTCAAAGTACAGTTCCGCGCCGCTTTTCAGTTCAAAGTACCAGAAACGGTTAGTTACACTTGGCGGCGGCCGGGTATCGGGATTGAGCCCTACTGCGGGGGGGGTAAGTTCATAATATGTCAGCCGGGTAAGCCGAATCATGTACGGGTTCGTAGCAATACCCCCGCCATATATAAGATGCCCCGAAGCATCCTGGGGTTCTGCGGTAAATGCTTTTTCCACCTTATGAGTGTCTGGATAATTCGAAAACTTTAAGGTTGCCATTGGTTCATTGCAGAGCAAATACGCCCAGGTGGTATTACCGCTGATGCTGAATGTCCGGCCGGGGGGGGCAGCATAGCCCTTAACCCCAAACTCGACGAGGGGTTCGCCGGTCAAATCAAAAGTAGCGCCCCCTTCTTGAACCCAGGATGCGTCAGTTGAAACGGGGTTCACCTGAATACGGGCGCCGGAATATGTCGTAAGGAATTTTCCCGTTTTGATGGTAACGGCGTTTTCTCCCACAAAAATCACATCGGAATTGATTATCGTGGCGTTTGCCGCGGTACTTCCGCCATCGGCGACAAAATCCCCCAATCGCACATCGACGGCACGGGTGGGTGAAGCCGCATGGCTCCTGACCGCCAATTTCCCTCCGCTGCCGGTCATGGTAAGGGTGGAATTGGCAACATTCACAAAGCTCTCGTTGACAGTAACGTTACCGGAGGCGTTTATATGGCACATTTCCGAAGCGCCGGAAGGAGCGGTAAGGGTGAACTCGTTGCTGCCCGCATTAGTCATCTGGGTGTAGAAGTCTTTGGTAGTCAGCGTTGATCCGTTCCCCATGATGAGGTTTCCGTTAAACCCGGCAAAGCCGCCGGTAAATTGAGGGCCGGGATTTTGGTAATTAAGATCGACGCCCGGCCCCGGCGAACCTGAAGGATTGGAAAGCATGTGCCACGGGGAAGGCAGCGCGGGCGGGCCGATGTACCATGAACCGGCGGTGGTATTGAGGCTGGCAGTGCCGGTCAGGGTGAGGGTTCTGCCGGTTCCGGCGGGGTCCTGGTCGATCCTCCCGGAGCTGACCGTGACGGTGTTACCGGTGTCAATGACCACATCGGCTAAAACAGGGGGAGTCGTACCGGCCTGGGAAACACTGTGGGCTGATCCGGAAAACCATACCGTGTCCCCGTTATGGGTAAAATTGCCAAAGGCGGCATTGCCCCGGAAGACGATGGTTTGGGCAGCGGTATTGGTCGATCCGGTAAGCGTAGCGCCCGATGCGGAGGTATAGTTGCCGTTAAATTCAATGGGCTCAGAAATGCTTGTGACAGCGGCGGTAATAATCCCGTTGTTGGCGGTATTGCCGGTAACGGTGATCTTTCCCCCTGCCGCACCTGTTCCGCCGGGCTGGATATTGCCGGAAGCGCCTACGGTGAAAGTTCCCGCACCAGAACCGGCATTTACCGTAATATTCCCATCCCCGGTATCATCCGTGTCGGTTTGCAGGGTGTTGTTCACGGTGAGGTCGGTTCCGATGAATTTAAAACCCCCGGTGTAATTCTGGGGTCCGGTGAATGTGGTAAGGCCGCTTCCCCCCGATCCGGTTCCTGCCACATTGGATTGATCAAACGAGGCGGCCCAAACGTTGG
>JAISLT010000041.1 GCA_031277165.1 Spirochaetaceae bacterium
TTCCGGCGGAGGACCCGGCAAAAATCCCGCTCCAGGGGGGGGAGTTTTTCGTCCCCCGCCGGGTTTTGTTCATCGGAGCCCAGTTCCGCCAGGAGCCCCCCGATGCGGGGTTCGGTCAACTTTTGGTGCCATATACTTTGGAGCAGGGCGATCTGCTCCGCCCGCTCCTCCACCCCCTCCGGGGGAAGCTGGGTTTCCTGGTCCCACTGGAGGAGCCCTGAGGTCTTTTCCAGATACCGGCACTCCCGATCAATGGCATGCAGTTGTTCCAATATTGTCTCGCGACTCATCGTTACCTCGCCAATAGTATAAACCGCTCAAAACCTTGGGTTTCGAGCGGTTTGTCTGCCACAGAGAAAATCGTTTTATCGTACCGTATGCCCATTGCCTGACCTTAAAGAAAAATTTTACCACGAAGGTAGACCGCTATGCGGTCAATTAAATGAGAATAAGGCGAAGAAGTGAGGGGGAGGAAAATGAGGTGTTCCTCCATATATTCACTTCTTCTCACTATAATGACCGTGCAACGGTCCTTCGCGGTCGAATTCGCTTGCTCCGATCAGGCGGTCTTTATCAGGCGCCAACGCCGCCCAAAGGTAACCCGGTCCTCGCAATCCTGGCGGCTGCCCGCCGGGATTGCTTAGAAACCGGGTGAAGGGCTTCTCTGTCTAAACGAACCGGGATGCCCAATGGGCTGTCTATGGCTCGTCTTGTCTCTCCATGTCCAGCCTTACGGGGCACGGCGTGACACCCGTCTTTCATCCGGTACACCTAGGGTGTACCGGATGGGAGGGAGATTAGGTATCTCCAAGACTTAAAGTAATATCGTCAGACTCTACCAGCCAGTCAGAATCAAAAGCGGCAGCATCAATGGTAACCCCAAGATTTGCACCATCAGTTGTATCTCCACTCAAGGTTATTTTTGCTACAGTGTCACCACTACTAAGGGTTACATTCGTTGATGTAAATGTCACCCCCGAGCCTGTACCGGTTTGTGTAAAGATTCCTGACACTAATGGCGCAGGAGTAATAAATTTGCCGCCATTATTAATGGTAATAGTGAGCACATCCTCAGTACCTGCCGATGTTTCGATTACTGGAACAACCACATTTCCCTGCTTGGTAGTAACGGCTGTTACGTACCCGGATGATACCGCAGGAGTTGGGTTAAAGGCGGTGGTTGTGTTGATCCTAAGCTTAAAGGAGGTAGTTCCGTCGGACGGAGTTTGAGGCTTAATGACCACCTTTTTATTGTCAGTGTTAACCTCCAAAGAACCGCTCCCGATAGTTATTGCGTTGGGTCCTGTAGCCGGATGAACCAAGGTAAAAGCCGCAAGAGGAGGAGTGGGGACAAAAGTCCCAGTCGATAGGGTAATCCTGATATAATCATCATCATCATGCGGGATAATCGTTTCAACAATCTCATCACTGGCGCCTACTGTTATACCGGAAACCGTTACGTTCGCAGCAGCGATAATGGGATACCCAAACAAGGCGCTGGGTTTAATTTTGATCTTTACGGGGCCCACGTCGGTAAGGGCAGTAGTCCCATAAATCGTGGCGGTTTTATTGTCGTTGGACAGCACCACTTCGGAGCTGGAAGTAAAGGGGAGCGCATTACCACCGTCGGCTTCAAAATAAGTCCCAACCACCGTAATCCCCGGAACAAAAGAACTCGCATTAAGCTCTATCTTAATGGCGTTTGCGCCTATGGCGGCATTAGCAGCGGACTCAGCCGAAACCTCAGTCTGAGCCGTATCCGAAACGGTACCACCCGTTCCTCCCGAAGAATTTCCCTCGACAGCGGTACCGGGAACAATCACCGTGAGGTTTCCAGTCGTCGGTATCGTATCGGCGCCGGTTCCGAGGGTTATGGTCAGGACGGTTCTGCCGGGATTCAATTTAAAAATCGGATCCGTCCCCAGGTTAAAAACCGTACCATCGGGGTTTTTTATTACAAACTTGCTTTTCTGCGTCGCATTAGTCTCCAAGCCCGCAACAAATTTACCGCTGGTAAGCTGGATCCCAATAACGTTCGCCCCCGTAGTTGCCGCGGCGGTGATTGTGAGATCCGTCTGAGTCTGGACACCCGAACCACCCGGGTCGTCGGTGACCACATCAGGGCACCCAACTAACACCATCAGGGCTAACACCATCAGGGTTATACCCCCAAAAAGAAGGCTTTTTTTTATCATAACATCCTCCGTGATAAAAACATTCCCCCGGACCTTCCAGGGGCCGCTCCGCAGGGAATAAAGAGGATGCAACCTTAAAAAGGGGCCGGAATGGCGTTTTATAGCCAAAACCGGGCCGCACCTTTTGGGCCCCTGCCCCGGCCGCGGAAATCCTACCGGAGCACCTCTTTTTACGCACCAAGACGACACCGTTCCCTTTGTTCAAGGAACACAGGGGACAACGTCCACCGCCGGTTACGGGGTAAAAACACCCCCCCGGGGCACCATACGGCCTCCGGAAACTCCGCTTGAGTCTCCGGAGACGCTCGGGTAAGAAAACCTCTCCAAACTAAAGTTTTTAGAGGTTCCCTTATAGGAAAAAACCATGGACTGGTGAGAAAACCGCCTGGTTGTCTTACCAATCCTGCAAAATGCTTTACATTTTGCGGTTTTTGCGGAATTTGTTCGAAAGCTTGCGGCTTCCGAACATCTCTCATAAATCAAACAAGGAAACGAGAAAACCCGCCACCTCTCCCGGGGAATGGCGATTCGCTGCATGATAACCGTTTAGCGAAAACGGCACCTCTTTTCTTCCAGGCAGAACAATCGCCACATCAGGGATGAGGCCATGGGCCCCCTCGTACTAACTATCGGCTGATTATAGTATAATATTAAGTACTTTTTTTTTCAAGGCTCAATACCAAATTTCGTAAAAAAAACGCCGCCGCCGCCAGGCACATAGGGGGTTGGGCCTTTTTCGCCGAATCCCCCGGGCAGTGTCGGGAATTCCCCCTTGCTCACTGACCTGTAGAGTCTGCCGGAGGAGCCGTCGAACCTACGG
>JAISLT010000055.1 GCA_031277165.1 Spirochaetaceae bacterium
TTTGAGTTGATCATCATGTGCCAGGAACCGCCGCCCAGGGTAACGACATCTTTTACCCCGCCGGGATAGGGATGAATGCTGAACTTGAGGCCGGGATTGTTGGTGGCAACCTGGGCCGCGTAGAAGGGCTCGCGGAAAGTCATGGAGGCAACTCCCTGCTGGAAGGCCACGTCGGGCAGTCCCAGTTCGACATTACAGATCTTGTCGACGAACACCATGTCGTGGAGGAACTGGAAGGCTTTAACAGTTTCGGGGCCGTTCATGTACCCCTGGGCCTTTTTGAAATCTTCGGAAAGGACGCGGCCGCCAAAGTTGTGGATGATGGGCATGTACTTTGCCGCAACGTTGAAGGAGCCGCCGCCGAACCGGGGCTGCCAGCCGGCGCGGGTAACCTTGCCGCTTGCGTCGTACTTGGTCAGCTTTTTGGCTACCGTGAGGAGTTGATCCAGTGTTTTCGGGTAATCCTTCACCGGGTCAAGGCCGGCTTCCCTGAAATGATCGTCATTAATATAGAGGAACATCGAGGTATCGCCCGCCACGGGGAAGCCGTAGTATTTGCCGTTGAACACGCCGTCTTCTTTGTAAATGCCGCCCAGGGCGTCTTGCCAGACTTTGGCAATATCGGCCGGAATGGGGAGGGCCACGGGGTTGGCGCCGCCGTCAAGGGCAAAGTCCTGGGACATGGCCATGAACATATCCGGCCCGGTGCCGCTTGAGAAGGCGGACACGTACTTGGCCAGGTAACCCTGATACTCAACCTGCTCGGATGTCATGGTAACATTGGGGTACCCCAGTTTCGCGAAAATTTCCGTGGCAATCGCGGCAAAGGCCTTGAAGTTATTCACCGCCTGAACCTGATGGTGCCAAAAAACCAGTTTGACAGGTTCGGTAGTGCTGGTAGCCCCGGCGCTTTGCTGCCCTCCCCCTCCGGCGAAGACCGGCATCAGTCCTGCCAAAACCAACAGAATCACAATCGCTTTTTTCATAATATTACTCCTCCAAAATGATTTTACCGAGAAAATAAACATGTTTATTATCCATGTATACTCCCGGCAAGGGATAAATTTTTCCCTCTTGTATATATTACACCATTGGATCAGGGGAATTGTCAACAAATTTTTACAATATTTCGTTGTTTTTTCGATGGGAGGGGAATTTCCCCGAAGGGTTAAATATACATGTTCACAGACAGGGGTGATTCCCGTCTTCTGTCAGATTAGGCTTTTTATCGTACCGTTATCGCAGATGGAAGTATCTATCTGGATTTTTGCGCAGGCCTGGGGAGCGTGTCCCGAAAAACGGCTTTCGAGGTACCAGCACGCGTAATCCACAATGGCGTTGAGATTTACATCGACCGTGGTTATGGGAGGGAACATGCCCTTGTAGCGGTCGCTCTTGTCAAAGCCCACGATGCTGATGTCGTCCGGAATTTTAACGCCCTGCCGTTCCAGGTGGCTGTAACAGCCGTAGGCCAGGTCGTCGTTAAAGGCAAAAACCGCGGTCGGACGTTCCGCCGCGTTCATGGCCAGGATCCGTTCCGCCGCCATAACGCCGGAAGCAAAGGTCCAGTTGCTGGGGATAAGATATTCGCTCCGCAGGGAAAGGCCCTTCGAAGTATACAGAGTCTGGATTCCGCTGAGGCGTTCCATGTTGGTCTGGTGGCTGCTTTTGCCTGTAATAAAGGCGATCTTTTCGTGCCCCGCCCCGGTAAGCCATTCCGTTATCCGGTAGGCGCTGTCGAAGTTGTTGCTCACGATGCTGGTAAAGAGGGGGGTATAGTGATTCACCGATATGCAGGGCAGGCCGGATTCGGCGGCTTCCCGGTAATGGGCATCCTGGTTAAAACTGTCAAAGATAATCCCCTGGGGGGCGGCACTGCGGATAGTTTCCGCCACAATACCGTTTTCCCCAGCGGGCTTAAAGAGAAGGTTGTACCCCAGGCGGGACAGGCGTTTTTCAAGACTATGGATAAGCCGGTAGTGAAAACTCTCCCCATCCGGGGAATGGAGATAATCAACCTGGGTAACGAGAATGATGATCCTGCCCGCCTCCGCCGTGGTACGGACCGCGGGAACCGGGTTTTTTTTGGACGCCTTGAGGGAAAGGATCCTGCTGCCTACGCCGGGCACCCGGGCGATTCGCCTTTCTTCCACCAGAATTTGCAGGGCCTTTCGCACCGTATTGCGTTCCACGCCGAAGCGGAGGCACAGTTCCTTTTCGCTGGGGAGTTTTCCGTTTACCGTGTAGAGACCGCCAGCCATCTCGGAAACAAGAATATCGTAGATCTGGCGAAAAACCGGCGTCTTGCTGCTCCGGTCAAGTTCCTTTCCCATTGTTTTATCATACCGCCAAAAAAACCACGATGCCAATAGGTGTCAGGAACTTGTTTTGCGGGCCGGACGGGAGCCATTGCCGGATGTATCCGACAATGGCTCCTTGCGGTGTGCCGCCTTACCCGGCGTTTCCACCGGGCAGGGGCGTTTTAATCTTTGTTATAGTAATTAACCCCTATAGTACGCGTTACGGATTTACATCCAGACTGCGACACAGTAATCGTTATTGAACGGTAACCACCACCGGTATTGGGGTCCGGGATGGGGCTTAAATACGACTTTATATTAGTTCCTGTTGCGGGATAACCGCTTATACCCGCATTGGAAAAGGTGTAGTGGAGCTCAACCCTTGTCGCGTTTTTTATCTCCGTAGGACCGACCCAAAGGTTATAGTTCCAATAAGGTTCCGGCCCACCAGAAGCAGGAACTATATATAACCTAACATTAAACGGCTCATTCGGGCCTATTTGTGGTTCGGCTTGCGCCACCGTTACCGTGTACTGCTTTGTGGTCCCGTTCTCTGCGGTTACCGTGTAGGTTTGGGAGCTGCTGAAATTCCGCACTACCCCCGAGGCTGGGTTTATGGTTGCCCCTGGCGAAACGG
>JAISLT010000092.1 GCA_031277165.1 Spirochaetaceae bacterium
CCGGGTCCCCGTGCCGGTAAAAAATTCCGTCAATATGCCGATGAGGGAGCCGGACAACAGCCCCACAATAACCGCCAGGTACACCCGCCCCGCGCCTATGGTCTGGGCCGCCGGTCCGGTTCCCACCAGGTAGGTTTCGGCCCCCAGAATATACCGGATCAGGGGATAGGCCAGGGCCGCGGCGATGACGGCGGCCCCTATGGAGCCGGTGTTCAGGGCCTTTTGGGGGGACTTGCCTTCCCGGACCCGCACAAAAAATATGCCGATGATCGATGCGGCCACCCCCACGACACACAGAAGCAGCGGCAGCCCCGCCAGCTTCAGGCGAAACAGGTCCCCCGCCTGGCCGGCAATCACCGGGACCACCGAAAGGCCCAGGATCATGCTGCCGATGAGGGAGCCCACATAGGACTCGAAAAGGTCGGCCCCCATACCGGCCACGTCGCCCACATTATCGCCCACACTGTCGGCAATAACCGCGGGGTTCCGGGCGTCGTCTTCGGGGATTCCCGCCTCCACCTTGCCCACCAGGTCCGCCCCCACGTCGGCGGCCTTGGTAAAGATGCCGCCGCCCACCCGGGCAAACAGGGCCACACAGGAGGCCCCCAGGGAAAAGCCCGACAAAACGGGGAACACCCGGTCCCCCAGGTCCCCCACCGTGCCGCCGAAGGCCTTGATGGCGAGGAGAAGCACCAGAAAGACCCCCAAAAGGGCCAGCCCCACCACGGTCATACCCATGACCGAACCGCCGGAGAAGGCCAGCCGCAGGGCGGGGTTTATCCCCTTTTGGGCCGCCTCGGTGGTTCGGGAGTTCGCCGCGGTGGCGATAAGCATCCCCGCAAACCCCGCCAGGCCGGAGCAGAGGGCCCCCAGCAGGAAGGCAAGGCCCTGAAAGCGAATCGCCCCCTGCTGTCCGGCAAAAAGAAAGGCCGCCACGGCGACTACAAAGGGCAGAAGGACCGAATATTCCTTTTTAAGGAAGGCCATAGCCCCGTCGGCGACAAAACCGGCAATTTTCTGCAGCGCGGCGTTTTCCACCGGCTGCTTGACGATCCAACGGGACCTCAGTACGGCGTATAAAAGCGCCGCCAGACTGCCCCCCAGCGTGATAAATAGTAGTATCTGTAACATGGGAATATTGTACGGCACAATCAGAAAATCTGCAACAAAAATTGTGGCCTAAAATTATAATATATGGGGTTTTCCCAGAACTTGGGTTTTTGGGAGAGCAGCTTTAGGAGTGGGCGGTGGAAGATCCGCCGGCAAGGGCCAGATTCCCGGCTTGCCGGCCCGGCGCCCCCCGGTGACAACGGCTGATTCCCGGCCTCCGCCGGGGTTTGGCAGAGCACCGGGGGCTATTCTACCTTAAACTTTGCCACCTCTTTTACCAGCACATTGATACTTTCTTTGTTTTCCCCGCTGATCGCATTGACCCTGGTTACTGCGACATTAATTTGATCCGCCCCCGAGGCCATTTCGTTCATGCCGTTGGTAATTTCCTGGGTTGCCAGCTCCAGGTTCTTGCTTTCCGCTATAACCTGCCTGCTTCCCTCCAGCATCTCTTCGGAACTGCCCTTGACCAATTGGGTGGCCTCGTTTAGGCTCCCAATGGCTTCCAGGATCTGCTGGCTTCCGGCGCTCTGTTCCTCCATGGCATTACGGATATTTTCTTCCTGATCCGACACGGTCCTAACCCCGCCGTCTATGGCCTCGAATTTGTTCAACACGCTGTCGGTGGATTTAGTGATCTTGTCGATGGAATCTTTTATCTTTTTAAGAACCGTAGAAATGGTCTTGGACTGCTCGCCGGAATTTTCCGCCAGTTTCCGTATTTCATCGGCCACCACGGCAAAGCCCTTTCCTGCCTCCCCCGCATGGGCCGCCTCTATGGCGGCGTTCATGGACAGAAGGTTTGTCTGGCTGGCAATGTTTTCCATCACCGCGTTAATCTCCAGCAGTCCCTCGGATTCCCGGGCAATTTCCTGAATGTCCGCGGCCACTTCCTGAAGCCCCGTGCGCCCCACTTCGGAGGCATCGATCAGGTCCTTTACATTTTCGCCGTTCTTGATCAAGGTCTGGGTAACGGACTGGATGCTGGCCAGCATTTCTTCAATGGCCGAAGAAGACTGGGACACGCTTTCCCCCTGGCGGTCCACATGGCCCGAAAGTTTGTTGATGTTCAGGGTGATCTGTTCCATGGTGGCGTTGGTTTCCGTGACCGATGCGGACTGGTTGATTATCCGGCCCTTGATGCTTTGGATATTGGCGGTGATCTGGTTAATTGCCGCGGCGGTTTCGGTCATATTACTGGCAAGTTCGTTGCCAATATCCAAAAGAGAAACGGCCCTGTCTTTAATGGTAATAACAAGGTTTTTAATCTTTTGCAGGGTTTCGTTAAAATACCGGGCCAAATCGCCGATTTCATCCTTGGAATGGACCTCCACGGACTTGGTCAGATCTCCCTCTCCTTCGGATATGTCCTTAAGGGTCAAGGCCATATTGACAATGGGCTTGGTAATGCCGGTGGATACAAAAAAGAGAATGATTGAAACGATGACCACGGCGATTGCCACAAAGGCGATGGCAAATAAGGTCATCCGGTTCACCGAATCCAAAATCTGGTGCTCGGGTGATCCGATCATCAGCGACATGGGGTTTTTCATGCCGCCGACAACCACCGGCTGAAAGACCATCTGAAAATCAACTCCCAGGGTGGGGACATGGTCCCGCATTTCGTACAGAGCCCCGGAACCTATGGAGGAAGCGACCGTTTCCATATGATCGCCGTAAAGTACCCCGTCCGCTTCCCGGATATTCTGCCCTATCCGTTCCCGGATGGAATGGGCCAAAACGGTGCCGTTGTTAGAATAGACCGCCGCAATGCTCCCCTCATAGGGTTTAATCTCCTCCACCACCGGCTGAAGGTAGGAAATGTCCACGATCACCCCCACCGCCCCAACAATATTACTGGTACCATCGGGAATAATCGGAACCACCATATCAAAGGTGTAGGTCCCGTTCCCCGCCACCGTCCGGGGTTCCGGATCGGACATATATTCAGCTTCCGTAAGGCCCGCCAGAATTTCCTCGTAATCCCGGCAGGTCCGCAGGACAATGTCCCCGCTTTCCCGGCTGTACAGGGGGATAAACCGGCCCCCGGGGCCCGTACCCTGTTCGCCGGCGTGAAGAAAATCCTCATCCAGAATATTGGGTTTCCAGACCGTATACAAACAAATAAGCCGGGCGTTTGAAGAGAAGGTCCCCCTTAAAATTCCATGAAAATAATCCCGCCGGTTTGCGGGGTCTACTTCCTCATAGCTGTTCATAATATGGGCAAGGGTCCTTGCCACCCCCAGATATGTTTCATAACGCCGCTGAATGTCCGTGGCCTGTCCCATCGCAAGATTTTCTTCGCTTTGCAGGGCGGTTTCGATCTGCATGGAACTGGCCCGCCTTAAAAGGACCACGGAAACGATGGATATCACCGATACCAAAATAATGATGACAATAATGCTAAGTCTGATCCGTAATTTCATGAAGCGCCCCCTATGATGCAGGATATTTTTAATGGTTTCATAAAGTTTTCCCTCCGTATGTTCTGCGGATCAGCGGCGTAAAAATTGGCCGGCCGCAGGCGGGTTCTTCTAATCCAACAGCCTTTTTGCCGTATTGTTCCGGGCCGCATCATATTCTTCAAAATAGTTCTTTAATTTTTCGTCTATCCACTTTCTGTCGATAAATGTTAAATGTTTTAGTGTTATTTTTATATTTCCCCCCAGGTCCTGGGTGCTGCTTTGTAATACAATGTACCGGCCGCTGTCCCCGGTAAATAGTTCCAAAACAGTGTGGCCGTCGTTCGTTTCGTTTTTCCATTGATACCTTCTTGGACTGCCGTAGCGCCGGACAATATCATCCCTGCTAAGGGTGCTGCTGTTTACATCCATGTGGTAAATGTTTATGGCGGTTAATTTATTATCGATAAAATAAAACGCTATGTTTTCCGCATATAATTGCCGTTCATTTCGTATATTGTTAAAGATCGCCGGGGGGCGTATACATTTACCGTCCGCCATATAATTCTTGTACTGGGCAATTATATCAAAGACACTGTCCGAAAAGCGGGTCACGGTATCTACCGGCAGTAAGCTGTCGCTGATTGCGGATACTTCCTCAACGGACATGCCCCAGGTATAATTTCTGTAGGCGTTTTGGGCATTGCCGGCCGGTACAATTGTAAACAAAAATAGTAATATACATGCATAGGGTTTGACTTTTATTATAGTCAAAAAATAATTAAAATGCCACCCTCGTATTGTTTGCACTGATAAAAAAAATACTACAGAATAAACAAAGATATGTCAATGCACATTTCAATGGAAGTGAATTAAGCGGCCGCAGGCAATACTCCGCAGTAGCTTTTTCCTCCCGGTGCAAGGACTTTCTTCCAAAAAACAGCGGTTATTTTCAAAATGGCTGGTTTACAAACCAGCCCGGCAGCAAATCTCCGGGAAAAGCCGGTGTGGTCCGCACGCATTGACAAAAAGGCCCTGGCTTCTTACAATTTTACCATTATGTTCGTATCTATTGCCGTAGATCCAGGTTCGGAGGGCAGGGCAAAGGAACTGGCGGAACTGCTTATCCAATACGGGTTTGATAAGGTCCAGCGGGGGCTGTGGGAATCCACCGTGGTTTCCCCGGAAACCCTGGGCCGTATTAAACGGGATCTGGACCGGGCCACCGATGCCTTTGACCGGCTTAGAATATTTCAGTTTCCCGTGGACGGCACCTTGGTGCTAAGTACCCTGCGGGATAAAAAGTGGCGGCGGCTCGTTGCCCGGGGCGGGGAGGCGCCGGTTCAGCCGGTGCAGGCGCCGCCGGTGCGGGTCCCGGTCCGGCCGGTGCGAATGGTCCGCCGGGGCCGGCAGCTGTAACATCTAAAGATTAGGGCGGGGAAAATGCCGGAATGTAACTGCGAAAAGGGAAAGAACCACGCAGTGCAACAGGCTTCCGGCGGTTTTTGCGCTTTGCGCATAAAATCCACCAATGTAACAGGTCCTAGGGAGATAAAGATATGTTATTGAACGAATTGGGCAGTCCCGTGGCGGAGCTTTCCGCCAAGATCCTCGATACATGGAGGCGTCTTTGAAGAGCCCCAAAAGGGCCAGCCTGCTAAAAAGACCCTGCGGGAACGTATACGGGAACTGGAAGAAGAATCGGGAAAGGCCGGTTTCTGGAACGAAAGCGCCAGGGCCGAAAAATGTATGGCGGAGCTTAAGGCCTTAAAAAGCCGGTATGAGCCCTGGCGGGCCCTAAAGGCCGACGTGGAGGATCTGACGGCCCTGTTGGAACTGGCCAACGAAGCGGGGGACGAATCCCAAAGCGGCGAAATTGAAGAAAACCTAACTAAAATATCCCTTCGGTATACAAAACAAAACCTGCTGGAACTTATGTCCGGCGAGGTGGACCGGAACGGCTGTTTCCTTTCGGTCCACTCCGGCGCCGGCGGCACCGAAGCCTGCGACTGGACGGGGATGCTCTACCGCATGTATCTGCGCTGGGCCGAACGCCGGGGTTTTGCCGTCGAAGGGGTGGATATGCTCGAGGCCGAGGGGGGAATAAAATCCGCCACCTGCAAGATCGAAGGAGCCTATGCCTACGGCTACCTTAAGGGCGAATCCGGGGTCCACCGGCTGGTGCGGATTTCTCCCTTTGACGCAAATGCCCGGCGGCATACTTCTTTTGCGTCGGTCTATGCTTTTCCGATCCTCGATGATTCAATCGAGGTAGACATTAAGAGCGAGGATCTGCGGGTAGATACCTACCGCTCCGGCGGCGCCGGGGGGCAGCATGTAAATAAAACGGACAGTGCGGTGCGGTTTACCCACCTTCCCACGGGTATTGTGGTGGCCTGCCAGAGCGAACGGAGCCAGACCATGAACCGGGCCACCGCCATGAGCATGCTCAAGGCCCGGCTCTATGAATACTACCGGCAGGAAAAGGAAAAAGAGAACGAGCGTTTTGCCCAGGAAAAAAAGGATATTTCCTGGGGGAACCAGATCCGGTCCTATGTGTTTCAACCCTATACGATGGTCAAGGACTACCGGACCAAGGCTGAATCGGGAAATATCCAGGCGGTTATGGACGGGGACATTGATATGTTCATCGAGGAATATTTAAAACACACCATCAACGGATAGGATTGTGAAGAAAAAGATCCCGCAATCCGGCGGCTTATCCGGCAGTTCCCCGGGGATTTATTTTTTTTTAGCCGCCGCCTTCAGCATCCTTGTGCCGGCGCTTCCCCTCTCTGCCCGGGGAAAACAGGAGGAGCCCCCGCCGCAGCCCGTCAACGGGGAATTTGTCCTCTGTGTGGCGGCCTTTGACGTATCGGGCCTGCCCCCTTCTCAACAAACCCTGGGATTTATACTGCAGCGTGAACTGGCCCGGGATCTGGGCCGCATTCACCACCGGCTGCGGAACAACGAAGAGATCCTCCGGTACGAAGAACTAGCCTGGACCGCGGCGATGCACCGGGCCGCGGCCCGCTTGGGGGAAAAGCGCGCCGAACGGGACGCTCTTTTGTACCAGGGCCTTTCAAGGTGGAAATATAAAAAAGAGCTAAAGCGCATCGGCGCTGAACTTAGGGCACTGGAAGAGGATTTTGCCGCCGCGGAGGGGGAAAAGCCCCTTATCGAAGGACGGCCCCTCTTTAGAATCAGCGCCGTCAACACCGGCGAAACCCCGGATCTGCCCGCGGGGGAAGAAGCCCCCGCAGGGGACTTTCCTCCGCCGCCGGAACGGGGGGAAGAAGAGGCTTTCCTGCGGACCCACAATGCCGATGCGGTACTAACCGGAACCCTGCGGTTTCTTTACGGGCGGATCTACGGGGAGTTCCGGATATTTACCCGGGGGGGATCCTTCATATACGAAGATTCTACGATCTTTTCCCCGGAGGATTTTAACGGGGCTGCGGATGAATTGACGGGCCGTTTCCTTAGCGCCCTGTCCAATACCGAACCCGTGTACCTGACTATCCATGTGGAGCCAGAGGAGGCCCGGGTACTGGTAAATGAAATGGCCGTAAACCCCGGGGAAGAATTTACCCTGTTTCCCGGACCGGTATCTATTTTGGCCGGCGCCGATGACTACCACCATGAACAGAAGGAGGTGGAATTAACCGGAGGGGAACAGGCCGAATTTTCCTTTAGCCTTAGGCCCAAGACCATGGAAACCCTGGGGCTGGCCCTGGCCGGACCGGGGACCTCCGTGTACCTGGGGGCCCTGTACCTGGGGGGCGGCAAAACGGAGGTCCCGGAAGACGGGGCAGAAACCGCGGAAGATGGGCCGGCAGAAGCCGGGGATGGAACGGACCCTGTGGAAGGGGCGGAGATCGCCGAAGCGGGGGCTGTCCCAGGGGATGCTAAAGAACAGGATCCGGCGGCCGGGGCAGACCCGGAGCCCGGGCCGGAAACAACGGATAAAGCGGAAACAGCGGATAAAGCAGAAGACGAAGTCCCTGGGGAGCCGGAGCTGCTTACCCTGTCTATCCCCGCCGGAGAATACCGGTACATCCGGATTGATACCGAAGACGGGCTTACCGGGGAAGTAATTGTCAGGGGTTCCGTTGAAGACCTGGAGCGCCGCTTTTTAGGGGGAGGTTCCACCGGGGGCGAAGACGACATCCGGATCATCACCCTTAAACCCCGGCTTCTGCCGGGGCCCAATGATAGGCCCGTGGAAGTACGGCGGCGGAAATTTTACGGCGCCTACGGCCGTTTTTGGATAGCCCTGCCGGCGGCGTTTATCATAAACGGCGTTTCCCAATCCTACATTAATTCGTATAATACCTCCGGGGGGCCCGAACTGTACGGTAAGGCCCGGACCGCCTACTATGTTTCCATCGGCGCCTGGGTTGTGGCCGGCGTATGCCTGGTTGAATCCTTGATACGCCTGGGCGTCTATGTGCATACCGCCAGCGAAGAATCAATTCCCCTGTGGGAATAAATGTGCGGAAGCCCGCAAATCTGCGTGGAAAGCCCGCGGTACGGCAGGGGTTTCAAAAGGGCGGTTCTAACGGCGGTAAAGAATTTGAAGAGACTTTGGAGAAAAGATGAGTTTTGCATCCAAGATAAAGGATTTTTTTACGTTTACCGGCCCCCTGCCGGAGGCTTTTTTTGACGATCTGGGGGATCTGCTGGTAGAAGGAGACCTGGGCCCGGGCCTGGCGATGAAGCTGGTGGATCGCCTCCAGGACCTTTCCCGGAAGGAAAAAATTACCGGCCCCGGCCTTTTGCGAAAACGGCTGGCGGAGCTTCTTCAAGAGGGGCTGGCTGTGCTGGATCCCGATGCACTGGTAGAGCAGCAGCCCCTGGCCCTGGTCCTGCTGCTGGGGGTAAACGGCACGGGAAAGACCACCACCGCCGCAAAACTTGCCGCCCGTTACCGCGGCCGGGGAAGAAGGCCGGTTCTGGCGGCGGCGGACACCTTTAGGGCCGGGGCGGTGGATCAGCTTAGGATCCACGGCCAGCGGCTGAATATACGGGTGGTGGCCCACCAGCAGGGGGGGGATCCGGCGGCGGTGGTCTATGATGCGGCGGAAGCGGCCCTGGCCGGCGGGGGAGATCTGGTCATTGCCGATACCGCCGGACGGATGCATACCAGAACGGCGCTGGTGGAGGAGTTAAAAAAAATAGACCGGGTTCTGGAAACAAAACTCCCGGGGAAAAAAACTGCCCCGGAAATGCGGTGTATCAAATGGCTGGTGCTGGATGCAACCACGGGCCGCAATGCCCTGGCCCAGGCGGAGATCTTCCACGGGGCGGTCCCCCTGGACGGGGTGATCCTAACCAAGTGCGATTCCGGCGCCAAGGGGGGGGTGGTTTTTTCGCTCAGTGCGGAGCTGAACCTTCCAACGGTTTTTCTTTGCGACGGGGAGGGATATGAAAACATTAGGCCCTTTGATCCGGCAGCCTTTGCCGGAAATTTTGCGGGCTAACATTAACAGGCTCCTTTTTCCCCCGGTGCTTCTTTTTGCGGTCCTGGTAAGGGTGGAGGGCCAGGACTGGTACCGGTCCAACCCTTCGGGGATGACCCTGGAGGAGCTTCCCTCTTCCACCGTGGCCCTCCACTATGAATGGGCCCTTTCGGTGGAGACCGTGGATTCCCGGAGGATCCCCTCCTTGCTCCGCCGGTACTATGCATCTTCCTATGCCGCGGAACAACGGTTCCTCTATAAACGGGGGACCCTTAAAAGACGGCAGTGGATTTTTCGGGATAGGAACGGAATAACCAGGGTGAACGCCTCCCTGCCGGCGGATCTTGCCCCTGCCCGTGGCAGGGGTAATAATAATAGTAGTGATACTAACCGCAGCGGTAATAGCGGCGATGAAAACAGTGACGGAGCCGCCGCCGAATCGGCGAAGCCCCCGGAAGAGGGAGAAATTCCCCCCTTTATCGAGGTCTTTGCACCGGATCGCACCTTAACCGAGGTCCATCAATACCTGGCCGGGGGGATCCATACCACCCGGTACCGGTACCGGAACAACATGCTTATCCGGGCCGATTCCTTTTTGGATGCCGCCCCCCTGTGGACCGATCAGTACCGGTATACCCGTTCCGGCCTGCTCCGGGGGGTGGAGCGGATCTACCATGCGCGGGAGATTGTCGCCGGTATCCAGGGCGGCAGCTTCAGCGCCGGTCATCCCCCGGCGGATTGGCCCAAGGCAGGGCAGGTTCCGGCTGGACAGGTTCCGGCTGGACAGACCTCCGCGGGACAATCCCCGGAGGACCGGTCCTCGGCGAATCTGCCGCCGGCGGCGCTGGATCTGCGGGATCCCCCCCTGATTCCAAACTTTGCCGGTTCACCGGAGTCCTACGATTACAGTATCATGACAAACGTCCTTTCCGGGGTTTATGCTATACCTGCGGCCAGGGTGATCTACGATACCGACAGCCGGGGCAGGGTCCTCGGTGAAACCAGGTACGACGAAGCGGGGGCCCTGTTGGCGGAGATCCGCCACGAATGGTCCGGTGACAGGATCGTCGAAGTCCGCTGGACCGCCGGGGCCGATCGGGGCAGGATCCTGTTTTTTTATTCCGGGGGGGATCGTGTTGGGGAAGAGGATTATAAAAACGGAGTTCTGGAACGGAAGGTGATCCGGCGGGGAGAAGATGAGGTTGAGGAAATTTATATGAACGGTACGGCGATACTCCGGGCGGTCTGGAACGGGGGCAGAAAAATTTCAGAGGAGAGGCTGCGGTAAATGGGCTGGATTGGTTTTATTGCGGGACGGCTGGTGGCGCGAAAACGGGGGACCCCGGCGCCGGTGCTTTCTATTTTGGGTATAGCCGTGGGGGTGCTGGCCTTGACGGTGATCATTTCGGTGATGAACGGTTTTCAGCTAAGCTTTATCGAAAGCATTCTGGAAATTTCCTCTTATTATGTCCGGGTTGAAAATGTTCCCCCGGAAGAAAACCGCGGGGCTTTAATCGGCAAAATCAAGGCCCTGCCCGGAGTAAGGGCCGTGGTCCCCTTCAGGGAGGTCCAGGCCCTGATCCGGGGCGAGTACGGCCAGCAGGCGGTACTTATCCGGGGGCTCCGGTCCGCCGCCGCGGCGGAGGATCCGCAGATGGCAGAAAAACTTGTTTTCGAGGCGGGGACCTTTGACCTGGAGGCGGAAGATTCGATCCTGCTGGGGGCGGAACTGGCCGCCCGGATCCAAGCGGGTATGGGCGATTCCATACAGCTTATCTCCATCGGCGGCCCCCTGCAAAATCTTGCAGCGCCGGGCGGATCCGGGCAGGAGAATATGCAAAACGAACGGTTCTTTACCGTCCGGGGGATTTTCCGTTCCGGCTTTTATGAATATGATCTGGGCTGGGGTTTTATTAACTTTGACAAGGCCGAAGAACTGGAAGGACCCGGCTATACCCTGGGGATCAAGCTGGCCGACCGCTGGCAGGATAAAAGGGCCGCCGCGGCCATCGCCGGGCTTCCGGACCTGGCGGCCCTGGCAGATGTCCGGATCCGGACCTGGCGGGATTTTAACCAGGCCTTTTTTGGCGCCCTAAGGACAGAAAAGCTTTTTATGTTTGTGCTGGTGGGGCTTATATTTGTGGTGGTGGGCCTTAACATTTACCAGGCCCAGCGCCGGGTTGTACTGGAACGGCGGGAAGAAATTGGGCTGCTGCGGGCCCTGGGCGCCGGGGACCGGGCGGTTAGGCTAATCTTTGTCTGGGACGGCTTTATTATCGGCATCACCGGCGCCGGTGCGGGAATGACCCTGGGGCTCCTTATCAGCCTTAATATTTCCGCCTTTTTTTCCCTCCTTGAAAAAGCGGTGAACGGGATTTTGTTTTTAATAAGCGGCAGCGGGGATTTTGCGGTGTTTTCCCCGGCGGTTTTTTATGTTAAAGAGATCCGGGGCCGGGTCATTCCCCAGGAGGCGCTGTTGATCTTCCTCTTTGGCTTGTTTTCCGCCCTGGGGGCGGCATGGTTTGCCTCGGGCAGAGTTTCCCGTATTAGACCAGCGGAGGTACTACGGTATGAATAACAGTATGAATAACATCATTAGGGTAGAGAACCTGGTAAAAAACTACCAGTCCGGCACGGAACTTCTTAACATCCTAACGGGTCTTTCTTTTTCGATCCCCCAGGGAACAACCACCGCAGTCCAGGGAAAAAGCGGCTGCGGAAAAAGCACCCTGCTTAATATTCTGGGGGGCCTTGACCACAGCGATTCGGGGCTGGTGGAAGTGGGGGGGCTTGATATTGCGGGACTCTCCGAAAAGGACCTTACCGAATACCGCCGAAAACGGGTGGGTTTTGTGTTCCAGTTCCATTACCTTTTACGGGATTTTACCGCCCTGGAGAATGTGATGCTTCCGGCCTACATAGGAAATCAAAAAAAGAAGGATGCCCTAAAAAAGGCCGATTTTCTTTTGGCGGAGCTGGGTCTTTCCAGCCGGGCCCATCATTACCCCTCCCAGCTTTCCGGGGGCGAACGGCAGCGGGTCGCGGTGGCCCGGGCCATGGTAAACGATCCGGACCTTATTCTGGCGGATGAACCCACGGGGAACCTTGACAGCCAGAACAGTCTGGCGGTGGCGGAACTGCTGTACCAGGCCGTGGAGAAACGCCGGACCAGTTTGGTGGTGGTAACCCACGATGAAAAAGTGGCCGAAAGGGCCCATATCCGCTTTGAACTGGCCCAGGGAGTTTTAAAGTCCATATGAATTCTTCTTTTTTTATTGCCCTCCGGTATCTGTGGGGCCGGGCCGGGGAGGGGGGCCGGTACCTGCGGGGCGCCGCGGCCAGCATAGCCCTAAGCCTGGTGCCGATCATCGTTACCCTTATTGTGGCGGACGGGATGATCCGGGGCATCACCGACCGGTACCTGGAACTAGGGACAGGACATCTGGAGGTCTACGACTATATCGGCGCCGGGGAATTCCCCCAGGATGTGCAAAACACTGTACTGGCGGTGGAGGGGATCAGGGGCGCCTGGCGGGAACGGCAGGGCCTGGGGATTATCCTGGGAAGGGGGGGGCGCACCGGCGCCACCGTCCGGGCGGTGGAGGCGGGTTTTTGGGAGGATCCGGGGAGCAGCGCCTTCCTTAAGGTGGAGGCCGGTACTGCGGTGCTTGAATCGGACCGGGAACTGCTGCTGGGCCGGGGATTGGCGGAAACCCTGGGGGCAGAGCCGGGTTCCCAGGTTAGGCTTATGACGGTCCGAAACAGCGGAGAAAACCAGAACCTTCCCAGGGTAACCCTCTTTACCGTCAAGGGAATTATCTCTTCCGGTTACAGAGAGCTCGATTCCCTGTGGTGCATCATGAGCTACCAGGCGGGATTGGAGCTTCTTTCCCCGGAACTATACCGTTCTTTCCTTACGGTAAAGATAGAGGACCCCTACGGCCGGATCGCCCAAACCGCGGATAGGGTACGGTTTAAGGCCGGGCCGGGTTATGCGGTCTACACATGGATGGAATTGCAGCAATCCCTGTACCGTTCCTTTGAATCTACCCGGCAAATGCTGCTCTTTATTATGGCCCTGTTGGTACTGGTGGCGGCGGTTAATGTTTCTTCCGCCACCTCCATGCTGGTGATAGAACGGCAGCGGGATATAGCGATCCTTAAAACCGGCGGCGGCAGCCCCGTCTTTATACGGAAGGTTTTTCTGTGGGGTTCCTTTCTGACGGGCCTAAGCGGCGCCCTTTTAGGAGGGGCCCTGGGGCTTTGCCTGGGCCGTTTTATTAACCCCATCATCCGGGGCCTGGAGGGGATCCTGCAATTTTTTACAAGCCCCTGGGGCGGACAGGTAAAGATCCTTGACCCGGAGTATTACCTGGAAGAGATCCCCGTGATCATTGACTGGGGGATGATCCTGCTTATCGGTATCTTTACCCTGGCCGCTTCGATCCTGGCTTCGATTCCCCCGGCCCGCCGGGCGGGTAAACTTAAACCCCTGGAAATACTCAGGCGGATATAGCCGCCGGGGCGGTTTGCCCAAATGCCCCCAGGCCGGCCGCGGCTAAAACCGGAGTTTTGGAATTGGTTCTATTGTCAACTTTTGCTTATGGCCCTATAGTTGTTACTAAGGGGCAGCCGTCGGGCAGCCCTAAACCCTAGCAGCCCGATAATCGTGGTTTTGATGGCCTTGTCAACAAAAAAACCATCCAAGCCTACAAGTGTAACGGGCTGCCAGGGCGCAGCAAATTCTAGGAGGCTCCCTTGTTTAAAGGACTTACCCGGCGGGCCCAGCGGCTTTTAACAGTGGATGCCCAAAACGAAGCGCGGCGGAATAATTTTGAAGAACTCCTTCCGGAACATGTGGTTATTTCCCTGCTCAAGGAAGGGGCCGGAACGGCCTGCAAGGCCCTGCTTTTTCTTGGTATAGACCTGGGGGAATTTAAGGAATCCCTGGAACAGGAACTGCCCCGCCTCCACAGGGAAAAGTTCGGCGACGGAAGCATCGCCCTGCTTCCAGGGGATGTTCCCCCGGCAAAGCGGACCCGGCAGCTGCTGGAAAACGCCGCCGAAGAAGCCCGGGTGCTGGGCAAAGAATATATCGGAACCGAGCACCTGTTATTTGCCGCCATGCGGGAACAGAACATGCCCGTCCGGAACTATCTGTCCTTCCGGGCGGTGGATGCGGAAATGCTTAGGGTGGCGGTGGAAACCACGGTTAATCCCGTCAGGGCCAGCCGGGATACGGCGGCCCGGGCTAGGCCGGCGGTATATCCGGTGCTTACGCCGATGCTGGATGAATACTCCCGGGATCTCAGCGCCCTGGCAAAGCAGGGAAAGCTCGATCCGGTAATCGGCCGGGAACGGGAAATTCAACGGGCCGTGCGGATCCTCGCCCGGCGGGCTAAAAACAACCCCATCCTGGTGGGAGAAAGCGGGGTGGGAAAAACCGCCATTGTGGAGGGCCTGGCCCTGCATTTTGCGGGAAAGACCCTGCCCCAGGACCGCCCCGCCCCTTCGGAAATTTTTTCCAACCGGCGGATCCTCCTTCTTGATATGGGGTCCATCGTGGCCGGCACTAAGTACCGGGGGGAATTTGAAGAGCGGCTGAAAAAAATTATGAAAGAGATTTCCCAGGCGGGAAACATCATTCTTTTTATTGACGAAATCCATACGATCATCGGCGCCGGTGGTGCGGAGGGGACGGTGGACGCTTCCAATATGCTTAAACCGGCCCTTTCCCGGGGGGAGATCCAGTGCATAGGGGCCACCACCTTGGCGGAATACCGCCGGTACTTTGAACGGGATTCGGCCCTGGAACGGCGGTTCCAGCCGATCCTGGTGGAAGAGACCGGCCTGGACGAAACCATAGAGATCCTCCGGGGGGTTCAACGAAAATACGAGGAACATCACCGGGTCCGGTTTAGCCCCCCGGCGGTGGAGGCCGCGGCCCGGCTGGCCCAGCGGTACATTTCCGGGCGGCACATGCCGGACAAGGCCATCGATGTGTTGGACGAAGCGGCGGCAATGAAAAAGCTTGAATTTTCCCCGGAACCCGAAGGAATTACCGGCATTGAACGGGAAATCCAGCGGCTTTCGGAAAAGAAGACCACCATGGTAAGCGCCCAGAATTATGAATTGGCGGCAAAATTCAGGGATCAGGTCCACAGCCTTAGGCAAAGGCTGGAGCAGATCCGCCATGCCTGGGAACGGGCGGAACATCCCGTACCGGTGGAAGAGGATGACATCCGCCGGGTTGTGTCGGAAATTACCGGGATTCCCCTGAACCGCTTAAACGAGGGTGAATCCCGGCGGCTTCTTCATATCGAGGAGGAACTCCACAAGACAGTGGTGGGCCAGAACGAGGCGGTCCGCCGGGTAAGCCAGGCGGTGCGCCGTTCCCGGGCGGGCATTGCCTCCCCCGGCCGGCCCCTGGGGTCATTCATTTTTCTGGGCCCCACCGGGGTGGGCAAAACCCTGCTGGCCAAGGCCCTGGCGGAATACCTCTTTGGTTCCGCCGATTCCCTGGTGCGGATAGACATGTCGGACTTTATGGAAAAGCATAACAGCGCCAGACTTACCGGATCTCCTCCGGGGTATGTGGGTTACGAAGAGGGGGGGCTCCTGACCGAACAGATACGGCGGAACCCCTACCGGGTGGTTCTGTTTGACGAGATTGAAAAGGCCCACCGGGATGTGTTTAACCTGCTGCTCCAGGTTCTGGAAGAGGGGGAACTAAAGGATAATTTGGGCCATACCGTAAACTTTAGGAATACGGTGATCATCATGACCAGCAATGCGGGGGTGCGGGAAATTTCCCGGGATGCCAGGGTGGGGTTCTCTACCGCATCGGGGCTGATGAACAGCGCCGAAATAGAAGCGGCAGCCCTTTCGGAACTGCGGCGGCTTTTTAACCCGGAATTTATTAACCGGGTGGATGATATTATTATCTTTAATTCCCTTTCGGAAAAGGAAATAGAAGCGATCCTGGAGATCCAGATTGGGGAGCTTTCAAAACGGCTGGAAGAACAACAATACGCCCTTGGCCTAAGCCCCGCGGTGCGGCGGATCCTCATTGAAAAAGGCTGGGATCCCAAATACGGCGGCAGACCCCTGCGCCGGGCGGTGCAGAAGGAACTGGAGGATCCCCTGTCAATGCTCCTTTTACGGGACAGGTTTCCGCCGGGGACGGTTTTTTACGCCGAAGGAAGGAACGGCAAAATAACCCTCAAGGTAAAGGAGGGGGAACTAAGCACAGGGGCGCTAAAAGAGGAGGAACCGGCGCTTCAGGTATGACCCCGGAGCTAAGACCGCAGGGCGCCCTGGTCCTTCATACGCTGGGCTTCATCCGGCTTTAGGGTTTTGCGGTTTTTTTGGCGGAACCTAAATTACCGTACCGGGGTAAAGGACAATGTTTTTAGGGATGACAATAATTCCGTCCACAATGTAGTAGTGACCGTAGTTGCCGTCCACCCGGCTGATGTTGTCGATCCCTATCCGGCAGCCTTCGCCTATGCAGGCGTTTTTGTCGATGATCGCCCCCTTAATAATGCTCCCCTTGCCTATGCCTATGTTAGGCACCCGCTTTTCTTCATTGATCTTTTTTTCTTCTTCCGTTTCGTAGTAATCCGCCCCCATACAGATTACCCCGTTAAGGCTTGCCCCCGATTCGATGGTGGTCCTAACCCCCACAATGGAATTGGCAATTGACGCATTGGTAATGATGCACCCCTCCGCCGCCAGGGATTGGTTCATGTTGCTAAAATTCATCTTGGAAGGGGGCAGGGCCCGCACATGGGTATAGATGGGCATATCCTCGTCGTAGATGTCAAACCGGGGCCGCAAAGAGGTAAGTTCCAGATTTGCCTGATAAAAGCTTTTTATGGTTCCTATGTCTTCCCAATATCCGTTAAAGATATACGCATTAACCTTTAATTTATTAATGGACTGGGGAATAATTTCCTTGCCAAAGTCGGTAAGCTCGTTGGCTAAACATTCTTCCATGGCGGCGGCGTTAAACACGTAGATTCCCATGGACGCCATGTACTCGTCCCGGCCGTTTTTATCCCGTTTAAGTTCCGGGGGAACCTTATAATCCTGAATATCCTTGTCCGGCCCCGGTTTTTCCATAAACTCGGTAATGGCGGAACTTTTATTGACCTTAAGTATACCCAGCTGGCTGGCCTCTTCCCGGGATACGGTGGTACAGGCAATGGTAATGGCGGCGCCGGATTCCCGGTGCTTGGTAATAAAATCCCGCAGGTCCATCCGGTACAGCTGATCCCCCGATAGGATAAGATAGTAGGACGGATCCTGGGTTCTAAAATGGATAAAATTCTTTCTGATTGCGTCCGCCGTGCCTTCGAACCAGCTGGTATGCTCGAAGGTTTGTTCCGCCGCCAGGATCTCCACAAAACCTTTGGAAAAGGTGTCAAAAATATAGGTTTGGGCAATGTGTAAATTAAGCGAAGCGGAGTTAAACTGGGTAAGCACATAGATCTGCCGCAGATTGGCGTTGATACAATTCGACAGCGGAATATCCACCAACCGGTACTTTCCCCCAAAGGGTACGGCCGGTTTCGCCCTGGCTTGGGTCAGTGGAAACAGCCTGGTTCCCTTTCCGCCTCCTAGTACAATTGACAATACTTCCGACATAACGCCCCCCCTTAATTAAAAGGTATACCCGGTTGCCCGTGTCAAGGCAGTTTTCCAAAAACTAACGTTTAGGGAAGCTCTGTTTATACCTTTTTGCGCTGAAGCGCAGCAAACTGCCGGCTTTGCCGAAACAACACACCCTCCACCAGTATACGACAGTTTTATGTTTCTGTCGATAGGAAAGCGTGACTTTTTTGTTCCCAGGGTCTACAATAAGGCATGAATGGCGGCGGTTTCACGGAACAGGCGGATTTTACAGCCCCCGGCGGCTCTGGGGGGCAGGGGGGGGCTACAGATCCCGGCGGCTCTGGGGGGCAGGAAGCTTTTGCAGATCCCGCATTCCAAGAGGAAGCCCTGGGACGGATCCTTACCAGCCCCGAATTTGCTCCACATATTGTGGTGAACCGGCTTATCCCCGCCGCCGGGGGAGCCTATGTCCCCCTTCCCCCGGATCTGGACCGGCGGATAGCCGCGGCCCTCCGGTCCCGGGGTATTTCCCGGATCTATACCCACCAGGGGGAAGTTTGGGAGCAGTCCCGAAGGGGCCGGAATGTGATCGTGGTTACCCCCACCGCCTCGGGCAAGACCCTTTGCTATAACCTCCCTGTGCTGGAAGCCCTGCTGGAGGATACAGAGGGGAGGGCCCTTTATCTTTTTCCCACCAAGGCCCTGTCCCAGGATCAGCAGTCAGAACTGGGGAACCTGACGGCCCCCCCGGAGGGGGAGCCGGATTCCGCCCCGGGGGATTTTTTTGGCCTGCCCGTGAAGGTTGTTACCTACGACGGAGATACCCCGGGCAGCCTGCGCATTGCCGCCAGGGATACGGGCCGGATTGTGATCAGCAACCCCGATATGCTCCATGGGGGGATCCTGCCCAACCATCCCAAATGGATACGGTTTTTTTCCCGCCTTAAATTTATTGTGATCGACGAAGTCCACGCGTACCGGGGGATCCTGGGAAGCCATGTGGCAAACGTGATCCGCCGCCTGCGGCGGGTTGCTGCCTTTTACGGATCCAAGCCCCGGTTTATCCTTTGCTCGGCCACCATCGCCAACCCCCGGGAATTGGGGGCCGCCCTTATTGGGGACGGGGACCTGGTTCTGGTGGATAAAAACGGCGCCCCCCGGGGAGAAAAGCGGGTTATCCTTTACAATCCGCCCCTGGTGGACAGCGCCCAGGGAATACGAAAATCTTCCATGGCCGAAAGCCGCCGGTGGATGACGGCCCTGCTCCGGGGAGGAATTAAGACCATCCTTTTTGCCCATTCCCGGATCAAGACGGAGGTGGCCGCTTCCTATGTAAACGACGATCTAAAAAACCTCTACACCGGAAACGGGGGAATCCGGGTGGAACCCTACCGGGGGGGGCTGCTTCCCAGTGAACGGAGGGAGATAGAGCGGGGCCTTCGGGAAGGGAGGATCCGGGGAGTGGTAAGCACCAACGCCTTGGAACTGGGGATCGACATAGGGGGGCTGGACGCTTCGGTCATTTCGGGTTTTCCCGGTTCGTTTAACAGCTTTTGGCAGCAGTCGGGCCGGGCGGGAAGGCGGGGCGGCGCCTCGATCTCGGTCTTTGTGGCATCCTCCGGTCCCCTGGATCAATTTATCATACACAACCCCGAATGGTTCTTTGGCAAGGGGGCCGAGGAAGCCCGGATCGATCCGGACAATCCCTACATACTGACGGATCATGTAAAATGCGCCTGTTTTGAGCTGCCCTTTCGGGATCAGGATATGGCGGAGAACCGGGAACCCTTTGGGGAGGCCGTGACCGATGTACTTGCCTACCTGGAAGAAGACGGCATTGTGCGGCACACGGGGGCTTTCCGGAAGGACCCCGGCCCCGGACAGGACGGCCGCGGGGGACCGCAGGGCGGCCGCTGGCACTGGTCGGACAGATCCTTTCCCGCGGAGGGGATAAGCCTCCGTTCCGCCACCACGGACAATGTGGTGATCGTGGACCTAACCCAGGGCCGGAACGCCGTTATTGGCGAGATGGATCGGCCCAGCGCCAAGGAACTGATCTTTAAGAACGCCGTCTATATCCACCGGGGACGGCAGTACCTGGTGGAAGAATTGGACATACCCAACCGCAAATGCCTGGTTAGGGAGGCGGAGCTTAACTACTTTACCGACGGGCTTGTTAAGACGGATATTAAGGTCCTAAGCGAAGATCTATATATAAACGGCGGAACGGAGGCCGGGGAAACGGGAACATCCGGGCCCTTGCTTCCGGAATCTTCCGGCCCGTCCTTGTACCGCGGTATTCTGGGGGATGTGCTGGTTCGTTCCCAGGCTGCCAAATTTAAGAAGATCCGCTTTCACACCCATGAAAATATCGGCTATGGGGACATAGACCTGGGGGAAGAAGAAATGCAAACCCGGGCCCTTATGCTCCTTTTTCCCCAGGAAAGCCCCGCCGGAAAATTTTTTGCATCCCTGGACGAAGAGGAGGCCGGGGCGGTGCTGTCGGGAACGGGGACCCTGGTAAAAAGTATCGCCCCCGTATACCTCCTCTGCGATCCCAGGGACCTGGGGATTGCCGAGCGGGTCCGGGATCCCCACTTTGCCCTGCCGGCCCTGTACATCTACGACAAGTATCCCGGCGGCACCGGCCTGGCGGAGGCCCTGGGGCTGAAGATTTCCCGGGTATTTGCCGCGGCGGCTCTAGCGGCCTCCCAATGCCCCTGCGAATCCGGCTGCCCCTCCTGTATAGGCCCCGGGGGGAATAAACGGGGGACCGTGGAATTTTTAGCGGCCCTGGCGGACCGGGGTCCCTTTCCCGGGGAATAATAGGCTTGTCCTGTACCAGGGTCCTTCGCAGGGAGGGTGATCATCCCCCCGGTTGGCCTGTCTACTGTAACAAGCATGGGATCCTGCCCTTAACCGGCGGGCTCCTTGGCCTCGTCCCAAAATGTGTCCATGGCCCGCAGGGTTTCCGCCCCCATCTCCAGGGCGTTTTCTTTCATCCGTCTTTCCACATGCTTAAACCGGCGGATAAATTTCTCGTTGGTTCGCCCCAGGGCCAGGGCCGGATCAATCTTAAAAAAGCGGCAGAGGTTTACCACAGAAAAAAGCAGATCCCCCAGTTCTTCCTCCAGGTCTTCCCCCTTTCCGGTGCTTTCCTTAGCTTCCGCGGCCCCGGCGACCTCCTCAAGCTCCTCCCGCAGTTTGTCCAGCACCCCGTGGACCCGGGGCCAGTCAAAGCCTTTTTTTGCCGCCTTCTTTTGCAGTTTAAAGGCCCTTTCCAGGGGGGGCAGGGAATGGGAAACCTCGTCCAATACCGAGTCCTTGGGCCTGCGCCCTTCCAGTTCAACCTTAATCCGGGCCCAATTTTTTAGCACCGCCGCGCTGTTTTCCGCCTTTTCGCCGCCAAACACATGGGGGTGCCGGCGGATAAGTTTTTTTGCCGCCCCCTCCAGCACCCCGGAAATGGTAAACAGTCCCTGCTGCTGGTGCATATAGGATATCATGGTAACTAAAAGGAATAGATCCCCCAATTCTTCCTGTATATGGGGCGGATCCCCCTCGTTTATGGCATCAATACATTCATAGGTTTCTTCCGCCAGATCCCCCCGAAGGGTTTGGGGGCTCTGTTCCCGATCCCAGGGGCACCCCCCCTCCCCCCGCAGGCGTTCCACGATGCCGCAAAGCCGGGTAAAGGCCTCTCCGTATTCCATGGTTTATTCTATTGTAATTGTGCGGTTTTATGCTAGAATACTGCCATGGAACAGAATGCGCTAGGAAAGAAAATATTTATTCTTTATCCGCAGAGCGTTATTAAGGATGAGCTGTTGGACATCCTTATTATGGCGGGTTTTGAGTCCTATGTGCTCTACGACCACAAACGGGCCTTAAAATTGCTGACAAAATTTCCCGATTCAATTATGTTTATCAATATTGACGAGAAGCTGGAGGAAAAGGAATGGGAAGCCTATGTACGGGGAATTCAAGGGAACCCCGCAACCAAAGATTGTAAGCTGGGGATCCTCTCGTACAACACCGACAAAAAACTTATGGAAAAGTACCTGATGGATATTTTAGTTCCCTGCGGGTACATACAGCTTAAATTAGGAATTAAGGAGAGTACCAAAATTATGCTTGGCGCCCTGGAGGCCAACGAAGCCCGGGGTAAACGTAAATATATCCGGGCCCTTTGTGCAGACGATGGCAACGCCACGGTTAATGTTAAAAGCCCCTCGGGGTTTTATTTTGGTACAATCCTGGATATCAGCGCCGCCGGCATTGCCGCCCGGTTTGATAAATTCGACAACCTGCCCCCTAATTCGCTGATCCGGGAGATGCAGCTAAAGCTTAGGGGGGGGCTTGTGCTTACCGATGCGGTACTTATGGGAAAGCGGAACGATAATGTGTTTATATTTCTTTTTGATGTGACCAGGATGAACCCGGATCATAAGCTTACCATACACCGCTTTATTAAAAATACCCTGCAGCATTATATAGATAATCTTAAGATCTAATGCTTAGCCTTATCGTTTTTTTGGGGAACCCCGGCCCGGGGTATAGAAACAACCGCCACAATGCGGGACGGCTCTTGGCGGAACGGCTTCCGTTTTTTAATGCCCTGGGGTGGCAGAAAAAATTTAAGGCCCTCTACGGCGTTAAAGCCAGGGAAAGCGGCGCCGCCGGTTTTGGCGCAGGCCCGGACCGGATCCATTTTATTATGCCGGAAACATACATGAACCTTTCGGGGGAGGCCGTGCAAAAAGCGGCGGGGTTTTATAAACTGGATCCCCCCCGGATTATGGCGGTCCATGATGAGCTGGAACTGCCCCTGGGCACAATTTCGCTAAAATACGCCGGCGGTCTGGGGGGACACAACGGACTCCGTTCAATAAAGGCCCATTTGGGCTCCGCCGATTTTTGGCGGCTCCGGATCGGCATAGGCCGCCCGCCGGGCCGGCTCCCCGGCGAGGGAGGGCCCCCGGGCAGCGGGGGGGATGTGACCGGCTGGGTACTGGCGGATTTTACCGCCGCCGAAACCCCGGCCTTGGACGCCGCCCTGGAAGGGGGGGCGGAACTTTTGATCCGGGCCCTGGCGGCGGAGCCGGAAAGCATCCTGGGTGAATGGAGCAGGAAGAAACTGTACCCTGTGTCCGGGGCAGCCGCCAAAACTAACAGGGTGGTGGAAAATCCATAAGCCGGATTCCGGTACGGAACCGGGGGCGGTGTTCTTACAACCTGGAAAGTGCCGAATGTACCGTCCGGGCGATTTTTTCCACAAGTTCCGTCTCTATTCTCTCTTTCTGTTTTAGCTGATTTTTTTCATCGTCTGTGCCAAAAAATAAAAAAGAAGCGGGAATTTGCAAGGCGGAAGCAAGTTTCCCGATAAAAGTGAAAGATGGATATTTACTGCCACATTCAAGCTGCCTGATAAACGAATGGGAAGCCCCGCACAAACTCGCGAGTTTTTCCTGAGAAAGCCCCGCCAATTTACGGTATTTTTTCATGTTGTGAACAAAAACCTTTCCTAGATCCATCAAATGTATTCTATTAGGAAACAAACCGGAATATTATTGATACTTGAAGTGAATATTAATTCATGGTATGTTCTCCTATGGAAAACATACTGAAAAAGGAAGCATAGATGGTGGAATTTCAGAAAGCCCGTAAGATAGCCCTCCAGGGCGGCGGGGAAGCCATTGTCGTAAAACTTCTGGGCCGGGGCGGCCAGGGAACGGTATACGAGGTAAGCGTCAACGGAAAACCCTATGCCCTTAAATGGTATACCTGCCATTTGAAGGACAAAGAGGCGTTTAAAGATAATATCCGGCGGAATATCGAGGAAGACGAGCGCAGCCTTGCTTCGGACGACAAATTCCTCTGGCCCCGGTTTTTGACGGAGGACCTTAAAACCGGAAAAATCGTGAGTTTTGGCTATGTGATGGCCCTGCGTCCCCCGGAGTTTACCGATTTTCCGGCTATTTTGAACGCCAAAGACAGAACCGGAAACAAAGTGGCCTTTGCTTCCACCGAAGTGATGATCCTGGCGGCCCTTAATCTGGTAAACGCGTTCCGTTCCCTGCACCGCAAGGGTTTGAGTTATCAGGATCTGAACGACGGCAACTTTTTTATCAATACCAAAACCGGCGATGTGCTGATCTGCGACAACGACAACATAACCCCCGACGGCAAGGTGAATTCCGGCGGCGTGGGGGGCAAACCCGGCTACATGGCGCCGGAAATTGTCCGGGGAGACGCCCACCCTTCGGAGCGGACGGACTGCCACTCCCTGGCGGTGGTCCTCTTCAAGCTGTTTTTCCGGCACAGTCCGCTTCAGGGCGCGGCCTACGAAAAGCTTCCCTGCATGACGGAAAAGCGGGAAATGGAGTTGTTCGGAACCAGCCCCGTTTTTGTCTACGATCCCGATGACGAGTCGAACCGGCCGGTGAACGGCGTCCACAACAACGTGATCAAACTCTGGCCCCTGTTCCCGGATTTTTTCAGGGACGCCTTTGTTCTTTCTTTTTCCAGGGGAATGAAGAACCCCCAGGTCCGCATGATAGAAAACGACTGGCAAAAACTGCTGGTACGGCTGCGGGACGAATGGTATGTAAGCTGCCCCTCCTGCGGCAGGGCGCTGTTTTTGCAGGGCAGCGATGCCGGGGCGGGCCTGGTCTGTTCCGGCTGCGGTTCCTCCTTTAGTTATCCCCGGCGTCTTGGCATCAAACAGGGGTCGATGCAGTACAGTATCCCCCTGTTCCCCGGAAAAAAACTGTACGCCTGCCATATCGTCAAAGACAACGACGATTACCGCAGCGTATTGGGGGATGTAGTGATGAATAAAAACAACCCCAGCCTCTGGGGGATAAAAAACCTTTCCCCGGACACCTGGAGAATCAAACCCCCGGCGGGGGAGGAAAAGGACATAGCCCCCGGTGGAGCGGTTCCCATCGGTCCGGGACTAACCGTA
>JAISLT010000022.1 GCA_031277165.1 Spirochaetaceae bacterium
TCATTCGAAAGTCTGGTTTAATACCCCGCGGCTTGCCGCGGCCCAAAGGTCGCAACGCCCTTATTGCGGATTTTTCCCTTGCCGAAACCCGAAGGGACACCGGTGCGTTATGGGAACATTTTTTTGTGGCGGAACGGAAAAAAAGCCGCCTATGACCGGGGGTGTTGAACGTCTGGTTCTGGCGGACCAGCAGCCAGAAAGAAATTGACTATATCGACTATATCGAAGAATCCGGCGGCATCCTTAGGGCCTTTGAATTTAAGTGGAATCCCTCCGCCAAATACAAGTTTCCCCGGTGGTTCCTGGAACAGTACCGGGATGTCTCCTTGGAAATAATCAACCCGGATAAGGCCGGCGAATTTTTGATGGACGATGGGGCTTTTCCGGAACTTTAGCTTTTTGGAAAGCAGCTTTAGAGGTGGGATGTTTCTAAAAGCGCAAAACCACCCCGGCTATTCCCGCCGCGGCGATATATACGATGGGATGTTTCTGGAATTTCCATATCAGTGCAAAAAATACGGTAAAAAGCAGGGCCTCCCTGGGGCGCAGCGCCCTATACCAGACCGGGGCGGCGCCGTCGTACAGTGACAGTTTCCATACCCCAAAACCGGCGGCACTGATAAGGCCCGCCGCCGCCGGACGGAGGCCGGAAAAAACCGCCCCCACGGCCCGGCTTTCCTTAACGCTCTCCAGCATCCGGGCGGCGATAATAATGACCAGGATAGGCACGCTTACCAAACCCAGGGCAGCAATAAAGGCGCCGGGAATACCGGCGGCGGCAAAGCCCGATTGGGCGGCCATGTTCATTCCCATGGCCCCGGGTGAGGACTGGGCTATGGCCAGAAAATCCCCCAGTTTTTCCGGGCTAAGCCAATCGTACCGGGCCGCCAGTTCAAACAGGAAGGGCAGGGTGGCAAGCCCCCCGCCTATGCTAAAAAGGCCAATCTTTAAAAATTCGGCATAGAGCACAAAAAGGCTCACGATTTACCCCCGGACCCATCCGGGGGCCTGGGCCCCCGCCGGAAAAACACAAATCCCGCCAGAGCCGCACCGGCCACAATCCACACCGGCGAAGGGCTTAACAGTACGGAAAGCAGAAAGGCCGCCGCAAAAACGCAGGCGGTAAATACATGCCGCCCCTGTGGTTTCACCCGGGGTTTTTCCCCGGCGGCAGGAGCTTTTTCTTTCTTAAACAATTCCAGGATAAGTTTCCGTATCGTATCGAGGATCAGCGCCCCCACCGCAACCCGGATCCCCGCGAAGGCGTGCTGGACCGCCGCATATTCGGCAAAGCGGCTGATAAACAGCGACACCGCCGTCATAAAGAGGATTCCGGGCAGTATAAAGGCTCCGGTGGCGGCAATGCCCCCCGGCACCCCCCGGCGTTTATAGCCCACAAAGGTGGCGATGTTCACCGCAATAATACCGGGAGTTACCTGGGCGATGGTATAATAATCCATCACCTCGGTCATGGTGATCCAGCCCCTTTTTTTGATCAGTTCCCGTTCCAGGACCGGCACCATGGCATACCCGCCCCCAAAGGTGGAAATGCCGATTTTTATGAAGGTCACAACCAGATCAAGCCATTCTTTCATAGGGGTATTTGTTTTAAGCGGCTGCTGTTCAGAAACTTCAGTTTCTGAACAGCTCTATTTTTTAACAGCATCCGGCCAGCCGCCATGCATATTGATAGTCCCGTGATACCCATGCTCAAAGAACGATCTATCGTATGTGATATAATAGGGTTCATAGGCCTCTTGGTTCTTGATTGAAGGATGGTTGTCATAGTTATTGTCGTACCAGGTTGCGTCAATATACAGTATTCGGCCGTCCCGCATTATCACCCGGTTCCACGCATGGGATCCTGTTTCTGAGGACCATTTTTCAACGGTATACCCGGCCTTCGTTAATACGGTTACAACCAGGCTTGCATAGACATCGCAGACCCCCACCCCAAGCCGCAGCGCCTGTTCATAGGTGTGCTCTTCAATTCCCAGAAAATCCTGCCAATCATACTGTAGTTTTGTAACAACCTCTCTTTCAAGAATATCTATTATCCTGCGGTAATCAGCGTCGGTTCTATACCATTCTTTACATTGGGCTATGAGTCTTTCCGCATCATGGGCGGATAAATTTTCATTGGGGCCGCTGAGCGGTCCTAATTTGGCAACCGTCACATTTTTTGGGCCGTTTATTGTATTTTTTGTTTCTGTGGTATAGATCCGCGTTCTTTGATCCACGGAATACTTTAATGTATATTCTATTCTTCCATCGGGTAATTCCCTTTGATCAATTAGTTCCACCGAGTCCCATTTTCCTTTGGCGTTTTCCCAGGCTCTATCGCGCATTTCCCCGGGGCTTGTTACGTACCGGTCGATCAGTGCTTCGGCCTTGTCAATTGCCAAGGTCTGGGCGCCTATCGAGGGCGCCGCTGCCAGGCCGGCTGCTATACCCAGGGCTGCCATAGGGATGATCTTGTTCATACATTCCCCCGGAAAATTTATAGCCCCATTTTGGCATTTTTGTCAATGGTTCAATCGCCGGATTGTCAAACGCCGGGTTCAAGCGCCGGGATGCAGGGATGCCCGGTACTCCCGGGGAGAAAGGCCGGTGTTCTTTTTAAAAATAAAACTAAAGTAGTGGGGATCGCTGAACCCCGTTTTGCAGGCTATGTCGGCGCTCTTCATGGGGGTGTTTTCCAGCAGATGCTTGGCCCGTTCAAGCCGTACCCTGGTAAGGTATTCTATAAAGGTCTCTCCGGTTTCCTGGGAAAAGACCGTGCTAAGATGGTTCGGGCTGATCCCCACGTAAGAGGCGGTCCCGTGAAGGGAAATTTCCGGGTCCTCAAAATTTTGATCGATATATTCCCGGGCTTTTAAAATAACCGACCGGTATCTGCCGTCGGTATGGGAGTCCCGGAATTCTATGACCGCATTAAAAAGGGATCGGATCTTCCCGTAAAAAACATCCCGGGAATGTATAATTTCGTTAATTGTCCTTCGGTTTAAGCTGAAGGGGATCACATCCTTGATGTCGCCGCCCATTTCTTCCACGACCTTCGCGGCGATCACAATAAGTTCCCCCAGGATAAAATATTCCAGGATATGATCATCGCCGGAATTTTCCCCCAGAAGGGCCGCACAGTCCCTGGTAATGCCGTCAATGTCCTTTCGTGAGCCGTACCGGAATTTTGTCCACAGAGAATCCCCGTCCACCGCAAGCAGTTTTGTGGCGTCAAGGAAGCTGTCCCGGCTTATCCCCTGGGAACTTGCGGCCTCCGGTGTTTCCCCGGAGGCGGCCCTGGTCCGGTTTTCCAGGGCCGCCTCCCGGAGCATTTCCGCATGGGACTGCACCTGTTGTTTTAAGTGTTCTATGCTTAGGAGCTCTTCTTTTTCCCTGTCGATCCGGGATGCCACCGTGTCCAGGGCCTGAATCATATCCTTGGCCGATATGGGTTTAAGCAGGTATTCTTCCACCCCCACGGAAATGGCCTTCCGGGCATACTCAAATTCATCGTGGCCCGAGAGGATAATTATTTTTATCCATGGCAGGGTCTTCTTTACGATCTTTGAAAGGGTAAGTCCGTCGATAAAGGGCATTTTAATGTCGGTGATCAAAATATCCGGCTTAATTTCCTGGATCATGGAAAGGGCAATTTCCCCGTCGGGGGCCTCCCCCGCCAGGGTATAGGATGTGGTTTCCCAGGGGATGGTGTTTCTAATTCCTTCCCGGACTACAATTTCATCTTCCGCCAAAAAAACCTTGTACATCCTCTTTTCCGGGGGCTAATGCCCCGTCCCGTCCTTGTATACCTCGGGGATTTTTACCCTTACCCTGGTTCCCTCCGTATAAACGCTGCTTATCTCCAGCAGATCCTGGCGGTTATAGTACAATTCCAGCCTTTTGTTGACATTGTAAAGGCCGTAGGCCGAACTGCCCGGTTCCAGGTTCGGCGGCGCCTTAAGCTGCGCCCGGATCCGTTCCAAATCTGCCTGCCCTATACCTATGCCGTTGTCCTCCACGCTAAAACAGATATGACCCTCTTCCAGCCAGCCCTTGATTACGATGGTTCCCTTTCCCCGCTTGTTTTTTATGCCGTGGTAAAGGGCGTTTTCCACCAGGGGCTGGAGCAGGAGCTTTAGTATCACCTTATCCGCCATGCCGCGTTCATACTCAATAGAATAATCCAGTATATCCCTGTACCGTATTTTTTGGATAGTAAGGTAACTTTCCACATGCTGGAATTCACCGGCCACGCTAAGCCATTCGTTGCCCCGGTTCAGCGAGATCCGGAAGAAATTTGAAAAGGCCCGGGTAATGGCAACCACCTGGGCGTACTGGTTTCCCTCGGCAAGCCAGATGATTGAATCCAGGGTATTGTACAAAAAATGGGGGGTTATCTGGGCCTGGAGGGCCTTCATTTCGGACTTCTGCAGATTCCGCTGTTCCTCGATGTTCGCTTCAATAAGCCCCTTAATTTTGCCGGCCATGGTGTTAAGATTTTCCGTCAGGGTATTCAATTCCTTTACCCGGGGAACCTCCGCCCTGGCGCTCAGGTCCCCCTCGGCGATGCTCGACGAAAGGGAAACCAGGGAGCCGATGGACCGTTCCACATTGGCGGCCGTCGACATCTGCACAAAGATCGAAAAGGCCGTTACCGCCCCGATAACCGCCAGCTCCACAAAACCGACAATAAAGGCCCGGCGTTTTATTTCTTCGTTTGCCGCCGCGGACGATTCAATTTCCAGGACAATGAAGTCCTGGAGGATCTCCGACACCAGCAGGGACACTCCCCTAATCTCGTCCAGAATTTGTTCGTTCTCAATAACCGGATAGGACCTTTCCATTTGAAGCCCCAGCCGGTCCACATACCGCTCCAGGGTGCCCATGGCCCGGCCGGCCACTTCCAAAAGCTGGCGGTTTTCTATGGCGGTGGTGGTGGACATAATATTTCCAAGCCTGTGGTTTATGTCCCGGATAATGTCATATTGGGTTCCCCTGTTAAAGGATTTATTTCCCGCCACAATATCCCACAGTTCGTTGGTGATCCCGGTCTTGACAATCTGATTAAGCCTGTTGGTTTTATTGACGTTGGTTATAAGCTTGTCGTAGGTAATCGTGTTGTAAAGGGACATGACCACGCTTAAAAGCAGGGGCAGGAGCATAAAGCCAATAATAACCACATGGGAGGTCTTTATGTTTTTTTTAATGCTGGAGCCGACAAAAAAAGATCTAAGCCACGGAAGCAGACGCCGGAGCATCTAGTAGCCCCTGGGCGGCAGGGCGGAAAGATCGTCCCATTCGTAAAACACCGTTTCGTCCACATGGATAAGCCGGGATATGCTTTCTCCCCGGGCCAGGGTCTGGGCCAGCCGTATAATCCCGGGTCCCTGCTTGGGGTTACATTCGATGACGCAGTTTACCTCTCCCCGTATAAGGGCGTTGATGACCGCCTGTTCCGCGTCCACGGTGACAATGGCCATATCCGTTCCGGGTTTAAGGCTCGCTTCTTTTACCGCATCCAGAACCCCCAATGTCATGCCGTCGTTATGGGAAAAGATCACGTCGATGTTTGAATAGGATGCCAGGATCGACTGCATCAGCTCATAGCCCTTGGAGCGTAAAAAATCCCCGGATGCGCTGTGGACGATCTGGAACTGAGGATAGGGGGCCAGGACCTCCCTAAAACCTTCCGCCCTGCCCGTGGCCGCCGAAGAACCGACGGTGCCGCTTAGTTCCACAATGCGGATAGGCCCGCCCCTTTCCAGGGGTTCTTTGAATTTTTCCAGCAGAAACAGCCCGGCGTTTCTTCCTTCGGCGATGCTGTCTGTACCTATGAAGCCCGCGTAGAGCCCCTCGTCCGAGTCTATCTTCCGGTCCGTCACCAGTACGGGGATCCCCGCGTCCCGGGCCTCCATAAGTACATTGTCCCAGCCGCCGGAGACAATGGGAACGAAGGCAATAACGTCCACCTGGTAGGCAATAAAGGACCGGATTGCCCTGATCTGGTTTTCCTGTTTCTGTTCGGCGTTTGAAAAAAGAAGCTGTACCCCCGCCTGGGCCGCGGCCTCTTTGACCGACCGGGTATGGCAGGTCCTCCAGGCGCTTTCCGCCCCAATCTGGGAAAACCCCAGAATAATCCCCTGTTTTTGGGGAAGCTCCCCGGAACTTTTTTGTTTTACACATCCCCCCGCCAGGGACAAACCAAGGCAGAGCAGCAAGAAAAGCTGTTTTTCCGTAATATACTCCATGGATTTAATTTTGCGCACCGGCTAAAAATTCCCGGGCGCCGCAGACCACTGGCATAAGGGTAGATGCGGTGTCCCAAAATGTCAACGGAAACGGCGGAGTCTGCTTATAAAAAGGGGAGCGCCGCCACGGGAGCCCCCGTTTTTGGATCCCGCAGGTCCGTAAGAACCGCCGCCCCCATGGTCCCCGGACCGGCCCTTTCTGTTTCGTCCCGGTTTCCCGCCACCAGTACCAGCCCCCGGTCCGAACAGCCGTAGCGTCCCCATTGGCCGGCCCTTCCTGCGGCGGCGGAGAATTCCCGCAGGGGAAAGGGATCGGAGAGTATGCGGACCACCGGGGGATCCGGTGTTTCGCCGCCGGGGAGCTCCGGGGCCTTTCCCGCGGGCCCCGCCAGCAGAAAGCTGAACGCCGCCCGTTCTTTGGGGATCCCCGCGGCGGCGGAAAGCCGGTGCAGTTCCACCGGGGCCTCCGTGGTGTCAAAGGCAAAGTGGCACCATTTTGCCCTGCCCCCGGCGGTTCTGCGGCCCCCGGCGGCGGGACCGGGGAAGGGCCGGGAATGGGCCCTGGAACCCGGCGGTACTTCCCCTCCGCGCCCTTCCCCGGGCAGGGGACAGGGTCCCCCGTGGGTACAGGGGGCGGTGATCTTCCTCCCCCGTTTAAGCAGGGCATTGCGCAGGGCGGCGATAAAGGCCCCGGAGCCGGGGACCCCCGGTTCCATCACCAGGATCGATCCCTCCCTGGCGGAGGATCGCTCCAGAAGCTCCGCGGCCCGTTCCCCGGCAAGGCTAAGCTCCCGGGGACTGTCATCAAACCGGTACACTTCGTTAAAGACATTTACCGCCGTTACCAGGGCCGCCCCTTCGCCCCGGATGGGGGTGTCCAGGGGACCGTGGATGGTCCTAATCTTCCAGGCCCCGCCGCCCCCTGCCGCCGCCAGGGCCCCTAAAAGCTGTTTCCCCGCTTCCAGGGCGGAACCGGACTTATCGACACAGCGGAATTCCAGGTTTAGTCCCCGCAGTTCCGGCCTGAACAGCCACAGCGCGGCGGGCAGGGTAAGGGGGCCGGAACCAATGTCCGTGATGGCGCTGCCCCCGGTTAAACCCAGGGGAAGGGCTTCCCCGGCGGCGGTGGAAGGGCCCCCGGCGCCGAAGGAAAAAAGCCGGTGGAGCCTAAAAACATTCCAGGGCAGAAAGTAACGGAGGTACGCGGAAAGCAGCTTGGGCTGGTTTAGGTATCCCCCCTTCCGGTCTGACCGGGAGCGGGTAAGAAGCCGGGAAAGTTCCGCCACATCCCCGGGCAGCCCCGGGCGAAAGCGGCCCGGCACGGGGAAGGCCGCTTCGATAAGCTGAAGAAGCTCCTGCAGGGCGCCATGCATCATGGGGATCCATGATCCGGCGGAAAGCACACCGTTTTTGATCCGCAGTTTCCGTCCATGGGACAACTCTAGCATATACCTGCCGGTACGCAAAGGCGGAAGAAGGGGCTTTCCCAAAAACTGAAGTTTTGGGAAAGCCCCGGAAAAAAGGGATTTTGAATGTGCCGCCCATGCCCTGGCCCGGCCGGCACAAAAAAATCCGCCTTGAAGAGCCCCGGAACCTGCGCTATACTGGCGGTATGTTTAGCATTACCGTCACCCCCCGGTTTGGGGACATGGATATCCTGGGGCATATTAACAACACCGTCCCGGTGGTGTGGTTCGAGCTTGCCCGGAATCCTATTTTTAAGTTATTTGATCCGGATCTTAAGCTTTCCCGTAAAACCTTTCCCCTTATTATGGCCCATACGGATTACGATTATGTGGATCAGCTGTACTTTCAGTCCACCGTGGAAGTCCGCACCTGGATAAGCCGGATAGGGGTTAAGTCCTTCACCGTCTACCACGAAGCCTGGCAGACCGGCAGGCTCTGCGTCCAGGGAAATGCCGTCATAGTTCACTACGATTTTAACACAGAACAGACCACGGCGATCCCCCAGGGCATGAAGGAACTGCTGGCGGAACATCTAAAACCCCCGGTGGACCGTGCCTAAAACCACGGTGATTGGAAGGCCGGGGCTAATCTGCGCAAAATTTTCTTTAGATTGCAGGAATTTTCCTTGCCCGGAAGAGCTTTTTTGTGTATTTTATATGCTAAAGTTGCTTTCCCAAAATTGAAGTTTTAGGAAAGCATCGCTGAATAGGGAGTTCCCCAAACTTTGGTTCTTGGGAAACGTTCCAGGTCTTTTTAAACCCCGTATGTTTTGAAAAGGCTTTATTTTAATGGACTTTAGGAGTCTTCTATGGCACAGCACCAATTCCAAACAGAAGTAAGCCGGCTGCTTCATCTTATTATCCATTCATTGTATTCCAACCGGGAAATATTCCTGCGGGAGTTAATTTCCAACGCATCCGACGCCCTGGACAAGTTAAAGTACCTTACCGTGGCGGAGGATGCGTACAAATCCATTAGCTTTGAACCCCGGATAGACATTGCCTTTAATAAGGATGCAAAGACCTTAACGGTTTCCGACAACGGCATAGGGATGAACGGAACCGATCTGGAAGAATCCCTGGGAACCATAGCCCGGTCGGGAACCAAGGCGTTTTTGGAAAAACTCAGCGCCGATGCAAAAAAAGACTCGAACCTTATCGGCCAGTTTGGGGTGGGGTTCTATTCGGCCTTTATGGCGGCGGACCGTATCGAGGTGCTAAGCCGCAAGGCCGGGGAAGAAAAGACCTGGCAGTGGTCCAGCGAAGGCCAGGACAGCTACGACATCGAAGAGGCCCCCGGAACAGCGGACCGGAAAGAACAGGGAACCACGGTTATACTCCACCTTACCGAAGAGGGGCTGGAATATGCCAACCGCTGGACCATCGAAGATATTGTTAAACGGTACTCTAACCATGTGGCCTTTCCAATCTTCCTTACCTACGATGAAAAAGAATACGACGACAAGGGCAAAGAAAAGGGCAGCAAAACCAAGACGGACCGGATCAACTCCGGCCAGGCAATCTGGTGCAGATCCAAACAAGACCTAAAGGAAGAGGATTATATTGAATTTTACAAGGGCATTTCCTACGGGGACGATGCCCCGCTCCATTATGTCCATACCAAGGCCGAAGGAACCCTGGAATACTCCACCCTCTTTTACATTCCCTCCAAGGCCCCCTTTGACATGTACAATGTGGACTATAAGCCGGGGGTTAAACTCTATGTAAAGCGGGTGTTTATTACCGACGACGACAAGGAACTTATGCCCCCGTACCTTCGGTTTATCCGGGGGGTAATCGATTCGGAGGATCTGCCGCTTAATGTAAGCCGGGAGATACTGCAGCAGAATAAAATTCTTATGAACATTAAGAACGCTTCGGTAAAGAAGCTGCTGGGGGAATTTAAATCCCTGGCGGATGCGGCCTCCGCCTCCGGGGAAAATAAAAAAAAGTGGGAAACCTTTATTGTCAACTTTAACCGGCCCCTTAAGGAGGGGCTGTACCAGGATTATGCGAACCGCGAAGCCCTGCAGGACCTGGTGCGGTTTAAAAGCACCGCCGTGGAGGGCTGGACCAGCTTTGCCGATTATCTTACCAGGATGAAGGGGGACCAGAAAAACATTTACTATATTACCGGGGGGGACGAGAAAACCCTTAGGGCTTCGCCCCTGCTGGAAGCTTACAAGGCCAAGGATCTGGAAGTCCTTATTATGGATGACGAGATCGACGATATTGTCATCCCCTCCCTCCACAGTTACCACAGGGAACTGCCGGGGACCGATGGTAAAATGGAAACCAAGCACTGGGATCTTAAGGCGGTAAACCGGGCCGGGGCGGACGAGGAACTGGGGGAAAAACAGGACAAACAGGCGGAAAAGGAAGCCAAACCCGTCATCGAAAAGATCAAAAAAGCCCTGGGGGATCGGGTTAAGGATGTAAAACTTTCCCGGCGGCTCCACGATTCCCCCTCCTGCATAGTGGCGGACGAAAACGACCCCAGCATGCAGATGGCCCAGATGCTTAAGGCCATGGGCCAGGCGGAGATGCCGGATATTAAACCCATACTGGAAGTCAACGGGGAGCACCCCATTGTTCTTTCCCTTAAAAACACCGGGGATGAGGAGCGGATCGCCGACATTGCGGGGGTGTTGCTTGACCAGGCCCTGCTTGTGGAGGGAATTAAGCTGAAGGATCCGGCGAATTTTGTAAGAAGGTTAAATCGTTTATTATCGGCGTAGGATCAGCGGATGGGCGCCGTTCCGTCTGTTTTTTTGGTTTCTCTGCTTGCTTATCCCCCGGAAGGATTGTACACTTTTAGGTGATGAAACAATATATCGATCCCTTTGTTCAGGTTTGCACCGCCGTCTTTAAGGAGATGTTTAACTGCGATTCAAAACCTGACCGGGCTTACTTTGCCGGGAAAGAAACTTTTCTTGACTGGGATATATCGGGGGTCATTGCCTTGACCGGGGGAGTCCAGGGAATGGTGGCTATCTCGATGAAATATTCCACGGCGGCAAAAATAACCGGAATTTTGGCGGAAACCACCGCGGCCGTTTCCAGCACCGAAATGATCGACGCCGTAGGGGAACTGGTTAATATTATAGCGGGGAATGTGAAAAAAAACCTGGAGGATCTGTTCCGTATTACCATTTCCCTTCCCAAGGTTGTATACGGCAAGGCCCACAGCGTGGTTATCCCCGATGAACGGCTTAGGATGCTCTGCATACCCTTTTTGGTCTTTGAGGAGGAAATAATCTGCCTGTCGATAAATATTAACGAAACCTAAATCTACGGTATATAAGAATTGCCCCGTATCTGATACCCTGTCTCTGGTATGAAGAAGCACGGAGGCCTGATTTTTAGATGCACTTCCTGCGGCCACGAAGAGGCTAAATGGCTGGGCCGGTGTCCCGAATGCGGGGAATGGAATACCCTGGCAGAAACCGCCCCGTCTCCGGGGAGCCGGGCTCCGGCAGACCCGGGGGCCCCCCGGTCCCTTCCCCTTTCTGCGGTGGACCCCGGCGAAGGAAAGCGCATAAGCAGCGGCATCGACGAATTGGACCGGGTGCTGGGGGGCGGGATAATGAAGCGCTCCGCCATACTGCTGGGGGGCGAACCGGGAATAGGAAAGTCCACCCTGCTCCTCCAGACTGCGGCGGCGGCTGAAAGCTCCGGGCGGGTCCTTTACATATCAGGGGAAGAATCCGCCGGCCAGGTACGGATGCGGGCGGACCGGCTAGGCCTTTCGGCAAAATTGGACCGGATTGAACTCTGCTGTACCGGCAAGGTGGGGGATATCCTGGCCATCCTGGATTCGGTAAAACCCCTGCTGGTTATGGCCGATTCCGCCCAAACCCTCCATACCGATGAGGCCGGCCCCGTGCCGGGGACGGTGAACCAAATGAAGTTTTCCGCCTACGAGCTTATTTCCTGGATAAAAGAGCATGGCGCTGCGTTGTTCCTGGCCGCCCATGTCACCAAAGACGGGCTTATCTCGGGGCCGAAAACCTTGGAACATATGGTGGACACGGTGCTGTACTTTGAACAGGGCGACGGCGGAGGAGAATGCCGGTTTCTTAGGGCGGTCAAAAACCGCTTTGGATCCGTGGACGAAACCGGTATTTTTACCATGGGGGAGCAGGGCCTTAGGGCGGTGGAAGATCCATCCCTGCTTTTTCTGGTCCGGAGGGAGGGGGAATCCCCCGCGGGAATAGCCACCGCGGCGGTACTGGAGGGATCCCGTTCCCTGCTGGTGGAGATCCAGGCCCTGACGGTTCCCGTGAAGGGAAGCATCAGCCGGGTGTTTTCCGGTTCCATCGAAAGCGCCCGGGTATCCCGGGTAGCCGCCTCCCTGGAAAAGCACCTTTCCCTGCGGCTTTCCAACCAGGACCTGTACGTAAATGTGGCCGGCGGCATCCGTATTGCCGAAGTGGGAATAGAGCTGGCCCTGGCGGCGGCCCTCTATTCCGCCCGGACCGGTATTCCCCTGCCGGCCAAGACCGCCATCGCAGGGGAACTCTCCCTGGCAGGGGAGGTTCTGCCCGTACACCGCCTCCCCGGCCGGATTAAAACCGCCCAGGACCTGGGCTTTACCCGCTTTGTGGGCCCCCGTCCAAGCCTTAAGGAAAAACCCCGGAGCTTTCAAGGGGCGGGGAACCTAAGGGAGGCGGTAAAAATTCTATTTACCGGCGCCGCCGGAAAATCCTCCCTGTAAAGAAGACTGTCCTACGGCGGAAGAGCGCCCCGCTTACGGGCGGGCCCGGCGGACCGCCGGTAATTACTAAAACCCGAACCACAGGGTGGTTACCACCGATTCCCCGGAACGGGAACTTTTAATCGCCGTGTCCAGCAGTATCTTATTCCGTTTGCACTGTTCCCGCAGCGCGTTAAGGTGGTAAAAGCACAGGCCCTCTTCATAGGGGATTCCGTTCCGCCTGCTCCGGGGGGTCCTGAAAAATTCCTCCAGGTCCCGGCCGTCCTTGAAGGCAAAACTCCGTTCGGTAAAGTCTTCCATTAATTTACGCTGGGCCTCCGCGTCGGCGCCGTCGTTATATACCGAAATGCGAAGCCGGATCCTCCGGTCATTCCGGGGGGCTTCTCCCGGAACGGAGAGCACCACGGTGGAACCCCGGAAGTGCCTTTTTTCCATGAGGGATTTTCTTTTATCCGGATCCTCCAGCGTATCGTGACT
>JAISLT010000025.1 GCA_031277165.1 Spirochaetaceae bacterium
GTGGTATCCATGGTTTTGGATTCCTCAACGGTGATAACCCCGTCTTTACCAACCTTCTCCATGGCATCGGCAATGGTATTGCCTATTTCAGAATCATTATTGGCGGAAACCGAGGCGACATGGGAAATTTCTTCCTTGTCCTTAATTTCCTTGGAATTTTTCTTGATCTCCTCAACGGCGATATCCACCGCCTTATCGATCCCCCGTTTCAGTTCGATGGGGGTCATCCCGGCGGCTACCGACTTGAGCCCCTCTTTGACCAGAGAATAGGCCAGTACCGTGGCGGTGGTGGTGCCGTCCCCGGCGACATCATTGGTCTTGGTTGCCACTTCTTTGAGGAGCTGGGCGCCCATATTTTCATAGGGATCGGCAAGTTCTACTTCTTTTGCCACCGAAACGCCGTCCTTTGTTACCGTCGGTGCGCCGAATTTTTTGTCCAAAAGAACATTCCGCCCTTTAGGGCCCAGGGTGACCTTAACGGCCTTGGAGATCTGCTCAACCCCCGCGAGCAATTTGCGGCGGGCCTCTTCGTTGAACAATAATTGTTTCGCCATGATTCTTTTTCTCCTCCGGACTTAGTCCGCTTTATCCCCGGTTTTCAGATATTCCCAGAAATTCTCTCTTTAATCTGGGTCGAACCGGTATAATATGAAATGGATTGTTGCCCCACATGAATGAGGCTCTCATATAAAATACTAAATTGAAGCCGGTACGGCAAGATCAAAAATGAATGATAAGAAGGTTTCACCCCCAAAAGAGGGGCCGCGGCATGGGTTCCGGCCCGGATTTGACTTTATCCGGGTTTTTGTGCATGATACCGGTAATCATGCGGGTAAAAATTTATACCGACGGAGGCTGTTCCGGCAACCCCGGCCCCGGCGGGTGGGCCTATGTTATCATCGGGGATGGCGGGGAAAATACCGGCGCGCTTCCGGGGGACAAGGCCGGATCGCCGGATGTTCTGGTGGAAAAATGGGGGGCGGAAAGGAATTCCACCAATAACCGCATGGAACTCTACGCCGTGATTGCCGCCCTGGAGGAATTGTCCCGGTTCAACCCGCCTCCGGACTCCGTAACGGTTTATACCGACTCCCAGTATGTCCAAAAGGGCATGAGTTCCTGGATTCAGAACTGGAAGATGAAGGGCTGGCGGACAAGCGGCAAAGAACCGGTTAAGAACCAGGAGTTATGGCAGCGTTTGGACAAACTTGCGGGAAATTTTGCTGTTACCTGGAAATGGGTTAAGGGCCACGCGGGGAACCGGTACAATGAACGCTGCGACCGGATGACCCAGACTGCCATCGCCTCTTTGGGAGAACGTTAAGTCTCAGCCCTGAGATTACCGGAGGTCCCTTTCCGGTTCCGCCAGGATTTCGGATAAATAATTCTCCAATTTTACCGCCTCTTCCCGGCTTAGGGTGATGCCCTTTCCCGCCTTTTCGTGCCCCGGCGCCCAGTCACGGATATCAATTTTAGGATTCCGGCCGTTCCATGAAACCAGGTTGACCTCCCTTTTCCAGCCGTTTCTCTCCTCCGAAAGGATTCCGTAACATTTTAATATATCAAAACTAATATCCTGCATAAAACCCTCGCTTACCATGAAAATATCCCATGACCGGGTACTTTACTTGTGGGAGAAAATAAAATCCATTATATTTGAAGATGAATTAAATTCAAAGTCTGATGAGCATTTCCCAAAACTCGGTTAGTGCGAACCAAAGGTTCGAAACCTCCGGTTCGATGGGAAATGCTCTTGGGATTTTATTCAGGAGGTATGGGCTATTTAAGTATGTTAAGCAATTTTAGAGGAGTTGTTCATGAAAATTAAATCATTAATAGTATATTTTGTTTTCGGGGGATTGCTGGTCTTCCTGCTGGCGTCCTGCGCCGGCAGCCCTCCGCCTGTAGTAGAGGAGCCCCCTGAGCCTCCGGCTCCTGTGGAGACTCCCCCTCCTGAACCAGCACCGGACCCCAGCAAGGGCCCCCCGAACCAGGCCATCCTTGACGCCCTGGACGGGGCCGTTGCGGATCTGAACCGGATCAGGCAGCAGGTGATTGATTTTGAGGGCCCCGCTTATTTTCCTGAGGACTGGAAAAATGCGGAGTCCCAATTCCAGGCTGCCGGGGAACAGGCCAAAAAGGATACCCAGGGTGATGCCCAGGCGTCGCTGGAGCGGTATAAGGCCGCCGCCGGCACTTACGGGGAGATCCTCCGTAAAACCCTGCCCCGTTATGCCGATGCCCGGAAAAAGGAAATACAAGAGGCCCGGGACGCGGCGGTTCATGAGGGGATTCAGAGCCTATCCCCGAAACACCTGCTTGCGGCGGACGAAAAGGCCCTTGAGGCCCTCCGGCAATACGAAGGGGAGGAGTATTATGCCGCGGCGGCTTCCGCGGCCCTCGCCCTCGACATGTACCGGCTTCTGAAAACAGGTACCGCGGCCTATCACATTCGGGAAGAGATTGTGCGCCAGGACTTCATACCCTACGATCCCCGCAATTTTGAGAAAGCCGACACGTCGGGTCTGGCGGCCATAGCCGCCTATGAGGAAGGGCGGACGGAGGGCCTTCAGGGCGAGGCGGAAAACATTCAATCCCTCTATGCCCTGGTGCTTAAAACAGGGTGGATCTCCTTTGCCGCGGAGCGGGGAGCCGCCGCCGCTTCGGAACGCCAGGCGGCCCTTGATGTAAAGGCCAATGTGGCGACCAGGAAAGACTTCGATGCCGCCTCGGTAGTTTATAACCAGGCCGAGGGCCTTTTTAAGAAGGAAAATTACCCTGAAGCTGCCGGACTTTATGTCCAGGCAGAATACCAATTCGCCAATACCGCTAAAAACGCGGAGGAAAAACGCCGGGCCGCGGAGATCGCCATAAAACTTGCCGAAGAAAAAATGGTGGAAAGTGATGAAAAAGCACAACAGGCGGAGTTAGAAATAGAAGGGGGAGGTTCATTATGAATCGCAGGACGATCCTTTCAGCGATGATAATGGCCGGTTTCATTATGCCCGGTGTATTTGCGTTACCCGAGTTGCCGGAACCGGAATTTATCGAACCAACGGAACTTTTCCGGATCGAACCATCCTCCGCGCCGGCCTTTGATTTTTCCGGTTTTTATCAGTCCGTGTCCGATTTATGGGATGTTGATCCGGCCCGGGGAACCAAAACCTTGGATTTTATTCCCGTTGCCGCCTATGCCCAGTCAGCCTCTTCCGATGCTCTTCCGGACATTCCCCAGAGTATACGGAACAATAAATATTTCATCGAAAGCGTCCGGCTGACGAACCTGGCCCAGGAAACCTATGAATACGGTGATTATGACGCCTCCGTCGAATACGCGGAGGAAGCCCTAAAGTATGCCCGCTTGTCGGATGAATATGTGGCCCTGCAATTAAAGATAAAAGAAGCCGATGACGCTATCAAGGCGGCCCGTACCCGTATTACCTGGGCCGCGTCTGTGGGCGCCGCGGAACGGTATCCCCGGGAATACGGCGAAGCCCAAACCTTGTTTGCCGCGGCCAATGCCTCCCGGTCCGGGCAGGACTGGGACGGGGCGATCCGTTCCGCCCGCCAGGTTATCGAGGTTTTGGCCAATGTTACCGAAGCCCCGGTGGTGGCGGAAATACCGGCCCTTCCGGCCCAGTACACGGTCCGTCCCTGGAATGTTTCCAAGGATTGTTTTTGGAATATCGCCGGCCGTTCCTGGGCTTATGGGGATCCAACCAAATGGAGGCTGATCTACAACGCCAATAAGGCCAAGCTGCCCCAGCCCGATAACCCCGACCTCGTCCA
>JAISLT010000004.1 GCA_031277165.1 Spirochaetaceae bacterium
GGTACTACAACGACGACGGGTCCTTTACCGAGTGGTAGGCGGTTGGTTTCTCCGGGACACGTCATCGGGCTGCCGCTATGGCAATAATGCCACGCCGGGCAGGGGGCGGAAGCCCTTGACGATAAGGAACTGACAGGGGTGAATATCCAGGGCGTTGGGGTACCAGCCGTCCAGTTCGCCGGTGTCCACGATGTTTAGGGCCGGGCTGTAGGAGATGGGGATTATCGTGCCCCGGTCCAGGAGCAGCTTTTCCGCTTCCGCCAGGGTGGCTAAACGTTCCGCCCCTTCCTGGATCATGGATTTTTCTATCAAAGCTTCGTAGTCCGAGTCATTCAGGCGGGCGTCGTTAAGATTGGAATCCCGCCGCCAGATCTGAAGGAAGGTATAGGGATCCGCAAAGTCCCCAATCCAGGACGAAGAACCTACCGTGTAGCCGCCCTCCTTGAGGGACTGGAGGTACTGGCGGTGGGGCACCACTTCGATCCGTACCTTCGCCCCCAGTTTCTCCTTCCAGGCCAGGGCCATGAGTTCCCCAATACGGGCCGCGTCCTGGGAGGGGCTGATCCGCAACACCAGTTCCGGCAGCCCTTCCCCCTTGGGGAAGCCCGCCTCCTCTAAAAGGCGGAGACTCTCGTCCACATCGGTCAGGGTTAGGCCCTCGACCTTAGGGTAGCCCTGGATGGGGTAAATGAGGGTGGCGGCGGGAAGGTAATAGCCCTCACGCAGGGTTTCCCAGGGCAGGGCCAGGATAAGGGCCCGGCGGACCCGGTGATCCGTCCAGGGTTTTTCCGAAGAACGGATAAAGTAATAATAAGTGGCGAACATGGGGTTCACCATGATGCCGGAACGGTCCGTCAGGGTTTCCAGGTTGACATTCCCGGCTATCCACCGGGCTTGCCCGGAATTCCACAGGACGGCGGCCTCCTCATCGTCTTCGGTGTAGAGGATGGTGATCTGGTTTAGGTTTACCCGCTGGGAATCCCAATAGCGGCTGTTCTTTGCCAGGACCAGTTTATTCAGGCCGTCTTCCGAGGAATCCTGTTCCAGAATGTAAAAGGGCCCGTTAGACAGCGGCGGCGCGGCGGACCAGTCTTCATTTTCCAGCATCGAAGGGTGTACCGGGCTAAAAGAATGGTGGCAAAGCATGAGGGGGAAAAAAGATGCCGGCGACGCGAGGCGGATGATAAGAGTCTTATCCCCCGCGGTTTTTATTCCCACGGAGGAAGGGTCCGCAACCTTTCCGGTACGGTAATCCCGGACGCCCTGGATGACGTCAAAGAGGCCGGAATAGGGGGATTCCCGTTCCGGGTTCAGGAGGGAAATCCAGGCGGCCCGGAAGTCCTCCGCCCGCAGCGTGTCGCCGTTCCAGTAGGCCGCGTTATCCCGGATCGTAAAGGTCCAGGTTTTTTTATCCTCCGAAACTTCCCATTTTTCCGCCGCACCGGGCACGGGTTCCAAAGAAATGGGATGATAAGAAAAAAGCCCCTCGTAAAGGCCGGTGAAAAGCTGGGCTTCGCTGGCAATATAGGATTTCCGGGGGTCCAGTTCCACATCCGCCTTCCCGAAGGCAACGGTAAGTTCATCCCGCTGTAAGGCCCGGGGCCGGGTCTCCGCCGTATCGGGCCCGGGGCCGCCTTCAGAACCCGGAGGGGTGGTCTCCGGCCCTTCCAAGGCTGGCGAGTCCGGCGGAACGGGAACCTCTTCCGGCGGGGGAGGGCTTTGACAGGCCCCCAAAAACAGGAGGGAAATCAGCAGCATGGGGAACAAACGGAAAGTTTGGCGCATATTAGGCTCCTCGTATTTTCACGGTATTAAACTTGTGGGTTTGGGCGCATTTTTTGCGGCGCTCTTTTGGTTCGCGCCGCAAAAAACCGGGCTATCCGGGGCTCCGCGAAGGCAAGCTCCGCTTGCCCCGCTCCGGTCCCGGCGTTTCGCGCCGGGACTAAACCCCTCCTATCCCTTGCGCTCGCAAATCGCCGTGCGATTTGCGTTGGGAGTTTCACTTCGTGAAACTCCAAGGCATAAGATCGCTGTGCGGTTTGGTCTTGCGGAGTTTTGCGAAACAAAACTCCGGGAATAGACCATCGGCAAGTTCCCGCCGGGGAACAAACCGCATTCTTAATGCTGTCGAAATGCTAGGCCCCCGGGGCAATGCCGAGTCTACGCATCTGCTCTTCTTCTTCTTTCCGGGCGCTGTAGTCATGGCGGATCTGATTAGCCCTGATGATAGCGTTTTTCATGGCCGCCAGTTCCGGTTTGATACCTTTTACCTTTTCCCGTTCCCCGTCCCTGGCTTCGGCCTTAAAAAAGTCATCCATGGCGCTGAGGGTCCGGTGCGTATTCTGCATGTCCCTGATAAGCCGGTCCAGAATCTGGGTAAGCTGTTCCTCGTTCATGGCGGCTAGTTTTTGGGCGGCCATTCCCCGGGCCGCGTAAGCCCCCAGAACCCGGATCCGCTTGTCTAAATCCTGACGGAAGCCTGTATAGTCGACCTTCTCGTGTTTTTGGACTCCCCGGACGGCGTCCATATATGTAAGCTCAATAATGACCGGGTCCTGTTCCTTGCCCATGATCTGCTGTACCAGCAGGCAGATACTTTGCCAGAGGTTTTTTCTTCTGTTGGCGATCATCGCCTCGTTTTCATCGATTTTGGGGACAATTTCCTGTAAGGTGTTACCGGCGTTTCCAATAACGTGCAGGCCTTCTATCAAAACCTGCTTAAAGGAGGCCGGCTGTTTTTCCAGCTTTGGTTTAGCTTCTTCCACCTGGAGGTTCTTTAGCACTTTTTCCCGCAGCGCCGGCCCGTCAGCGGAGTAGTCTTCTTTGATAAGTTCCTCCACCAGATCGGGATAAAAGAGCCTGCCCGGCATGGCGGAGGCGAATTTCTTTTTGATGTTCCCCAATGTGGCTTCCGGGGGTTTCATGTCCCCCGTAAGGGCGGCCCGCAGATCAAATTTATAGAATTCCCGGTGATAATCGCTGATTACTTTAAGATACCCGATGATTGCCCCGGTGGCTTTGGAAATTTTATTTAGGGATTCGTTAAAAAGGCTGAGAGTCAGGGGGTCCAGGCCGTTTTTTGCGGACATGGCAAGTTCCATCATCGCCTTGGTAACCGGAAAGGGGGAATCCAGTGAGAGATGCGCCCAGTCAACGAACTTAATAAGCCCCAGGACCCGCTTAATCCTGTCCAGATTGAAGAATTCCAGATTAAACTGATAAAAATTGACCAGGAAATCCAGCTGGTTGTCGTAATTTGCCAGGCGGATACTCAACTGCTCTACCCGTTCCGCCTCGCTGAAGCCTGAGGTGTTGGGTACTTCGATCTCCCCGATTTTCGCTTCCTGTTTGTACGGATCCTCGTGGATAAGCCCTTTTTTTAGAAAAATATTGTACAGCGAGGCATAGGAAACCTGGAAAGTCCGGAGTTCTTCCTTGAATTTCGCCATTTCGGACTTTTCGATCCAATCCGCCCGGGCATGCAGGGCTTGAGAAAGCGAACTTAGATAATTATCGTTCCCGGCCATCTGTGAAAAGTATGCACCAATCGGGGCAATTAGGCAATGCGTTAGAAGAATCCAAGGGGAAATCCCCAAAAAACAAGCAAAAACCCCTGTTTGCGTCCACATTGAGTATGAAAAACTACTGCGGTTTCTTATGTGTTTTTCTTTTTTTGTCCTGCGGCATGCGGGACAGCGAGACCCCCGTCTTGCTGGAATTTCCCCCCTTGCCGGCCGCCTGGACGGAACTTTTGGGAAGCCCCCGCTGGTTTATCCGTTACTACGCCGGCGGGGAACGGGAGGCGTATCTTGAGGACGGCGGGGAATTCTCCCTTCCCCTTTCTGCGGCAGGCCCGGTCTTTGCCTGGCCTTACTGGCCGGCCCGCCGGCTGGAACCCGGTGATTTCCGGCCCGCCGGGCTGATTCTGTCCCGCGATGCCCTTCCGGAGGGGGCTGGCCGGCGCTTTGTTTTGAGCTGGCAGGGCGGGGTGGAGGCCTGGTTTTACCAAGCTTTGGATAGGGCGGCCTTGGAAAACCCGGCGGCCGGGGATTCGGAAACCCCGCGCCAGGGCGGGAATTTTAACTGGCCCAGGTTCCGGGACCTGTTCTCCGATCCCTCGGTTCCCCTGGATCTCCGGGAGGATCCCTGGCGGGCCGACTGGGAGGCAATCGCGGGGAAGACCGTCCGTTCCGGTTTCCGTAAACAGTGGCTCACCGTCATGGAAACCTCGGCCCTTAGTATCCCCGCGCCTCCGGGCCCCTGGATATCCCCGTCACCCTTTGCGGGGCCCCTGGAATTTGGGGACGGGCCCTGTGTTTTTCCAACGGGTCCCGGTCCCGATGTCCAGGCATGGTACTCCGTTTCGGGGATTCTCCGCTGTTCGGGGGAAAGCTGGATGCTCTTCCCCTGGGAGTAAAACCCAGGAACCCGCCCGCCGGTTCGCGGGGAGGGGATAACAAATTTCTTTGCAATCGAACCTCCGTTCCGAATTAGGCGTCGGTTAGGAAGCCGCGGGGCTCCGCTCTGCGGAAACTGATTGGTCACTGGCACTCATCTGACGGGCAACTTGCATGAATCCTATTTATGTGTCAGACCATGTTTTGATGATCATACGGCGTAAAAACTAAAAAGCTCATACGCGGGATTATTGATTTTTGTAAGGCTGATGTTATTAGGTATGGGCTCTAAGATTGTTTCAAAATCCGGCCGGCCTTGAAACAGCTTATGCCAAAGGGAGATTTGCGGAGGGACTGTGGGGATATTCGACCGCCTGGGAGACGTGATTAGAAGTTATTTAAACGATGAGGACAGCCGGATTTTCGGCCGGTCCGGGGGGACCGATCCGGATATAGAGGATGCGGAGGCGGAACTGGAGCGTTTTCTCCGGGGCGAAAACCCCTGGGCGGAAACCGGGGACTGGGCCGGTGGCCGGAAAAATTCCGGCAGGGACTGGAGCGATACCGGATCCGGAAACCAGGCTTGGGGCGGCTCCGGAACAAGAAACGGGGATTGGAGCGGGGGCCGGGCCTGGAGCGGTGCCGGGACAAGGAGCGGCGACTGGAGCGGGACCGGGGGCCGGCACCGGGGTGGCAGCCAGGACGGAAGCCGCCGGGAGGAAGGGCCGCCCGAAACACTGCGGCCGGATTTCGCGGAACTTGGGCTTCCTTTTGGCGCGGGGGCGGATGAATGTAAGGCGGCCTACCGGCGGCTTCTCAAGTTACACCACCCCGACCGCCACGCGGGCCACCAGGGCAACATGGAAAAAGCGACAAAAAAAATGGCAAAAATCAACGCCGCGTATGATCGCATAGAAAAATGGCGGGCGGGAAACGAAATTTGACGGGCCCCCGGCTTCTCCGGTATGACCGGAGGGCGGAGGCCCCTATCCAAAACAAACTGCGTTTGCCAGGCTTGCCCCCGTTGGATTCACTGCCGCTGAAAGTTGAGAAACCGATCTTCGGATCGGGGTATTGTTCCCGCCCGTGTTATTAGCCAAGATAAAATCTGATAATTGTTAGAGGCTTCCCCAAAAATTCAGTTTTTGGGAAGACAAGTGAAACTCGTCAAGCTACCTTGAATTTACAGGGGAAAAGCGGGCTTTTGACCGCTTTTCCCAAAGCCAATCCCAAAACTAACCGAGTTTTGGGATTGGCTCGTTATACAAAACAATAACTATTCAGCTGCGGTAAAAAAGGGCAAATTTCGTAGAATCAAACGGCTGGTTGCCTGTGATATATAATGGATTTGTTCGATAGCCCCTTTGGTCAGCGAACACGTCTAATCATAAAACCGTCTTGGAAAACGTGATGGAAAGTTTGGTGACTGCCTGGAAAGTTCCAAAGAAAGAGGTAAAACGTATCGCCAGAGAGGGGATCACCGTGGTAATAGTGTCCCACGAGATGAATTTTGCCTAAGACACGGCCAATAAGGTTGTCTTTTTGGACAAAGGGCTTGTCGTGGAGCAAGGCGCTCCCCCGGAACTTTATCCATCCTACTTTATCTATCCTAAAGAGGAAAGGGCACAGCAATTTCTGCGCCGGCTCCTTCCGGAAGACAGTTACCAGATTTAGAGCTTAGAAAGCTTTTGCGGAGCGCCGGCCCGTTTGTCTTGATCCCCCCTGCTTCCGGCGTTATACTTAATCTTGTCCGGTATCCGGGGGTGCACCGGTTTCGACTGTTGCGGTTCGGGGTACAGGCTGCAGGTGGAGCGCCTACCTCCTGATTAGGCAAAACTTTAACTGCCAACAACGACAGTTACGATTACGCCTTAGCTGCGTAACCGCGTGGGACCCTTCCGCCGCCTTGAGGAAGGGCTCCCGCGTCACAATCAGGGCTGGCCGCGTTTCCGGCGCCGGACGGAACGCGGTAAGATTAAACGGATACGGACGGGCCGCACGCCGTTTAGCCAAGCCCATCCCGACAATCCAATAGACGGCTAAACCTGTAGAGGCCTGTGCTTCGCGCATCAGGACGCGGGTCCGACTCCCGCCACCTCCAAATTTTCCGCCGGAGGCTTCCCCGAAATTCCATTTTTTGGGGAAGCCTTTTTGAATTTAAACAAAAACATGCGTCTGACCGTTTTTTGAAGGCCGTTCCCAAAGTCAAACGGGTTTCGGAGACGGTCACTGATCATCGTATTTTTCCACCTCATCGTGGATATACTCAAGCCTGATCCCCGCCATTTTAAACATGGCCTCCGAATCCGCCGCGTCATGGTAGCGGCGCTGACAGACAACCCGGATGATTCCGCAGTTGATGATCAGCATGGCGCAGGTCCGGCAGGGCGTCATGCGGCAGTAAAGGGTTCCCCCTTCAATGGAGATGCCCCGTTTTGCGGCCTG
>JAISLT010000112.1 GCA_031277165.1 Spirochaetaceae bacterium
GGCTGATGTATTTGTTTTCCGCCAAGATGAAGCTGCCGGTGTATTACCGGCTTTTGGGCGGAAACATCGTGGATGTGGCGGCCATGGCCCTGTGCGTGGAGGAAATGGGCCTTTCCGCCGTGGTATATATCGCCGGCAAGGGCTTCTACAGCGCCGGCAATGCAGCGATGCTGGAAGCGCGGAATCTGCGGTATATCATCCCGGTCAGGCGGGACAACCGGCAGATAGACCATAGCCCGCTGGAGGACGGGGAGTTCAGGGCGAAGCACGGCCGGTTCGTCTGGCAGGGGAGAATCATCTGGTACTATGGGATGAGCAAGACGGTGTACAAACTGAGGATAGGGGGAACCTGGCGTCTGGCGGAAGTTACCGCCAGGGTCAGAAAGCTGCTCACTAAAGCCGGAATAGACTACCTAAATGGGCGGAATTAGGGATTAACCTGTTGCCATTGCCTTGCAAACTGCAAAAGGATGCCGGATAATCAGGATTTTTTGCATGAATATGCAAAAAATCTACAGGTGCTGCAGGCTCCTCCTAGCGGTTTCGCCGTTCATCCGCGGTTTTGCAGTCAATACACATCAGCGCATAGGGAATAGCCTCGAGCCGGTCCCGGGGTATGCGCTTTCCGCACTTCATACAAAGGCCGTATTTTCCCTGTTCTATCCTGGTAAGGGCCGAATCGATCAGTTTAAGCCGCTTAATCTCCTGGGCGCCCAGGGCTTCTATCATTTTCCGGTCAATATCGTCGGAAGCAATATCCGCCAGATCCTTGGGATCCATGCCCTCGACAATTTTTTTAAAATCTTCGCTGCTTGTTATTAGGTTCGAAATAATTTCCGATTTAAGCGTAGAAAGCGATTGTTTCATTTTTTCAATAAAGTTTTTTTCCATAAGTAGTCCCCTGCTTTAATGACTCGCTGGGGGCTTTCCTAAAACTAACAGAGTTTCGGGAAAGGCCCCCCAAAGTGGTTGGTACATTGCCGTATGAAGAGGATTTTGTCAATCCCCTGTCAAGGTGCTTGTTAACGGCCGGAGGGCGGCGGTGGGCGAACCCGGGGTTCGGCGGAAACTGTAGTTTCCGGCCCCGTTTTTTGGGGGATATCTAAAAACTTCGGCTCTTAGAAGTCCCCTCCCCCGCTATTTTTCGCAGTGGGCCCACCGTAAAAACCCCGGCGCCGCAGGTCCTGGGGGGAGGCTGGTCCCGCCTGGCCTTTCTTGCATAATACCATTTCTTTTCTGTATCATTAAGTATGGAAATAATAGTCCTGGAAAACAAGGGTGATTCAGAAAATGACCGGGTTTTACGGCAAAAGGCCAAACCTGTCAAGGACATAACCGGGGAAGTACGAAAAATCGCCCAGGAAATGATAGAAGCCATGCACCGGGGCAGGGGGGTAGGCCTGGCGGGTCCCCAGGTGGGGTTTTTAAGGCGGATCTTTGTTACCCATGCCGAGGGGGACCATCCCCGGGTGTTTATTGATCCTTCCATTGTATGGACCAGCCAGGAACAGGTAAATTACGAGGAGGGGTGCCTTTCCCTCCCCGGAATCTGGGCCCATGTAACCAGGCCGGGGAAAATCAAAATTCAGGCCTGGAACGAAAAAGGCCGGGCTTTTACCCTGGAAGCCCAGGGGATCCTAGCCCGGGTAATCCTCCATGAGTACGATCATCTGGAGGGGATCCTTTTTATCGACCGGTTGGATGAGGCCAGGCGCTCGAAGGTCCTTTCCAAGCTGGAAAAACAGAAAAAAGCCGGTTAGCAGCCCGATAATCGTGGTTTTGATGGCTTTTTCAACGAAAAAAGCCATCAAACCTACAAGTGCAACAGGCTGCTGAACCGCCATCGGACTAAAGGTCCGCAGGACCCCCGGTAACAGGGGGGATCTTTTGTAGTGAGCCAATTCCGAAATTCTGTTGGTTTTGGGATTGGCTTTGCAATGTCAACAGGTTAAGAATTTATGTTCATAGGATCACACGGATTTTCACAGATTCAGAAGGGATTTTTGTACAAAAATCCGTGTAATTTGTGTCGAACTTTAGTTCGCAATCAGTGGACCTCTTTTGTGTCTTATTTGTTTAACCTGTTGACAGTGATTGGCTTTGGAGTTTCTCAGCTTAAATCCTTACTACATAAGGATTTAGACTTTGCAAAAAATCCACGAAGTGCAGCAGGCTCCCGGCGGCCCCTCGTACCTCTGGAATTGTGGAGCGTGTATGGGTGAAGTGCCGCAAACTGCTAATGCGGAGGGCCCGGACAAAAATCTGCTGCGGCTGCTCTTTGCGGGAAGCCCCGCCATTGCCCTGGACTCCCTCCGGATGACGGCGGAGGGGGCCCTGGCAAAACACTGGGTCCTGGCGGGAATTCTTACCAACTCCGATAAACGCCGGGGCCGGGGAAAGGGGGCCGAACCCACCGATGTGGGCCGGGCCGCCGCGGAATTGGCGGAGGCCTTCGCCGGCCAGGGGATTCCGGCGCCGGTGATCCTTAAGCCGGAGTTTCTAAGGGCCGAAGCCCGGGAAGCGGTTGCGGCCCTTAGGCCGGATCTGCTGGTTTGTTTTGCCTATGGGCGGATCTTTGGCCCCAAATTCCTTGGGCTCTTCCCCCTGGGGGGGATCAATCTGCACCCGTCGCTGCTTCCCAAATACCGGGGGGCCTCCCCGATCCAGGAGGCGATCCTGCGGCGGGACAGTGTCACAGGAATATCCCTCCAGCGGGTGGCCCCGGAAATGGACTGCGGCCACATCCTTGCCCAAAGGACAATCCCCCTTTCCGGCAGGGAGACCGCCGGTTCCCTCGGTGAAACCGCCGGCCGGGAAGGAGCGGCGGTCCTGGGGCAGTTCCTGGAAAGCCTTTGCCGGACCGGAACCGCCGGCGGAGCTTCCTTCCAAATTCCCGGGGGGATCCCCCAGGAGGGGGAACCCAGTTACTGTACGCGGATAGAAAAAGACTTTGGGATAATCCACTGGAACCGGAGCGCCCCGGAAATTGACGCCGTGATCAGGGCCTGCAATCCCTGGCCCCTGGCCAGGACCTGCCAGGGGGGGAAGATTGTCCATATCCTTGGGGCCGTCCCCTGGGAAGGGCCGGAACCGGAAAATGCCCCCAGGGAGCCCGGCAGGGTCTTGGGCATCGATAAAAAATCCGGTATATTAGTACAAACAGGCGGGGGCATTCTTGCTGTTACGCATCTGCAGTACCAAACCAAAAAAGCCCTTTCCTGGCAGGCGTTCTTAAACGGCGCCAAAGATTTTATTGGCTCCCGTTTGCAGGGGGAGGAGTAGTACCATGGCTTTTAAAAACTTTGGCTTCGATCTGGAAAGCCTGGAAGATTATATGGGAAACCACCTGCGGCTCTTTATCTCCTTTACCATAGGGCTGTTGGTCTTTGTAGGAATGATAGCCCTCTCCATTTTCTTTATTGCCGTCCGGGGAAAAGAACAGGTGATGGTTCCCGACGTAACCGGCAAGGAACTGACCCAGGCCCTGCTGGAGCTGCAGACCAAGGAACTGTTCCCCAAGATTCAGCTTCGTACCGCCGAGGGGGGGGAAGAACGGGGGCTGGTGCTTGAACAGGAACCCGAAGCGGGAACCATTGTTAAGGCCGAACGGCGGATCAACCTTGTCATAAGCCAGGGCATGGCCCTGGATAAACTGGGGGATTATGTGGGAAAGAACATTAACGATGTCCGGCAGGAGATCCAGGCCCGCAATGCCCAGGTAGAAAACATGGTCATTACCCTCAAGGAACCCTTTATGTACCAGTACTCCGGGGAAACCGCGGGGATTGTACTGCAGCAAAGTCCTCCCCCGGATTCGGATATAACCGGCCATGTTACCCTGGAATTGGTAGTCAGCCGGGGCCAGGAAAACGCCCGGCTTACCGTTCCCAATTTTGTGGGCCTTCCGGTTCAGGATGCATTGGCCAGGCTTAGCCAGCTTAAGGCCAGCTTTGTTTTTACCATGCGGACCGCGGCGGAGGGGGAAAGTCCGGGGACGGTATTTTCCCAGAACCCCGCCAATGGAACGGAAATTTACGCCACCGATAAGATCACCCTAAACGTTACCGCCCCGGCGCCGGCGCCGGGAGAAACCGTGGGCCTTTTCCGGTTTAACCTTCCCTCCAACCCGTACCCCCTTCCGATGCTGCTGGAGGCGGAACTTCCCAACGGAACCCGGCAGCAGCTGGTAAGCACCAACCATTCCGGCGGAGAAATTGCCGTGCCCTATAGGCTTCCCAACGGTTCTTCCATTGTTCTTTCCATGGTGAACCGGGAGATTTTCCGACAGCCCATAACGGCACAGACAGAGCCCCTTTCTATGGACGGGCTGTAAAATGAAACCACGGACCCCTACTGCAAAAAGGCCCCTGCGGGGGACAGAACCCCGGGCGGATCCTTTTGTAAGACAGCCCCCGCGGGGAGCAGGGCTTTGGAAGGGTCTTGTTCTTCTATTTTTTTGCCTGGGAATCCATGTCCATGGGCAGACGGATCCTTCGGCGGCCCAGGACCCGGCCCTGCTTATCGGCGCCACCCTAACGGAACTAATAGAACAGTACGGGGTGCCCAAACAGGTCTATGCGGTCCGGGGAATAGCCCCCTGGCAGGACGACGTGGTATTTGTCTACGATGCCGGGGAATTTTACATCTTTGGCAGCCGGGTTTGGCAGCTAAAGTTCCGGTCCGCCTACAATATCAAGGACGGCGATGCCAAGGCGGCGGTGACCAGGATAATGGGAGAGGGCAGGGACTTTGAAGGGTATACCCTTTTCCAGCTGCCCAGCAAGATATGGCCCATCATGCTTAGGGTAAACTGGGACGCTTCCGGCAGGGCGGCGGGAATTTATATTTACCGGTCCGACTTTTAAGTACCATGGTTAAAATTTGCCTTTGCTTGACCGGAAGAACCCTTGCCCGGAATCTTGAAACCCTGGAACGGTACCGCAAATATATTGACGTAGCCGAACTGCGGGTGGATTACCTCCATCCGAATGAACGGTTCCTTATCCGGCGTTTTCCCGGCCAGGCGGGGCTGCCGATTATTCTTGCGATCCGGCGCAAAATAGACGGCGGCCTGTTTGAAAACGGCGAGGGAGCCCGGGTACACCTTTTGTCCATGGGGCTGGCCTTTGCCGAAACGGACACCCGGCGCAACTTTGCCTATGTGGACCTGGAGGAGGATCTTGAAGTACCGGGGCTTGAAGAGGCGGCCCGGACCTCCGGCACCAGAATTATCCGATCCTTCCATGACCTAACCGGGGTTACCAATATTACCCAGCGGCTTAAGGGCATGTGGAGGATTGGGGACGAAATCGCCAAGGCGGCGGTTATGCCCCAAAACCTTGACGAGACAATTAAGATATACGAAGCCGCCGAAGAAACCAGGGGAATGGAAAAAATAATCCTTGGCATGGGAAACTTCGGCGGCAGCACCCGGATCCTCGCGGAACATCTGGGATCCTACCTTACCTACACATCTATCCTTACGGAGCCGGATATTCCCCCCGCCGCCGCGGGCCATCTGGATCCCCGGGAACTGGTAGAAAAATACCGGTTCCGGGAGATCACCGGCCGCACAAAGATCTACGGCCTTACGGGGTTTCCCCTTAAAACCAGCTACAGCCCCCGGATATTTAACACGGTCTTTAACCACGAAAAGATAGATGCCGTGTATGTGCCCTTTCCGGCCCAAAGCCTTGAATCGTTCCTTAACCTGGCGGAAAAAATAAAAATACCCGGGGCCTCAATCACCATACCCTATAAAGAAGAAATTCTTTCCCACCTGCGGGATAGTTCAGAAACGGTCCGGGATATGGGGGCCTGCAATACAATTAAAGCCGGGTCCCCGGGGTGGCACGGAATAAACACCGATACCCTGGGTTTTTCCGAATCCTTGCTCTGCTATATGGGAAGAAAAAATTTCCGTTCCTTAAAGGCCACGATCCTGGGGGCCGGCGGAGCGGCCCGGGCGGTGGTATCGGAGATTTACCGGTTAAAGGGAAAATGCCTTATCTTGAACCGCAATGCTGTCCGGGCCCGGGACCTGGCCATGATCTACGGGTATAAATGGGGAACCCTGGACAGTCAAGCCCTTGACACTATGGAACGGTATTCGGATATTATAATACAAACCACGCTGGTAGGAACGTTTCCAAAGGTAGAGGATGATCCCTTTGAAGTATACCATTTTAGGGGACATGAAACGGTGATGGACCTTATTTATAATCCCCCCCTAACGGCCTTCTTAAAACGGGCCCAGACTGCGGGCTGCGGGGTTCTTAACGGGATGGACATGCTTATCAGGCAGGCAAAATATCAGTACCAGTATTTTTTTGACCGGGACTTTCCCGATCAGCTTATTACACGGCTGACAAAAATGCTAAAGGGGTAATTATGACGGAAGAAACACGGGATATTATCGCCCGGGTTAAGGTGCTTAGGGAGATCGAAGAAATTTCCCGGGAGGAACTTTCCAGGGAACTGGGTTTTGACAGCGCCGAATATGCCCAGTGGGAATCGGGGGAAAAGGATTTTCCCATAGGGGCCCTGGTCGAAATTGCCGCCCGCTTTAAGGTTGATTTAACGGAGCTTATTAACGGAAAGCCCTCGCGGCTTACCACATACTGCATTACCAGGGCCGGCGGGGCTCCCGAGGTAAGCCGCCGGCCCATGTATACCTACTGGAACCTCGCATATAAATTTCACAACAAACGGGGGGAACCCTTCCTGGTGGAGGCGAATCCCGAAACGGAAAACAAACCCCTAAGCCTTAACACCCATCCGGGCCATGAATTTGACTATGTGCTGGAGGGAAGGCTGCTTATGTCTGTGGGGGGCCACGAAGAGGAGCTTGGACCGGGAGACGCCATATACTACGACTCAAACGAACCCCATGGCATGAAAGCCCTGGGGGGAAAGCGGGCCCGGTTCCTTGCCGTGGTGCTTTAGGATTAAGAAAGCTTCTACTATATAAAAATTTTTAGGAGCTTTCTTTGTGGATTTCAAGAACCAGCGTTTTAAGGTTCCCTTGGAACTTCTAAAAACTCGCGTTTTAAAGATCCCTGGGATTTTTAAAACCAGCGTTTTAAAGGTTCCGTAACACGAGATTTGAAGGATTGATCATATGAGCGAATTGCTGAAGAAATTTCTGCCCCGGGAAGAATTTACTTCCTACGATGACTTTTACCGGAATTACACGGTGAACATGCCGGAAAACTTTAATTTTGGCTACCATGTAATGGACTGTCTGGCCCGGATAAAACCGGAAGAAAGGGCCCTGGTTTGGTGCGACGAAAAGGGGGCGGAGGCATCTTTTACCTACGCCGAAATAAAAACCCTCTCCAACCAGGCGGCCAACGTACTCCGCGGGGCCGGCATAGGAAAGGGCGATCCGGTGATGCTGATCCTAAAACGCCGCTGGGAATATTGGCCGGTACTGCTGGCCCTGCACAAACTTGGGGCCATCAGCATCCCCGCAACCCATCTGCTTACCTCTAAGGATATTGTGTACCGCTGCAATGCGGCGAGCATTAAGGCCCTTATCTGTGTGGACGAAGAAAAAATTATGTCCTCGGTAGAAGAGGCGGAAAAAAAACTTAGGGAGGAAGGCGCCCAAACGCCGGGGATCCTCAGTTATAAGGCCTTTATCCGGTCCGCCCATTCCACCGGAGCCCCCGGGGGTGCTGCGGAAAAGGGTTGGATAGACTTTAAGCCCCTCATGGAAGGGGCCTCCGAGGACTTAGCGATTTCCGGTCCGGTCAACGCCAATAACGACATTATGCTGCTGTATTTTACCTCCGGTACCACCGGCATGCCCAAGATGGTACAGCATAACTTTGTCTACCCCCTGGGGCACATCGTTACCGCTAAATACTGGCACCAGGTTCAGGAGGGGGGGCTTCACCTTACCGTGGCAGACACGGGCTGGGCAAAGGCCGCTTGGGGAAAGATCTACGGCCAGTGGCTCTGCGAAAGCGCCGTGTTTGTCTACGATTACGATCGCTTTGTTCCGCCGGCCATGCTTGACGTGGTGGTGAAGTACAAAGTAAGCACCTTTTGCGCCCCCCCCACGGTGTACCGGTTTTTTATTAAAGAAGATCTTTCCCGGTGGGATTTTTCTACCCTTCGTTCCTGTACCGTAGCGGGGGAACCCCTGGAACCGGAAATTTACGAACAGTTTAAGGAGGGCACGGGAATTAAACTGCGGGAATGTTACGGCCAGACCGAGCTAACCGTTACCTGCTGCAACTACCCCTGGTTAAAACCAAAGCCGGGCTCCATGGGAAAGCCCTCTCCGGGGTACCACATAGACCTGATTAGAGACGATGGCAGTTCCTGTGAAATGGGCGAAGAAGGGCAGATGGTGGTTCGGACGGATAAGCGGCAGCCCTGGGGCATGTTTGGCGGCTATTACCGGGACGAAGAACTTACCCGCAGCGTATGGCACGACGGCATTTACTACACCGGCGACATGGCCTGGCGGGACGAAGACGGATTTTTGTGGTTTGTGGGCCGGGCCGACGATGTAATTAAAAGTTCCGGGTACCGTATCGGTCCCTTTGAGGTGGAAAGCGCCCTGATGGAACATCCGGCGGTGCTGGAATGTGCAATCACCGGAGTTCCCGATCCTGACCGGGGAAAGGCCGTAAAGGCCACGGTGGTTCTGGCCAAGGGCTGGTCCCCGTCGGAGGAACTAAAAAAGGAACTGCAGAACCACGTAAAGAAAATTACCGCCCCGTATAAGTATCCCAGGATCGTGGAATTTGTTGCCGAGCTTCCCAAGACAATCAGCGGAAAGATCCGCCGGGTTCAAATACGGGAAGAAGACAGCGCCCGGTAACAGCGGACCCTGCGCTGGTGGTCTTCCACTAAAGCGCAGCCGCCAGCCGGGGTTTACCGGAGGGAGAAGCCGATTAACAGCTATTCTAACGCCATCACGGATAATTCAAGCATAGATCCGGGCCTCTACGATAAATTTAACGTCAAGCGGGGACTGCGAAACGCCGACGGTACCGGGGTCTTGGTGGGCCTTACCCGCATAGGGGATGTCCACGGGTACATCATAGACGAGGGAGAAAAGATCCCCGTGGACGGCAAGCTCTACTACCGGGGAATAGACGTGGAAGACCTGGTCCGTTACGCCGCCGAGGAAAAACGGTTTGGGTTTGAAGAAACGGTGTATCTTCTTCTTTTTGGGGAGCTTCCAGTTAAAACCGATTGGGAAGATTTTTGCACCCTCATGGGAAACTCCCGGGCCCTGCCGAAAAATTTTGCGGAAGATTCAATTATGAAGGCCCCCTCCCGGGACATTATGAACAAGCTGGCCCGATCTGTGCTGACCCTTTACTCCTACGACGAAGCGCCGGAAAACCTTTCCCCGGAGAATGTCCTGCGCCAATGCCTGGAACTTATTGCCCGGTTCCCCACCATTGTGGCCTACTCCTACATGGCCAAGAAGCATTACTATGATCATGAAAGCCTTATTATCCACATGCCCGATTCCGGTTATTCCAGCGCAGAGACAATTCTTTCCCTTATACGGCCGGACCAGCAATATACCCGGCTGGAGGCCAGGATCCTTGATCTGATCCTGACCCTCCACGCCGAACACGGCGGGGGCAACAACTCCACCTTTGCGGTACACCTGGTTTCCTCCGCCGACACCGACACCTTCTCGGCCATCTCCGCGGGGATCTGTTCCCTCAAGGGGTTTAAGCACGGTGGGGCGAACATTAAGGTCATACGGATGATGGACGAAATTAAAAAAAATGTAAAACGATGGGACAGCGAAACGGAAGTGGCCGGTTATCTGGAACGGATACTCCGGGGTGAAGCCTGCGACGGCTCGGGCCTTATCTACGGCCAGGGTCATGCGGTCTACACCAAAAGCGATCCCCGGGCGGTGCTGCTCCGGGACAATGCCGCCCTTCTGGCCTCCGAAAAAAAACTGGAGGACGAATTTAACCTGTACAGGCTTATTGAAAGGCTTACCCCGGAAGTTTTTAAGAAGGTAAAGGGATCGGATAAGGTGATCTGTTCCAACGTGGATTTTTATTCGGGCTTTGTTTACAAAATGCTGGGGATCCCCCCGGAACTTTACACGCCCCTTTTTGCTGTAAGCCGGGTTGCCGGCTGGTGCGCCCACCGGCTGGAAGAACTAATTGCCGGCGGCAGAATTATCCGCCCGGCCTATAAGTGTGTCCAAAAACGGTTTGACTATGTACCCATGAGCAGGCGAAAATAGCGGGCACCCCCCATAACCGGCTTGCGGTTATTTTTTTGGGGAATGAAACAATCTCCGGCTGGGTTTATCTATCAGCGGACGACGGGAGTCGCCCTCCAGGAGCAAACCTCCTGTTTGCTCCTTCCGGGCCGGCCTTTCCGCTACACCGCCGTCCATGGCGGTTTGCCGCTTCGGGCCTGCGCACCTGCTGGGCCCTCGGCGGCCGCGGAAAGGCTTCGACTCCCCCATAACCGGCTTGCGGTTATTTTTTTGGGGAATAAAACAATCTCCGGCTGGGTTTATCTATCAGCGGACGACGGGAGTCGAACCCGCGTCACAAGCTTGGGAAGCTTGGATAATACCGTTATATGACGTCCGCAATGAAAACATCGTAATGAAAAAACGCCGCTGCGTCAACACAAAACCGCCCTACTGTTCCTTAACAATCATGGTACCGATGCCTTCGTCGGTAAAGAGCTCTATAAGCAGGGCATGGGGAAGCCGGCCGTCTATAATATGGGCCCGCTCAACCCCTCCGTCAATGGCCAGGGCGCAGCACTCTACCTTGGGGATCATTCCCTTGCTGACGGTTCCGTTCTTTTTAAGGTCCTCCAGGCCGGAACGGGAAACAGCCTTGATTAGAGAATTGTCGTCGTGCAGATCCCGTAGGATGCCCCGGACATCGGTCATTAGGATTAGTTTTTCTGCCCCCAGGGCCCCGGCGATCTTCGCCGCCGCAGTGTCGGCGTTGACGTTAAAAACCTTCCCCGCATCTTCCTGTGTCCCCAGGGCTACGGAGGATACCACGGGGATGGCCCCGGTGGAAAGGATGTTTTCCAGGATCTGGGTATTGACCGAAACAATTTCGCCCACCAGGCCCAGGTCTTCGCCGCCGGGCTGGTACTGCCGGGCCTGGAGCATGGCCCCGTCTATGCCGCAGAGTCCCAGGGCCCGGCCGCCGGAGTTTTCGATTAGGGCGGTAATGTCCTTGTTAACCTTGCCGCACAGGACCATTTGAACCACCTCCATGGTTTCCTCGCCGGTATAGCGGAGTCCCTGGACAAAACGGCTTTCTCTTCCCAAAGCGGTGAGCATCCCCTCAATTTCCGGGCCCCCGCCATGGACCAGGACGATCCGGATCCCCACGTAGTTCATAAGGATCAGATCTTCTGTGACAGCCCTTTTAAGTTCCGCATTGATCATCGCATTTCCGCCGTACTTGACCACCATGATCTTTCCCCGGTACTGCTTGATATAGGGCAGAGCGTGGATCAGCACTTCCGCCCGGTCATTCATAGGGCGCTTTCCATAATCCGGGCGGACACGCCTGTCTGCAGGGGCTTAAGCCGGGGTTCAAATTCTTTCATGTGGGAAGATGCTCCATGGATTGCCAGGGCTTCCGGGGTTTCCCATTTTTCGATCAGGGTAAGACGGTTGGGGTCCACCGGCTCCTGGATTGCAAGGGAGGATTTATATTCCCGGGCAAAGGTGTATTCCACGCAGCCCTTTTCGGCCAATACCAGGGGGCGGAGTTTTTTAAGTTCCGCCAGGTACTCGTCCATTTTGCCTTCTTTGATACCAAATGTAACCACTAAATGCACCATACTAGATCCTCCTTTAATTTGTACCGGCGGCGGTTTACGGGAGGCCCCTAAAAACCGCCTCCCCGGCGATTTTTAGGGGGTTTATGCGCAAAGCGGTAAACTCCTAGCAGTTGTGCTTCGCACATGGGTTGTATAAAAATTCACGAAAGTGAATTTTTATACCTTGCAAACTGCAAAAGGACGCCGGATAATCGGGATTTTTTGCATGGATATACCAAAAATCCACGAGTACAACAGGCTCCTAGGACCGGTAGTCTCCGTTTATTTTGACATATTCGCAGGTAAGATCACAACCCCAGGCTGCGGCGGTTCCGGTCCCCGTCCCCAGCCGGACAAGGATCCGGATTTCCTCTTCGGATAAGATCCTTTTGGCCTCTTCCTCGGAGAAGGGCAGGGCCATACCCTGCCGGCACAGGGGGATACTTCCGGCAGCGCTTTTAAAGGAAACCTCCACCGCGGCGGGATCAAAGGGGATTCCCGCATAGCCCAGGGCACAGAGTACCCGGCCCCAGTTTGCATCGGCGCCAAAACAGGCCGCCTTAACCAGGCTGGATCCGGCCACGGCCCGGGCCAGGATTGCGGCGGCATCTTCCGACGGGGCCCCTTCGACAATGACGGTAAGGAGCCGGGAAGCCCCTTCCCCGTCCCGGGCCATGGCCCGGGCAAGTTTTACGCAGAGGGTTTCCAGGGATGCGGCGAATAGTTCATAGGCATCCCCCTCTGTTTCTATGGGTTGATTCCCCGCGGCCCCGCCGGCCATGATCAGGGCGATGTCGTTGGTGGACATGTCCCCGTCCACGGTAAGGCGGTTAAAGGAACGGCCCACGGCCCGGCGCAGGGCCCGGTCCAGCATGGGGGCCGAAATGGCGGCGTCGGTGGTAATAACACAGATCATGGTGGCCATATTGGGGTGGATCATCCCGGAGCCCTTTGTCATGGCCCCTATGCGTATATCATGTCCCGAAGGCAGGGTAATCTGCAGGGCCCCCTGTTTTTTTCTGGTGTCGGTGGTCATGATCGCCTCCAGGGCGGCAAGGGCCCCGGTCCCGTCGCTGCGGAGGCTTGCCGCCAGTTCGTCCATGGCGGCTTCGATCCGGTCCACCGGCAGGGGGACGCCGATAACGCCGGTGGAAGCCACGGCGCATTCCTCCGGCCTAAGGGCAAGTTTTTCCGCCCCCAGGGCCGCCATACGGCGGGCCGCGGCCAGTCCCGCTTCTCCGGTACACGCGTTGGCATTGCCCGAATTAGCCATGAGGGCCCGGATCCGGCCCCCGCTTTTTTCAAGATGTTCCCGGGTTACAATAATATTTGCCGCCTGCACCCGGTTGCTGGTAAAGACCGCCGCGGAACTGCAGGGGTTTTCCGAGTAAACCAGGGCCAGGTCCCGCTTGGAAGCGCCGGCCTTTATGCCCGCCCGCACGCCCCCCGCCTTAAACCCTTCGGGGGCGCAGATTCCGCCCTCCAATTCTTTTGGTTCCGCCATGTCTTTGTCCTTCGAGCTTTTTCCAAAACCCGGTTAGTTTTAGGAAGGCCCTCTTCTTTAGAATAAGGCCGGGGGGGCGCTAAGCCCCAGGGTTTCTTCAAACCCGCAGAGGATGTTCATATTCTGTACGGCCTGTCCCGCCGCGCCCTTTACCATATTGTCGATGACCGATTCGATGATCAGGGTATGGCCGGTTTGATCCAGGTGAACGGAGATGTCGCAAAAATTGGACTGCCGGACCCTGCCGGTGGCGGCGTTTAATCCCCAGGGGAGGATCCGTACAAAGGGCTCGTCCCGGTAAAAGCCGGCGTACCATTCCCGCAGGGTTTTTTCCTTTTCGGTCCGTTCTTCCGCCGGAGGCTTTACGGTCCCGGCGGAAGGGGCGTCCGCGGCGGGTTCCAGGGGGATATATACCGTGGCAAGGATCCCCCGGTTCAGGGGGCCCAGGTGGGGGGTAAAAATCAAGGGTATGGCTTTTCCCGCCATTTTCATAAGGTTCCGGCTTATTTCGGGGGTATGGCGGTGGGATCCTACTTTATAGGAGCTTACCGAATCGGAACATTCGGGGAAATGGTAGGCCCTGGCCGGATCCCTCCCCGCGCCGGTAACCCCCGAAAGCGCATCGGCGATGATTGCCGCGCCCGGCGCCGGGGCCGGGGGTCGTTGCGGGGGGGGTCACCCCGCAGAGGGGGGTGCGCCGTTACCCTGTACGGCGCAGGGGGGAGGCTTCCCCCCTTTTTTATCAAAGACCACGGGGTAACAGGCCAGGGAAACGGCGGTGGGATAACATCCCGGGTTGCCGATGATTACCGGTCCCTGGGCTGCCAGGGCTTTTATGAGATCCCGGTTAAGTTCCGGCAGGCCGTAAACCGATCGCCGGCGAAGGGCCGGGTACTGCCATGGAACGCCGTACCATGCGGTATAGGTTTCTTCGTCCTGGTCAAAACGAAAGTCCGCGGAGAGGTCTATGTAGGAAATGCCCCGGTCCAGACAGGTCTTGGCATAGGGTTCGCCGGTTCCGGCGGGCAGGGCGCCGAAGACCAGATCGGATTTGCCGATGACTTCTTCGGGGCTTTCCATGATCCCGGCGCCGAATTTTTGCCGCACTCCGGCGGTTCCGAGAAAATTGGGGTAGGCCTCGTCTATGCTTTGCCCCCGGCGGCTTACGGAGGCTAAGGCGAGGGTGTCCGCCTTCGGATGGGATGAAAGGATGCGGATAAGTTCCGCCCCCGCATATCCTGCGGCGCCGATAATGCCCACGATCATACAAGGATGGTACAAAAAAAAACGGTCCTTGCCAATTCCGCTTTTCCCTGCATGGTACAGGGCCATGCCACAGTGTACGGCGTACTGTGGCCGTACCGGCACGGTACAATACATACAATCACATTCCTCTCGGAACGAAGATACCCCGCCGCTTGCGCTTCTTTATATACCCGATGGGGACTAAGGTCCCTTTTCTTCCGGGGATTTTTGGGGTATACTGGGAGTATGAGTACCCAATTTGGCATTCCCCCGGTCCGCGGCAAAGGGCCGGCCTTTGACCGGTTTTTGGCGGGTTTTGGGGTTAGGCGCGGCAAACCGGTAAGGGCCTGCCTTGTATGCGCCTTCTTGGTTTTGGCTTCCTGCGTCTCGGGGCCGGTAATTATTCCCCAGGACATGACCCCGGCAAAGATTATCCAGCGGGCCCAGGAAGCAACCGATGTGAACAATTACAACAGGGCCCTGCAGTATTACGCGGCCCTATTGGAACGCTACGGCAGCCAGGGGGAATACCTGTGTACGGGGGAGTATGAAATTGCCTTTATCCGGTACAAGCAGCGAAAATATTCCGAAGCCCGGCGGGGGTTTGAAAATCTTCTGGCCCTGTATGCGGAACCGGAGGGGGAATCGCTGCCGGCTCAATTTAAGGTACTGGCGGAAAAGATGCTGTCCCAGCTTGCCGAGCGGGGACACTAGCAGTTTGTTGCACTTCGTGCATGAAACCTCCAAAAATCGCCGATCAGGCGATTTTTTACCTGGCAAACTGCCAAAGCAGCCCATTTCTGGGGGATTTTTTGCGGCATCAGGCACAAAAAATCCCGATTATCCGGCATCCTTTTACCTTTGCGGCACCGTGGCTGGGCCTTGAACCATGAACAATGCCCTTATGCTGGTACCGGCGGGGAACGCCTAAGGGTATTTTTTTGCCGGAATGATAGGCGCCACCCTGTCTCCAATTCCCCGCCATAGAGCTATACTTGACCCACAAATACGAATGAAGATAAAAAACCACAAAGGCGCACGAAGGAAGGGTTAGAGAACGACTCGCCGTACTCCGGTTTTAACGTGCTGTACATTGAAATTAAACAAAAATCCCCTGTTGTGTCAATTCATGCTGTAAACAGGTTTGATAGGTACTCTCTAGTAAGCCCGGTCCCAGAAATGAATGGACTTCATATGCGCAATCCAGCACATTTTGGCGAGTTTTTCTTGTTCGCGCGTAATCATCTTTCTTCCCCTTGTGCGCCTGC
>JAISLT010000019.1 GCA_031277165.1 Spirochaetaceae bacterium
ATCCGGTTCCGCCAGGGTGATAACGATGGTGGAAGCGTCGGGGGTTTCAACGGTTTTAACCTGGGTAAAACCCTGGTACTTGGCGGCGATTGCCCGGTCCAGGGTGAATTTTACGTCCCCCACGGTAACCGGGGAACCGTCGTGGAATATAAGCCCCGGCCGCAGGGTAAAACGGTAGACCCGGCCCCCCTCTTCAATCGAGTAGGAGGACGCCACCGCGGGTTTCAGGCCCCCGTCGGTCTCCGGGCGGACCAGGCCCTCGAAGACGTTAAAGAGGATGCTCCGGCCGTCCGCGGTATTGGAGGGGTCCAGGGGATCCAGGGTGACGGGTTCCGACGTAAAACCGTAGCGGAGTTCAAGAACCCCGGGGCCTTCGGCCTTTCCCCTGCCGAACAGTGAAAGGCCGGACCACAGCGCCAGGACAAGAACCAGGGACAGCGTTTTTTTGTTTTTCATAGTAGCTCCTTTTGAAATATTGCGGCGGCGCCTTTATTCGGAACCGTTTCCGCTGACAAATTGTAGCGATCTGTCAAATTCGGCGCAATGGCCCGAATTTTTAGCGCCGGCAAGTTGGAATGCCCCTGTCTGTTTTGGAATGTGGGCGCATTTTTTGCGGCGCCAGGGCGAAGGGTCTGAGGGCGCCGCAAAAAACCGGGCTATCCGCTCCAATTTTTGCCCTGCAAAAATTCCGCTTCTATCCCTTGCGCGGCTAAAAATGGCTTCCATGCCATTTTTAGCCTTAGGTTTTTGCGAAGCAAAAACCTACGAAAGCTGGGAAATTGTAACGCCGTCTCTGGGCTTTAAAAATAGTCCATAGATGCTACAAATAGCACAAATTTCATATTTTGGAGTATTCCGGCGGGTGGTATCATGGCAGTCAGAGAGGAAAGGCATGAATTCCCCCCATTAAGAAATTTTTGCTGGTTATCAGGTTTGTATTCATTTTTCTCAGCGTACTCGCCGGGTTTTCCGGCTGGTGATATTTATTGTGAGGAGGATCGTATGAAAAAGCAAACCAAGGAACTATTGGTACTATTACTGTAATCCGGTATGTATTTTCTTTCTGATTTTTATTGAAAAGTAAAAATTTTGGCAGTATACTGATCCTGGCTATATTTTGGCGGCGTATGCCGCCATATACCCGAATGCTGTTTTTGAAGGAGTGTTCTATGGTCAAGCGTTTTGTTTTGTTAGCGGCGGTCGCCGCCGTATTGTTCCTGGCCGGCTGCAAGAAAAAAGATGAGGGGAGTTCCGCATCGGCCTCCGATGAAAAGATCAAAATCGAATATTTCCAGCAAAAACGGGAGACCGTGGAAATTGTCGATAAGATCATTGCGGAGTTCACGGCGCAGAATCCCAACATCACGGTGGAACAGAATAACGTTCCCGATTCGGTTTCCATTCTGAAAACCCGCATCGCCGCCAATGACGCGCCCGATATTTTTTCCGGCTGGCATACCGCCGACACCCGGCTCCTAATCGATGAAGGCTATATTAAAGATATAACCAACGAACCGGTGATGAACCGGGTGGAAGATCAGTTCAAGAATTTTATCCGCTACAAGGACAGGCAATGGTCCGTCCCCATCAGCATTAACTTTGTGGGTGTCTTTTATGACAAGGACTACTTCGAAAAAAACAACCTGTCTATTCCCCAAACCAGGGCGGAATTCTACGCCCTCTGCGATACCATAAAAAAATTGGGGGGACAGCCCCTCCAGGTGACGGATAAGGAACAGTGGACTATCGGCCACGGCAATAACATTGTGGCGGAAAATATGTACGATCCCGCCCTGATGTTGGATGTGATTCACGGCGATAAAAGCGTTAAAGATATTCCTGGTTTTGCCGATTACGCCGACTGGCTGGAGCGGTCCCGGAAGAACTGGACCCAGGCGGATTACCTGGGAACCGCCTATGAGGCGGGTTTGGGGGATTTTGCAAACGGCAAGGGGGCCATGCTGTTCCAGGGGAACTGGATCATCCCGGTGCTGACCAAGTCCAATCCGAATTTTAACTACGGCGTTTTCCCCTTCCCCGCGGCAAAGGCGGAGGACACCAAGGTACATTGGGGTATTGATCATATACTCATGCTGCGCTCGGAACCCCGGAGCGCCGCCCATGGCGAAGCCGCCATGAAATTCTTTGATTTCTTTTTTGACAAGGGAGTCCAAATTTGGGCCGATTTAGACGGCTCGGTATCCTGTATCAAGGGCGTCAAAAGCGGCCTTCCCCAGTATCAGCCGATTACCGACATGATTCAGGCGGGCAGAACTTACGCGGGCTGGTATACCGATGACTGGCCGGCCGGCTGTTACGATCAGTACAATATTGTCCAGCAGACTTTCCTGACCAATTTTGACAAAGAGGCGTTTTACAAAGAGCTGGACGCGGAATTAAAGAACTACAAGGGGTTGTAATGAAAAGGGACAGCCGGCTCATTAACAGGCTTAACCGGGGGGTGTATATCTCCTTTGTTATTCCCGCCCTTCTGTTGTATACATTTTTTGTGATTACTCCGGTTTTTATCGGACTTTTTTACTCCATCACCAACTGGAACGGCCTGGCCCGGTCTTACAAGGTGGTGGGGGTAGAAAACTACATGAAAATGTTCAGCGACGGCCGGATGCGGAATTCGGTTCTCTTTACCCTGCGTTATACCGTGATGCTGGCTGCCGGTACCCTGGTCCTATCCATGGTCATAGCCCTGATGCTGAATTCCAAGATCAGGGCCCAGACCTTTTACCGGACCATTTTCTTTTTTCCCGCAGTTCTTTCGCTGGTGGTTATCGGGCTTATGTGGGACGAGATTCTTTACCGCGTGGGACCGAAGATCGGCGAAGCCCTGAACATCGATATTCTCAAGGCGAATATTCTGTCAAATCCCAGGCTTGCCCAGTTTGGGATTCTTTTAGTGAATCTGTGGCAGGGTCTGGCAATTCCAACGGTGCTGTTCATCGCCGGCCTCCAGGTTATTCCCAATGAACTGTACGAGGCGGCGACGATTGACGGGGCCAGGAACTATCATAAATTCAAGTCCATTACCCTGCCGTTTCTTATTCC
>JAISLT010000045.1 GCA_031277165.1 Spirochaetaceae bacterium
CACCTCCCGGTTAAGGGAAACACAGAGCGCCGCCGGATAGGGGTTTGCCTTGGGGCCGTAGCCCAAAAAAGCGGGCCGGCCCCCGGCTTTTTTTATCCAGTTCCGGGTCCACCGGTCCAATTCAATGGTTTCAACCCCCGGCTTTACCAGGGGAATAAGTTCCCGGTACATGGCGCTCAGCATACGGCAGGACCGGCGGATGCCGTCAATCTGCTTTTCATTTTTTAAACGAATCATGATGTTTCCTTGGCTTTGTCGAGTTGAGGCAGGATCCGCATAGGGTTTTTTAAACCCTGAGTTTGCGCCGGAGTTGTACCACATTGGGAAGCGCCGGGTCCCGCCTCAGGGCTTCCCGGAATACCGCCTGGGCGGCGTTTATCTCTCCCAGTTTGACCAGGGTCTCGGCCATGGAACGCATCCACCGGGCCTCGTCCCTGGGGGGGAAACCCAGTTCCAGAAGGGTTTCCATACATTCAACATAGGTTTCCCCGTCCACCGCGGACCGGAGCCGGAGCCGGACTATTTCTTTCAGGAGATTTTCCAGTTCCCCCATGAAGTGCCGGAAATAGGGCAGCCGCCGTTCTTCCCGGACCAGCCGTACCAGGAGTACAAAGGACTCGTAATAACACTGCCGTTTTTCCAGTTCCTCCGCCAGGATAAAGGTACAATCCATCCAGTCTTCCCGGTCCAGGTATTTTTCCATGGAGAAATTAAGCCCCCCCTGGGCCCGCCAGATGGCCAGGGCCTCCTCCTCCTCCAGGTGGAGGAGTTCAAAAAAAACAAGTTTGGCCTGGGAGGCAAGGCTTTCCCCCTGTTCCCGCAGAAAGGTCCGGTAATCAAAACGGTATTTTTTTATAAACCGGCTGTAGGCCCGATCGTATTCGTAACGCCGTTCCGGATCGGAAAGAACCTCATAGGCGGTGATGAGCCTCCGCATCTCTTCCCCGGCGGCGGTCCCCGCAATATCCGGGTGTATCCGCTTTGCCTGTTCGCGAAAGGCCTTTTTAATGTCCCGGGAAGAGGCCTTTGGACTTGTACCAAGGAGGCTATAATAATTTTCCATCATGTAAACATAAAAAAAACAGCCTGTCCTCCCGGTTACGCTCCAATCCGTTTCCCCAGGACCTCCGCGTGGGGCGCGTTGAGAATAATATCGCTCCAGTTGACCAGCATCCCCTCTTTTTCCATGGCCCGCATAAGATTTGCCATGGCCTTGCCGGTAAAGGGCCCGGTTTTTCTGAGGAAGGCCGCACTCTTTTTCCCCCCGATACCGCTGCCGGCGCTTAATACCCTGGCCAGGGCTTCGGGCATTTTCCCCCCAAAAAGGGATACCGCTTCGGCGCTTACCACAATATACTCATACCCGGGCAGCCGGAAACCATCGTCGGTCCAGGCGTCGATAATATCCACCCGGTGTCCCATGGACTCCATACCCTTTGCCAGGGATGTTATATAATCGGGGATCGGTTTTTTTTGCGCCGTGGCGCTGACAATCGCTATTCTCATTTTTATGCCTGCTTATATATCTGATCTATGCCCGGTTCCTTCACTAAAAGGACGGAACATTTGGCGCTGACCATAATCTCCCGGTGGGCATGGGATATGATATCCCGGGCGCTCCGGTCCTTTTCCCAGCCCCCTAATACAATTAAATCCGCCTTCCGTTCATCCGCCGCGGTAAGAATCTCCGTATAAACCGCCCCTTTGCGGATCTCCCGTTCTATCTTTACCCCCTTGGCCCGGGCCAGTTCCTCCACAAAAGAAAGATACCGTTCCCCGTTTGCCTCAAGGCCCCGCTCATATTCCTGGCTTTCCTCCTGAATAAAGATCTTGCTCAGGGTAAGCTGGCGTATGGTCGCCGTATCCACCACATACACCGCGGAAAGACGGCACCGGTAGGTTTTGGCCATCACAATGGCATACTTTGCGGCCAGAATTGAAGCATCGGAACCGGTTATAACAACAACAATGTTGGAAAATAGTGGTTTTATCATTCCTTGTCTCCGGAAGCCGTTCCGAACCAGGGGTTCGCGGCAACTCCCTTCTTTTTTAACAGCTTGCTTGTAAAGAAGGCATCCCGGTCCCGCTCTTCAAGCGCCGCTTCGATATATACCTTCGTATCCCTGGCGGTGGGGATCACCATCTTTTCCAGGGCATTCACCCGCCGCTGGGTCTTACGGACTTCCCGGGCCAGCCGCCAGGCTATGGTTCTCACCGCCGCCAGTTCGGTAAGGGTCTTCAACAATTTAAAGAATTCTAGCACAGTTTCATCACATTCGGCAAACGAATTTGCGGGGGAATATTTCAATTCCGCATTGGGAAGGCGGATTTCCAGACTGGGCAAAGTCATCCCCGCGGCGAGAACCCTCTTTTCCCGAAGTTCAAACTGGTAACGGATATTCCGGGAAAGCCGGTCCGCCCGCTCACGGCCCACCACGATGAGCATCCGTTTTAGGGCGGGATAGGCGGAGGCTACCTGGGCGTCCAGGTCCCGTTCCAGGAGTTTAACCTGCTCCACCTTTTGCATGAGTTCCATCACCAGGATCTCCCGCTTCTGTTCCAGGAGATCGTAACCCTCCTCGGCGGTAGCCAGCCGCTCCTTAACCCGAAAGAGGTTGCTTTTTGTAGGGGCTATCTGTTCCCTGGCCAAATACTTACCTCCTATGGTTTACAATCTACAATATTGAGGGGGTTTTAACAATATATACTGATAATTCCTATCAAAAAATTAAAGAAGCACAGGGATCCTTTAATCTTCAAAGGACCGGGTGGTCCGCCAGGATGGGGTTCAGGTACTTTTCGATATATTCCTGTTTAACCCGCAGGAGTTCGTCCCGGGGGATCTGGGTGAGTACGGTCCAGCCTAAATCCAGGGTGCGCTCTATGCTGCGGTTTTCGTTTTCCCCCTGGGTTAAGAG
>JAISLT010000098.1 GCA_031277165.1 Spirochaetaceae bacterium
ACCCTGACGCTGACGTATCATCTGGGTGGGGAGCGCAGTCCCGAAGAAGTCTACACGGCGTACAAGCAGCGGAACGAGATTGAGATGATGTTTGACAGTTACAAGAATTTCATGAAGGGAGACGTGACGTATATGCAAAACCGGCACGTGCTTGAGGGGTGGCTTTTCGCGAACTTTCTGGCGATGATGGCCTACTACAAATTGTATGACAAGTTAAGGGAAGCGAAGCTGTTGGGGAACTATTCGCCGAAGGACATGATAGAGATGAGTAAGACGGTATACAAACTGAGGATAGGGGGAACATGGCGTTTGGCCGAAGTTACCGCCAAGGTCAGAAAGCCGCTCGCTAAAGCCGGAATAGACTACCTAAATGGGCGGAGTTAGGGTTTAAACCAGACTTTTGAGTGGGGCTTTCCCAAGACTAACAGGGTTTTGGGATTGCTCCCCTTTTACAAAATATCTAAAGTGTTTGTGTTATGAACAGGTACAGCGCCGGGCGGGCTAATCTTCCAGATCGGGGATGCTTTCCTTCATTCTGGCCAGAAAATCTTCGCCGCTGACCCCTTCCCGCAGGGCCACAAAAACCGTATTATCCCGCCCCGCGAGGGTTCCCATAACTTCGTCCAGGGCCAGGTTATCCACCGCCAGGGCTACCACATCGGAATGGCCCGAGTAGGTTTTGATCACCACCATATTTCCCGACCATTCTATAGAAATATAGCCCCGTAGAAAATCGTTGATATAGGTCCGTTCACTTTCCTGCCATTCATCTTCACCGGGAAGCGAATATACATAGCCGTTATGGCCGCCGGAAATTTTACCGACCTTAAGGAGTTTTAAATCCCGGGACAGGGTGGCCTGGGTAACGATGAAGCCCTCTTTTTCCAAATGCCCCAGCAGGGCCTCTTGAGATTCGATACGGTAGGTTTTTATCAGCTTTCGGATAGCCTTTAGCCGGGCTAATCGCTCCTTCATTATGCATAAATATACAATATTATGCTATTTTATGCAATATACACCGGAAACCGGAGGGCAATCCGCATTTTAGCCGCGAAATCCACGGGGCCGAAATGCCTCATTTTAAAATGTAACTTTAGGCCCGAAGCTTACATTTTAACAAAAAAGGGTGTAAAATAAGAAGGTTTCAAAGCCGGTTGTGCTGTGACTGATTTCAAAAATTGACGTTTTGGAACTGCCCAGCTGTTCCGGCTGTGCAATATCCGTTATTTAACCGATAGTAGTAGCAATATGGAAGATCAGGAAAAAAGCGGGGCGGATCAGACCAACCGGGTCTTGCTCCTTCCCAGCGACAAAAACGATGGCAATGTGTCGGCGATCTTCTCGGAGGATAAGCTGGAATTACGGGCGGATTTTTATCCCCCCATGGCCGGCGGAAAGCCCCTGAGCGTCGATTATATTGCCTCGGCCCTAAACCGCCTTAAGGTGATCCACGGCATACTCTGGGAGAACATACAAGAGGCGGTTACTTCCTGCAATCTAAACCATAGGATCGTCCACGATGTTGTTATTGCCCGGGGAAATCCTCCGGTAAGCGAAATTCTGGAATACTACCAGATCAACCCGAACCTTAAAGCGCCCGAGCCGGAACCGCAGGGTAACGACAGGGTAGATCACCGCGCCTACTCCCCCTTTATCATCGTTAAAAAGGACCAGGCCCTGGCAAAGCTTAAGTCCCGCAAGGCGGGGAAGGAGGGCCGGGACATTTACGGCACGGTCCTTCCCTACGGAACCCGGCGGCCCGAGGGAGTTTCCGCCGGGGCCAATACCCGCAGCGACGGGACCTTTATTTATGCGGCCATTAACGGCCAGCTTGTGGCAGATAACGGGGTCTTGAATGTCCAGGATTCCCTGGTTATTAAGGGCCCGGTGGACTACCGCACGGGACATATTATTTTTCCCGGGGATGTAGAAATTGAAGGGCCGGTTTCGGACGGGTTTAAAATATATTCCGGGGGAGCGGTAACAATAAAGCAAACCTTTGACGTGACCGATGTGATCACCAAAACGGACCTGACCGTTCTTGGGGGGATCATCGGCAGAGGCCGGGCCCTGGTTAAAGTGGGGGGATCCCTTAAGACAAAGTTTATCGAAAACTGTAAGGTCGCTTCCCGCAGGACAATTACCGTGGATGTGGATATTGTCAATTCTTCGGTCTTTACCCTGGAAAGGCTTGAAATGGGCGACAAGGGAAAGATCCTGGGCGGAGAGATCTACGCGGTCCAGGGCATACGCGCCGGGGGCATCGGCAAAAAAACCGGAAAAGCCACCCGGATTCACTGTGGGGTGGATTTTACCGCCCAACAGGAAAAGGAAAAATGCAACTACCAAATGCGGATCCTTTCTGCGAAGCTTAACAAGCTGCGAAACCTTATGGAAACCGAGGCGGAACTTCCCCCATCCCCGGACCAAGAGGAACGGCGGAAAAAAATGGAAGAAGCCCTGGCCCGGTTTGAGGAAGAACAAAAGAAGCTTGCCGGGCAGATTACAGCGATCTTGGGCAGGCTTAATGCGTTTGAAGAAGCCGCCGTAGAGGTAAGCGGGGAAATCGCCCCGGGAACCCTGATAGAAATATGCCAAATAGCCCTCTTTGTTTCGGAACCCCTTAGGCATGTCCGGATCCGCCTGGACAGGGGACTTGGCAAATTGGTCAGCGAAGGCCTATAACAAAACGATGTACAGTACATTCCTGGCCTATTTTTTATGGTTCTGTTCGTTTTTTGGGATAGCGGGGTTCCACCGGTTTTATCTGGGAAAAATAGGTACCGGTCTGTTGTGGCTGTGTACCGGCGGCCTCTTCGGGTTTGGGGCAATATACGACTTTTTTACCCTGGGAAGGCAGGTCAAAGAGGCAAACTACCGGGCCGCCCTCTCCCAGCCGGGGTATTCCCGACGGACGGCGCCCCAGGGTTGGCGGGATGCAGAGGATACCGATTTTAGGGTGATCCCCGCAAAAAAGGAAAATCCCGAACGGATCGTCCTACGGACCGCAAAAAATAACCGGGGGATTATTACCCCCGGAGATCTGGCCCTGGAGGCGGATATTCCCATGGAAGAGGCAAAAAAACTGCTGGACGGTATGGTTGCCCAGGGTTTTGCGGAACTGCGGGTCCGTCAGACCGGAACGGTGGTGTATGTTATTCCGGAATTTACCGACAGCAGCTCTCCGCTGGAAGATCTGTAGATACCCCCTGTCCTTGTGAAGCACCCAAGGGGTACATGTTCTCCTGCACACCAAGCGAGGGTACGGAACACTACGGAGGAGGCTTTAACAGCCCCGCCTGGTTATAGCTAAAAAAGCTCTTGCCGGAAAAAATAAGATGATCAAGGAACCGCAGTCCCAGAATTTCCGCCGCCTCCACGAGCCGCCAGGTAATTTCGTTATCCTCGTCGGAGGGTTCCAGCCTTCCCGAGGGGTGATTATGGGCCACACATACGGCGCTGGCCCTGTCCTGGATGGGATCGGAAAATACCTCCCGGGGATGCACGATGGTCCGGTTTACAAGCCCCACGGTTACCACCCGAATGGCCAGTACCTCGTGGGCGCCATTTAGGGAAATACAGACAAACCGCTCCTGCCGGCGGTCTGCGTAATGCCGGATAAGGTCGTATACATCCGCCGGCAGAAGGACCCGTGTCCCCGGCGGTCCCCAGCGGCGGCGGCCCAGTTCCAGCATGGCCGCTATCATACAGGCCTTGGATACTCCCAGGCCGGTCATGGCCGCCAGATCCTTTGCCGCCGGTACGTCCTTGCAGCGATCCAGCTTGTTCAGCACTTCCCCCGCCAGGACCCCCACGGATTTTCCCTTAATTCCGGTATTAAGCAGTATGCAAAGCAATTCCTGGTCCGACAGGGCGGAAGGCCCCTCCCGGAAAAGCCGCTCCCGGGGACGGTATTCATTGGGCAGCTCCTGAAAATTCCGGACCCTGCCGGAAACCACCGGGGCTCCCAAACCTGCCCGGTACCGCCGGTCCCGTTGTTTTCTTCCGGCCTTAGACGGATCCGTTTTATAATTGCTAATCATACCCGCTATAGGGCAGAGCGCCGAAGGGCGCTTTAATAGGCCCCTGTGCACAAACCGCGTATTAAACCGGACCTTCAAGAAAGAATCCCGCCGAAAGGTGGATTCTTATCAACCCCCGTGAATGAAAATACCCAGGAGCAGGCGCAAACCGAAGGTTCGGCGGGGTATGTACCCGGCCTTCCAATCGGGGCCCTTCTATGATGTGCGCCCCGCGGCAGATACCGCGGTTTTACCCCAGCCCCTCAGTCGTTTTGCACACGCCGGCCGCTGGCCCATTTTGTCTTTACTTTTTCTTTTAATTGTTTATACACCTTTACCCGCAAGTAGGGCCTGTCACCGGAATAATTAACGGTATATACTAAACTTTTCATAAATATTAACTCATATATATTGCAATGATGGTTTTCTAAAGAAAGCTGAAATGATAGAAGGCTTGTGCATTAATTCATACAGCGCTTCCTTTACTATCCGC
>JAISLT010000105.1 GCA_031277165.1 Spirochaetaceae bacterium
ACTTAACTCAAGAAATTTAACCACGAAGGCGCGGGGTAGACCGCTTACGCGGTCAATTAAATGAGCATAAAGGATACATAAATCGCCGATTCTTCTTTCCTTCTGCGCCTTGGTGCGCCTTAGTGGTTAAAAATTTCCCTTCCTTAGTTTTCTCCGTAATCCTTTTAGTCCAATCAAGGTCCTAAGTGAACGCCTATGATGCCAGGCACCGTTGAGGCGAAATACTTGTTTTCGTTCGTGGTTACCCTTACAGTTCGGTCAATTCCGCTTCCACTTCCTTAAGCCGTTTTGAAAGGGAAGCGATGGTCCGTTCCAGCCGGGCCTTTTCTTTTTCCAGCCGGTCCCGGGGCTCCTCCGCCGGGGGCTGGGGTCTGACCCCAACCTTCACCGTATCGGGGCTTTTCCCCGCCTTGAGGGCGGATTCGGCGGCCGTCCGGCGCTCGTCGTTTTTGATGCCCGCGAGGAACCGCATATTGTCGGAGCCCACCGCGGGGTCCAGATCATACTGGTACATCTTCATGGACATGTGGGCGGCGACCCGGGGTATCCTGAGCACCCGGTCCAGGTAATCCTCAAAACGGCCCCCGATGGCGCTGCAGAGTTCGCTGGCCCGCAGAAGCTGTTTCCCCAGCTCTTTGACCAGGCTGCCGTTTTCGTAGAGGTACTTTTTTTGGATAAGTTCCGTTAATTGGGTTAATTCCGGGGACCGGTCAAAGACGTTTTTGTAGATATTTTTGGCCTCGGCCTTTTCCAGCAGCCGGTGGAGGATGGCCCAGAATTCAGCCGTATGCGTCCGGGAAGAAAGGGTCCCCCCCCGGGCGCAGGCGTGGAGGTGATGGGCGTATTCGTGGATCGCCGTATACAGCAGGAGGTTTTCGTCCGAAAAGTTCCGGTTATGAATGATAATCTCCCGGGTTTCACTTTTGTAAAGCCCGTTGACCTTTTTGCTCTTTTTTCCCGAAAAGATAAGCTCAAAGTCCAAGGGCGCTTCTTCTATGCCGAGGAGGGCGGCTTTAACCTGATCCTGATTCATGGGAATAGCTTACCCCCTTTCGCTGGTTTTTGCTATACCGCGGCTGAAAAAACCGGCGGAAACAATCCTGTTATGCGAATTTGCCGTTGTTAATTATCGGCGATATAGTTTAATTCTTCCGGTTCTATTATTATTTCATCATAGTTTTTCTTTGGTAAATATCTCCAATAATTCAATATCATTTCTTCTTCATATTTATTTTTAACTCCCTGTAATAATTCACCAAATATACACTCAACCGCCATAACTTCCTTTTGCTCCAATAACGAAGATATAAAAAAATAATATTCTTCATTGTTTTTTAAATACTCTATCCAAACGGTTGTATCAAGTATTATCATTTTTGCCGGTTAATTTCACGAATTTTTTCCCCATTATGTATAAAAACAGGTTTTTGGGTTATCTGTTGATTGAGTTTTTTAATAGTATACATATCTACCCAGTCTTGCAGAGCAATGGTGATTGCTTCAGTAATCGTGGAACTTTGAGTATATGCCTTTACATTATTGACCAGATCATCAGCAATTATTGCGGTTACTTTCATACGACATATTATCAAAATTATCAATATTTTTTAAGAGAATTTTATCATTTATTCCGTGTATAATTTTGTATGCGTTTTTATTCGTTGCGAAGGGTCCATACCCAGGTAACTGCTTACGCGGGGGAGCCTTGGGGCGGAACCGAGGGTAGACTCCTTGAGTCAAATACCTTACGAGAACAACATGCCCCGACCGCTTGCGCCAAACTTGACCCACAAAATACGAATGAAGATAAAAAACCACTAAGGCGCACGAAGGAAAGAGGAATGGGTAGAGCATAGGCGCAATTTCACCCGTTTTTGGCGAGTCTTTCTTGTTCCCGGGTAATCATCTTTCTTTCCCGGGGTATGGACCCGGCCTTCCAATCACCGCTCGACCTATGGGCTTAGATCCCTCCACCCCCAACCCGCACACTTTTCTACCATACCGCACCATAAATCAAAAAATAGCGTCATACACTACAAAACAACAGAAAATAACACAAAACATCATTATTTTCTACGTTTTTCCTGGCCTTTTTTCCGGTTTTTTCCGCGTCCGGGGGCGGACCGAAAAAAAAACGCATTTTTTTCATTTTTTTTCCAAAAAAACCGGATTTTTCGACAAAAGTGTGGTATAATTATATATGAGCTTTTTTAACAAAAACGCTGGGTGAAGCGGCGGACCAAAAAAGGAGGAAGCATGCCATACTCGTATATTCATTTCCGGTTCCTCCCCCTGCTCAGGGAACTTTCCCTGGGCGGGTCAATTTCGTACCCCCCCCCCCCCCCCCAGCAAGAACCGTGCCAAGTCGGGGCTAAAAGAGCATTTTTTTCAAAAAAATATAATTCGGCGTTTCACCCGGCCCTTGGGCGCGGGACTGCATACTCATTTTTTGGAGGTGTATGGGAAAGAGATAGCCCCGGGCCTTACCCGGGAACCCGGTCCGCTGCCCTGGCAGCGGAATGGATGATGTGTCCTTAAAAAGAGGACCCCGGAGCAGCAAGTGTCTTAGCGGGAAACTACTGCCACCGGGGCTTTACTAGTGCAGAGCAATTATAGCCGCAACCGGCTGAATTTGCAATGCATATAGTCCTCTTTTGTCGCGGGATAGCCGCGGCCCAGGCCTGTAAAGGTCTGGGTAAATATTTTCAAGGAGGGCTCTATGTTCAAAAAGAGTCTATGTTTAGGAAGCGTAACGCTGGTCCTGCTGGTGTTATTCGCTTTGGCGGGATGTTCAAACCCCGCCGGATCATCCCCTGCCGGCCAGCGCGGCCCGGTGATCCCCGCCACTGCGGGGCAGGTTACCGATGAGGAGCTGGTGGAACTGTATGTTGTCAACAATACGGTCCGTATAACCACCGGTTCCACTGGCAGTGATTCTACGGTATTTGGGGTGGTGCCTCCGGGCAAAACCCTGGAGATCGCCGGCTCGGTCGCTATTGAGGACGGATTAACCCTGGATGTCCAGGGCGTTCTGCACATTCTGGAAAACGGTGAACTGTTTCTTGAAGACCCCGACACCAGTGTTTTACTGGTGGACCGGAGCGGCGCGGTCCGGGTAGACGGCTTTGTATACGAAGAACCGGCCTTCTTCCCCGTAACCGGCGGCCTTGCCCAGGGCGTCAGCTTTGGCCCCAACGGTGGCGTAACCCTGGGCGCCGCTGTCCCGGCTGCGGAGGTCGACCGTTATTTCACCCTGGTCAACCGGGTCAAGTGGGCTTCACCGACTCCACTGGGCGACGACCTTGAAAAGTGGGTTCCCGGCAAAACCCTGCTCCTGAACGCCGACTCCAACATCCCCACGATCGATATCAGTTCCAAGGGCGCCCTGGTCATCACCGGTAATCTGGGGATTGATGGTGCTGTTGGTGAGATTACCGCTACCCTTGACGACGGAGCGACCCTGACCGCCAACGGCAGCCAGGTCCTTATCACGGAAACCGCCGTCCTGGAGCTGGAGACTGGGACTTCTACCCTGGCCGGCAAATTCAAGATAAAGGGCACCCTGAGCGCGGGGGCCTTTAAGACTGCGGTAATCCCCCCTGGCGTGGATCTGACCGAGGCTACCCTCCGGGCATCCGTTGACAATGCCATATTCCAATTCCCCCCGTCCTCGTCCCCGGACGCCACGGTGGTCAGGATTAAAACCATTGCTATGTCCAATAACCTGGCTATAGCCAATACCAAGGGCCTGGTCGTTGATTTGATCCGTAGTGTTGGAGCAACGGCCAAAGCATTGACCCTCCCCAACAACGTTTCCACCACGGTCAACCTGGTAGACATCTCGCCTGCCAATCTTAGCGTCAAAGGTGAAGACGCCGTCGACGATGCTAGTTATGCTATATTTAAACCCGCGGCTATCTACGGAATAGCAGGAACTTCCAGGACTATCATCCTTACTGGAAAAAATATCCTGCTCGAGAATGAGGTGGATGTTGCCTCGAATATCATAATTAGCAGTCCAACCCTGGGGTTGAAGCCCTTGGGAGTCTCCCCTGGCGATCAACTGGACCAGTTAGCCAGAATTAATGGTGGTACGGTTGCCTTGGGTGGTGCTAATCTGGCAGTTGCTTTCAAGAAGCCCACGGTCATTAATACCATCATCCAGACGACCGGCGCGGTTTCTTTCGAGGAGGACACCACCTTGAACCGGGGCATAGCGGGAACCGGCGGCTACTCCATAACAGCCGGGAAAAAACTCACCGTAGGACAGTACGGAGAGTTTACAGTAGGAACCCTGACTATCGGTCCCGGCGTGTATGCGGCAGAAAATGGCGCTTTTACCATCAGCAATGGGGGAGCCATTGCATCTACCGTCCCAGGCGCGACCCTGAGCATTGGCGACACGGCCAACCCGGCAAAGCTCAGCCTCAAGGTAAACAACACCCCCGGCGGTACCTTCACTCCCGCCGTTGTGGCGACCAAACTGAACGGCGCCATAGGCGGCCTGGTAGTTCCCGCCTCCGGCATTTTTGCCCTGGGGGGTAATGCGGAGATCGTCCTTGGTGACGGCGCTACCATAGGGATTGATAACGGTGGCAAAATCACCCTGGTGGCAACTACCAGCAAAATCAGCGGCTTTACCACCGAGACACTGGCGACCGTTGGCCCCGCCCTCAATGGGGATGTGTTCAAGGCCGCTGCCGCGGATGCGGGGAAACCCTGGGAAGCCTTTGGCAGCGGCTTAACCTTGACAGGGACTTTCACCATAACAGACCACGTCCTTACCGCTACCGGTACTCCTGAAATCGGTGGTACCGCTACTACCGGCGGTATTCTCAGAAGAGACGCGTTCTAAGAGACGGTATAACCGGCGTATAGCACGGCCGGTAGAATATGCATGAGCCGGAGAACCGGAAGAGAGTATGAACCATGAAAAAGAGCGGAAACTGCGTTTTCCAAAGCTTCCGGGCAAAGCTGCCCTGGTACTTGCTTTTGTGTGCGGCCTTGGCGCCGGCG
>JAISLT010000042.1 GCA_031277165.1 Spirochaetaceae bacterium
ATCCGCAAAAAACCCGGCATCGGTTCGGTGCTCCTCACGGAGTCCACCCGGGACCCGAACCTTGCGGAGGATAACTACGCCTACCGTTCCCCGGAGTGGAACCCGGTAAACGGCGATGAACCCCGCCTGCTGGGGGGCGCCCCCATTCCCCGGGAAAGCGGCATCTACTCCCTCATCGATTCCAGCCCCGAAACCCACCCCGATCTGGGGCAGGCCTTTCACATCTATATCCCCTACATCCTCCACTACGGCTACGCCGATACCCGGAACGGGGAGGTCTACGTGACCGACGGGGCCTACCTCAACATCCGCACCTTTGCCTTGCCCTACGGCGATTACCGGGGCAGCTTTCAGGATAATCCCTTCGTCCTCCGGGTTGCCCAGAAACCCCTGGAGGGCCCCCCGGATAAGAACTACATGAAGGACACCGTGGAGGCCTTCCGGGAAATTGCCAAGGCCGGCCGCGGGGATATGGTTTACTCCGAAGGCCCCGGGGATCTGGTAAAGAAAATTGAAGATATATTATTGAAGGAAAAGGGCGAAAACCTGGATCTGGTCCTCTGTCTGGATACTACTTCCAGCATGCAGGACGATATTGACGCGGTCCGCTCCCTCCTCATCCCCATGCTTTCGGGGATCATCAAGGAATTTACCGGTTTCCGCATCGGCATGGTCCTCTACAAAGACTACTTTGATGAGTACCTCACCCGGAGCATCCCCTTTACCACCGACTTCGGGCTTTTCCAGCGGAATCTCAACGCCGTCCGGGTGAACGGCGGCAGGGACATCCCGGAGGCGGTCTACGAGGCCCTCTACGAGGGGGCCCGTTTCCCCTGGGCCGCAGAATCCCGGCTTATCATCCTGGTAGGCGACGCGCCGCCCCACCCCCGGGCTCGGGGCAAGATCACCAAATCCATGGTGGACAAGTTGGTGGAAGAGAGGAAGATCAAGGTGCACGCCATAATCCTCCCCCAATAGGGGTTTGGACGCAAGCCTGACAATTTGATACAATACCCCATCTTTAACTAAAGGAAGTGCAGCATGAAACGGGTACTTGTTTCTCATTGGCTTGCGATTTTTGCCAGGCGATATATCGTGGACGCCCTGGGCGCCATGGCATTGGGACTCTTCAGTTCCCTCATAATCGGAACGATCCTCACCCAGGTTTTTACGCTGCTGGGCATCGCCGAAGGGGCCTTTGCCGCCTCCGTCATCGGGATAACCGGCGCCCGGTCTCCGGTGGTAGGGGCGGCCATCGCCGTTGCCATCGCCTATAGCCTGAAGGCCCCGCCCCTGTCCATATACGCCGCCGCCGCCGCCGGGGCAATCGGCTATTCCGCCTCCGTGGCGGGTATCTCCGCGGGCCCCCTGGGGGCCTACGTGGCGGCGGTGCTGGGGGTTGAGGCGGGGGTTTTCCTTGCGGGGAAGACCCGGCTGGACATCCTGGTGGTTCCCGCGGCGGTCATCCTGGTAGGCGCCGCCGCCGGCACCCTGGTCGGCCCGCCCCTGGCGTCCTTCATGACCGGCATCGGGGAGGTGGTCAACCGGATGACCATGCTCCGGCCCCTGCCCATGGGTATCGCCGTATCCGCCATCATGGGGCTGATCCTCACCGCCCCCATCTCAAGCGCCGCCCTGGCGATCATGCTGGGGCTCTCCGGCCTGGCGGGGGGCGCGGCCACCGCGGGCTGCTGCGCCCACATGATAGGTTTTGCGGTGGCCAGCTTCCGGGAGAACCGCCTCGCCGGTCTCTTGTCCCAGGGCCTGGGCACCTCCATGCTCCAGGTGCCGAACATCCTGCGGCATCCCCTGATTCTGCTGCCCGCCATAACCGCGTCGCTTATCACCGGCCCCCTGGCCACGGTGGTCTTCAAGATGCAGAACAACCCCCTGGGGAGCGGCATGGGTACCAGCGGCCTCGTGGGGCCCATCACCACCTGGATCACCATGCAGGGAAGCGCCGATCCCCCGGTACTGCTCACGATGATCCTTTCTGTCTATTTTATCTTCCCCGCCATAATCGCCCTGACGGTATCAGAGATCATGCGTAAACTGGGCTGGATAAAGCCGGGGCATATGAAGCTGGACCTCTAGCAGCCGGCTGCCTTTCACCGCTTTGTATGCTTGAAAGGATGAGAATATGCAGAAGATTTTAATTATTTTGATGGTAATTATTGGATTGGCTTTGGTTGGATGTAAAAATGTTATGACCGGTATTGATACCGATACAGAAGTTTGGCAAAGATTTGCCGGTTCTGCCGGAATTGGTTTTTGGGCTTACGGGAACGATCCTGACAATCCGGAAGCGATAATTGTGTTTATTAAAACTGCATCCGTATCCCGGGTTGAATACTGGGAAGGCCGGGAAAAAATACGCAGCGCCGAGTGGTTAGATTGTACCGGGGATACAATTACGTACAGAGCGCCAAATAGAGAAACATTCACTCAAACCTATGCCATTATTAACAATGGATTGTGGATCGATGAATCTTCCGGCATAATATGGGGCGGAATATTTTGGCGGCGTGAAAGACCGTCATGGTGGTCAGGGGAATTTTCCGGCTCATGGCCTCTTTCCGGTTCATCGCATAATCTCACCGGCAGTAATGGAATTGGTTTTTGGGGGTCAGGAGATGATCCTAACAACCCGGAATATATGTGGGTATTTATTAATACTTCATCTGTATCCCGGGTTGAATTTTGGACAAATCAACAACTTTATAATTGGGGCTATTGGATTGACGCTGCCGGTAATACGATAATTTATAGGCAGCATGATTATCTTAACGCAGCCGCTCAGGCGTATCATATTGAAAACGATATCTTGTGGATTGATGAACATTCTGCCGGTATAGCATGGGGCGGACCATGGCGGCGGCTTGAAGCGCCGGAATGGTGGATACCGGAGCAGCGTTAAACGTACATGACATCATAGGATGCCATGTACGTTTTTGTTTTTAATCCTTAGGGATTATTTGGGACATCGCTTTCTCGATTCCGGCTTTAATAGCCAGGCTGGATCTAGTGGCGCCTGTTATCGTATCAAACTCCCAAGAGTTCATTGTTGATAAGAATTGGTCCGCACGGGTAGTAGCTGCAGTCCAATACTCAGGCGTGTGTGACGTAGTACCGTCATAACCGTTTTGATACTCAGCGCTAATAAGCCCGTCTTTCACTGTAACAGTTACCAGGATCTTTTGACTGGGACTATGATAACCGCCTTCAGCTGTTCCTGTGGCCGAGGCTGATGCTATTACCGTATCGCCCCCATCCTTGATTAGTTCTTTCGGAAATATTTGGAAATTCTGGCTGCTAACGAAACTGTCGTTTAGACCCTCTTTTGTACCGATAACCCGGACTTGAATGGAACCGCGGAGAGGGGTGTCACGTATGTTTGCGTTGCCGGGCTCCAGGGAAAAGGGGCCGTTATATTTAATGCCGGTTTCCGGGGAAGGGGCGCTCCCGTCGAGGGTGTAGTAAAAATCCGCACCGGTCGTCGGGCTGGTAAAGGATATTTTTATCCCCTCATTATTAAAAGTCCTGGACGGCTCCTTCCCTATAACAGGCGCCCCCACGCGGCCGCTGGGTTTACCGGGTTCATTGGGTTCGTCTTTGGGGTCCGGATCGCCTTGAGGGCAAGCCCCCAGAAATACAACCAAAAGCAGGGCAAAAGCCCCCCGTATTAATAACTTCTCCATAAGTAAGCTCCTGTTGCTATCCAGGGAGCCGCTGGTTAAATAACGCTACGCAACGGCTCCCTGTGTTTTTTCATTAATTCCCGGAATTGATCACCGTTACGGCTGCGGCCCGGCGGGGTCGTAGGGTGCAGATTTATTGAATCCCCACCCTAAATCTTCCTGGACCTTTGTGATCTGCAGTATGTCAAACCACAAATAATCGGGGCCAAAACCCTGCATGACTTCTACAACATCTGGATTTGCTTCAAGTGAGGCAATATACCCGGCTCGTTCAGCATCAGAAGTCAAAGCAGTCGCCGGTAGTGCTTCTTCCCACGAATGCTTTTGCCCCCAAAATTCCCAATGTGAAAGAAGCGTTACTCCGGCCTTTTGCCTCATAATCTCATTCAGGGACATGGCCGTACCACCGGGACACAGGCCGTCATAGTATTCTTTAAAACTAAGCCGGCGTTGCTCATAACTCCTGAGTTTCACCTCTACAAAAAGATATCGTGCCCGTTCAATGTTATAGGGCTTCAGATCCGAGAGTTCCGCGTCAATCACCAGGGTGCCGCGTTTACGATCAATTAAATTTTGCGTGGTCTGCCCATGGGAAAAATAGATGAACATCTGCGGCTTGTCTGATTTTGTCCAGCCATAGGCGTTTGTCAATTCAATGTCGCTCAAATCTACGCCCGCCGGCGCACAGCCCCAATAGGACCCATGAGACGCGGTTATAGAGCCATTGGGGTTGATGGAAAGAACATTAACCCCCCTGCATAGGGGATCTCCCGCCGGCGCCACATAGGGTTTTGCCTTGCCGCTGGCGGGAACTATGGCCGATTTCCAATTAATACCGTTATAAGGGCTGTTAGGTTCCATCACATACAAAGGGTGAGAAAAAAACTCCAGTACCGGTCCCACATTTCTTTCAACATACAGGTAATGTGAATAATCCTGAATGAATCTTACCGCCGCTTTGTATTCGGTACTCTCAGGTTCAAGTATTATCTTGGAGTTAATTGCGCCAAGTTCCGGGTGCAGCGCTGCAATAGCATATTGTTGTGAAGCATGGGTGTAGGTGTCTACGAAGAACTCATCAAACTCCTTATCCGAGCCCGGAGTTGTTCCGTTATCACAACCCGCCAAAGAGAACATTATTGTTAAGGATATAACAATAAAACCGAAGATACCATGTCTTTTGGTCATAATATCCCTCCTGCATATTTATTCCGGCTAACAGCCGGTTTTTGCGAGACCTTTGCAGTATGACCGGGGCGCAAAAAGAAGGATCCCCCCAAAATTTGGGGGATACAAACAGAGAGAAAGAGGGAAATATGAACATTTCCCAAAACTCGGTTAATGCGAACCTGCAGTTCGATGGAAAATGCTCTTGAAAAAGCGGTCTGAAGCCCGATTTTTCCCATAAATCTAAGGTTGCTGGACAAGCAAAGCTTGTCTCCCCAAAACTGAAATTCTGGGAAAGCCTCATATGTTCGGAAATTACTATAACATGGGGGGGGGGGGGGGGGTAAGGGTTAATTCGTTATAAAACAATGACTTATAGAGCATTAACGCTGCACCCCCTTTTTACAAAAAAACGTATATTATAACTAAAGCAGTATAAAGCCTATGGTATCTGTATGTCAAGGGGAGAATTTCGATTGATGCCGAACTTCTAGCAGGCGCCCAAGAGGTGTTTTTCACCGGAAAATATGCCTGCCCGTAACGCGTCTACGTTACGGAAGGCTTCCATAAATCTTATTCGTCCAGTATCTTATCTATCGCATCTTTCGCTGCTTCTTTAACGCCCCCGCCGGAATAACTGGCGCCTGATACAACCGGAATAAAATCCCAGGAGTTCATTACGGTAAAAAATTCCCTCGCATACTTGGTAGCCGCCGCCCAAAACTCCGGTGTTTGTCCGTTGTCAACATTGACAAATGTTACATCGCTAATATACCCATCAGTCAATGCAAGTGTTACGGTTACCGGAGCATAGTACCCGGTGCCTGTCCCGGTTTTGGGTCCTCCGTTTACCGGTACTCCATTTGCCTTGATTGGTTCCGAGGGAAATAATTGGAAAATCTGCTTGGCTATAGCGCTGTTGATATGGTTCTCTTTTATGCCGATAGCCCGGAGGTTGACGCAGCCGCGGAAACTCGCATCATTTGTGTCATCGAATTCCAAGTTAAAAGGCCCGGTATACAGAGTGCCGTTCGCGGCGCTGGGGGCAGACCCGTCGAGGGTATAGTAAATAGACGCATCGGGGGTAGCGGTGGCCAGGGTAATTAATATCGGCCCATTATTAAATGTCCGGTCCGGACTCATCTGTAGAGAAGGGGTTGCTACCCGGGGATTCCCGGCATCCGCTTTCTTATCATTACTGAGACAGCTGACTAATAATACCAGTAACGCAAAGATACAGGACCCCCAAAAATAATTGTGCAGCTTCATGTTTCTCTCCTCCTGTTTTTTCGCGCTCCGGGCGCCGTCACCTATAGAGGCGCCTGAAACGCCCGGCGTCCGCCCGCAGCGCGGGGAGCGCTTTGAGCGGACGGCTCTTTATCTATCTAGGGTCTGGTACTTCGGTGCCATCGGCAAGGACGGCTTTAATCTTGCCCCGGGTACTCACCCAATCGATCCACCAGGGATCCTTGTAATTTAAATAAAGGACATACTCGGGTACGCGCGCGGGGCCGCCCGAGAGGATGAGTTCGCCGGCGCTTGGGTGGCCGGCCGGATATTTGTCCAGGTAGCCGTCATGGTCCATGTCGATGCCGTTGACTTTACCCTCGCTCGATTCGTATTCAAACCCTACCAAATCAGCTACACTGACGATCTGCATTATGTCAAACCAAAAATACCCGCCCGTATTTGCTAATATGTCCGTAACAACGGGATCATTATTAGCCTTGGCAATATACGCGGCCCGCTCTGTTTCAGACTTGGCCCAATATTGCTCAAACGACAAAAACTGTTCGCCCTTCTGGTCCCAGTGCATTGCCCACTGCCCCATAACACCCATGCTCCAGCTCTCAGGTATTGCGCCTTCATAAAATTCTTCAGGGGTAACTACCCGTTTTTCATAATGATTGAGTTTCACCTCCACGAAAAAATAACGTGCGCCCGGAATCCCATAATGCTCCGCCAGGGACGCATCAATCGCAAAGGTACCGCGCTGACGCTCAATCCAGTTTTGCGTCATTTGGCCTGAAGAATTATAGGAAAAAATCTGATATTTATCCGACTTTTTAAAGCCGTGCGCTTCATTGGCAGGCAGCTCCTTGTTCGGAGGCACAAGGCCCCAATAGGATCCCAAAGACACGCTTACCGCGCCATTGGGGTTGATGGAGAGCCAGCAAACAGACCTGGACAAAGGATCGTAGTACGGGCCCCGATATACGCGGCCATTTACGGGCGATCGCCAATCCTCATCAAAACCATTCTTATATTTTGCGTAAGCCGGGAAATACTGCAGATCCTTTTGTGTATACAAGTAGTGCGAACTATCCTCAAGGAATTTTAGCGCAGCAGCGAGCTTGTCCCCTTCAAGTATTTCCTTGCTCAGAGCGTTTGGGTTAGACATAGCCGGAAAATTCGTAGCGTGGGTGTATGCGTCTACGACGGAGTCATCCACTCCCCTGGAGCTTGCACAACCCCCTAACGTAAACATTATTGTTAAGAGTATAACAATAAAACCGAAACAGATACCATGTCTTTTGGTCATAATATCCCTCCTAAATATTTATTCCGGCTAACAGCCGGCTTTTGCGAGACCTTTGCAATATGACCGGAGCGAAAAAAACCTTATATTGTAATCAGCATAGTATAAAGCCTGTGGTATCTGTAGGTCAAGGGAAAATTTCGACAGCATGCCGGAGCTTCCGGGCGGGGAATACCGGAAGGTACAGGGTACGTTTAGGAGACGGGACGAGTTTTTTTAGCGGGCTTAGAGAAAGCCCTCAAAGAAGGCGATCATCTCCCCGTTGGTTTCCCGGCTCTCCTGCCATTCGGGGTGGAGGATGTGGAAAACATGCCCCAGATGCTTTCCCTGTTCTTTTTTCCGGAATATCGTCCGGTATACACCGCCGGCGCTGCGGAGGAATCCTTCCATGGACAGGGACTGGTGGTGATACTGATCCGGTTCGCTGCTGATGAGCAGGATGGGGGGCAGCTTCAGGCCCCGAGCGGCATCCTCAAAACCGGCCCTGGGGTAGAGGGGGTTCTTCTCCGGTTCATCCCCGAACCAGAGGCGGAACATCTCCCGGTCCACCATCTTTAGGCCGGAGACGGATTTCCCCCGGAGGTTGCAGACGCCGTGGCTGATGGCCGCCGCCCGGATGGGGAAAGCCGGCGGGGTGACGCCGTAGAGTCCCTGCAATTCGGGGCTCAGGGTGATACAGAGGGCCAGGGATGCAAGATGGCCCCCCGCCGAATCGCCGGTGAGGAAGGCCCGTTCCGTATCGCAGTGATGCTCCCTGCCATGGGCCTCAAGCCAGCGGAGGCAGGCAAAGATGTCCCGGACCTGCCCCTGCAGATCCGTCTCCGGGAGGAGGCGGTAGTTCATGTTTGCCACGGCGAAGCCCCGGGCCGCCAGGGAGAGGTTGTATTGCCTGTTCAGTTCCTTGTTCCCGTACATC
>JAISLT010000118.1 GCA_031277165.1 Spirochaetaceae bacterium
GGTCTCTTCCCCTTTTGTTCATGCCCTGTCTGTGGATTGAAATTTAACCATACAATATCTCCACGATCGGGTGTATAATTCTTGTCTACCATATTTCATTTCCTACCGGACCATTTGTCTCCACTTCCCCATGAATATTTCTATCATTTATTTTATCTAATATTTCCAGTAATTTATCTTTTGCTTTTGGTTTTATAATTATTTCTTTCCCTTTATCCTTAATATCCACAAAAGAACCATCCTTAAATGATAATTCCCTGGCGATTGTATTGGGTATCCGTATTCCTAAACTGTTACCCCATTTTCTAACGATTGTCTCCATATTTTTGTCCTCCATAACTATCAATATATACTATGTTTATACATTTGCCAATCGGGTTCACCTTTTTTCAAACCGTGAAGGGATTGTAAAAACGGTTCCCGTCTTTAAACGTAAGCCACAGGGCCGCGGCAAAAAGAAGGGCGCTCAGGATAAGGACGGTAATGTCCGCCCTGCTAAAGGGGCGGGCGGCGTACCATGTGCGCTTTTTATACTTGCCAAAACTCCGAAGTTCCATGGCATGGCTGATAACCTCGATCCGGTCCAGGGACAAAAATATCAGGGGCAGCAACAGGGGCACGGTCCGTTTAAGCCGCTTTACCCAGGATGCCCTGCGGGAAAGCTCTATCCCCCGGGCCTGTTGAGCCTGGGAAATCGCCTCGTAATCCCTCTGAATGTCGGGGATGTACCGCAGGGTAAGGCTTACCGCATAGGAAACCGTATAGGGCACCCCGATGCGGTTAAGGGAGGCGGCAAATTCACTGGGGTGGGTGGTGACCATAAGCAGTATCGCCGGGGGAATAATCGTAACGTATTTTAACAGCACGTTAAATTCATAAAAGAGCTGTTCCCAGGTAAGGGTAAAGCGGCCCGCTCCCTCCAACAGTATATGCCGGGTCTTATAGATAAGCACCCCCTGTTCCGGGGCAAAAAAATAGATTGCCCCCAGGTTAAGAACAAGAAAAAAGAGCATCATCGCCAGGATAAACGAGACGCTTCGAAGGGGAATTTTTGACAGCAAAAACAGCAGGATCCCCAGGATCGCCAATGCCGCCAGCACGGGGGTTTCAAAGCTTACCATGACGAGGATCGACCACAGCAGAAACACCACCAGCTTGACCGCCCCGGTAAGGGCATGTACGGGGGAATTTTCCTCGATATATGAAAGGATCCTCACCGGTCTTTTCCTGGGGGGGGGCCGGACTCCCGGCGCCGGCGTTCGTGGCCTATGTACCGGGCCACAAAAGAGCGGGGGTCCGGAAGGCCGGCCTTTACCGCCAGACCGTACAGGCTGGTCCGCTTAAGGCGGGCCTTCTCAATTACCCCGTCATCGGTCAACACCTCAAAGGGCGCCGCATCGGCCACGGGGTTTCCCCCGGAAAGAACCACCGCCCTAACGGAATATTCAAGCATCAGGTGCATGTCGTGGGTAATAAGCAGCAGCGCTATCCCCCGGTCCCGGTTAAGGGCAAGAAGAAATTCCATAAATTCCGTATAGTGCCGTAAATCCTGGCCCGCGGTGGGTTCGTCAAGAATAATAAACGAAGGCTGAAGGATCAGGATCGAAGCGATGGTAAGGCGTTTTTTCTGCCCGTAACTAAGGGCGCTTACGGGCCAGTTTCGGAAGGGGTATAGTCCGCAGATCCTAAGGACATCGTGGACCCGCTCTTTTATCTCCCCTTCACCGATCCTCCTGGTACGGAGCCCCAGGGCAACTTCATCGTAGATCAGGGGAAAGGAAATCATCTGGTTAGGGTTCTGCATCACATAGCCGATTTTTTCTGCCCGTTCCATGATGGAAAGTTTCTCCAGATCAAAACCATCGAAGTAGATTTTTCCCGAATCGGGCCGGACAAAACCGCAGATACACTTGGCTAGGGTGGACTTACCCGAGCCGTTCTTGCCGGCCAGGGTTACACATTCCCCCCTGGCCACCGAAAAGGAAATTCCCCTAAGGGCTTCTTTTTCTCCCCTGGAATAGCGAAAGCGAAGATCCCGTACTTCCAGAAGCTTGCCGGCCCTTTCTTCCGGCCCTCCCGGTTTAGGCGGCGGCGCCGTTTCCCTCGCCAGGGTCCTGTCCCAGCCCCGGAGGGGTCCGTAGTCAAGGTCCAGGGTTTCCAGGCTTTGGGGGCCCATCCGGGGGTTCACGGTAACTCCCGCATAGCGAAGGGCGCTAAGGTAAAGGGGCTCCCGAATGCCGGTTCTTCGCAGAAGATCCGACGAAAGCAGCTCCTCCGGCGGCTGGTCGGCGGCGATGCGGCCCCCGTCAAGAACCACGATTCGATCCACCCGCCGGTGGAGTACGTCCTCCAGGCGGTGTTCCACGATGATGATCGTCCTGCCCTTTTCCCGGTGGAGTGAATCGATCAGTTTCACCGCCTCTTCCCCCGCGGCGGGATCAAGGTTGGCCAGGGGCTCGTCAAAAAGCAGGACCTCCACATTGTCCACCAGGACCCCGGCAATGGAAACCCGCTGCTTTTGTCCCCCGGAAAGATCCTGGGGGGCCTTGGTAAGGTGGGCCTCCATATCCACCAGCGCGGCAGCTTCCCGGACCCGGCGGTGCATTTCCGCCGGGGGTATGCAGTCGTTTTCCAGGGCAAAGGCAATGTCTTCGGCGGCGCTTAATCCCACAAACTGTCCGTCCGTATCCTGCAGGACCGTCCCCACCCGTTTGGAGATCTCGAAGCTTCCAAGGCCAAATATATCTTCCCCCAAAAGGCTCACCGTTCCGGTATATTCCCCCGGAAAAGCATGGGGAATAAGGCCGTTAATGCAGTGAATCAGGGTGGATTTTCCCGAGCCGGAGGGACCCAGGATTAGGATTTTTTCGCCCCGTTCAAAGCGAAGGTTTATATTCCGCAGGGTGGGTTCGGTCTGGGATCTGTACCGAAAAGAAAAATCCTTAAATTCCAGGGCCGGGGTATTCACCAGATCCCAAACCTTCTATGCAAACCGGGCTTGTTCCAAAAACTCAAGTTTTGGAACAGCCCAAGTTCTACCAAGTTTCCAAATCCAAGCTTCCAAGGACCGGCCCTGCTGTACGGCAGCGGACTATTCGGCCTTAAGACTTCCGGCCTTAACCCGGGTCGCGGAGTACCCAAAGGCAAGAAGGGTTCCCAGGATCAGCACCACCCCGGCGTTAAGTCCCCAGGCCACAATGCCCTGGAGAAAAACCTTGTCCACCGGTTCCTTGTGGATTAAAATGTCCAAAACCGGGGCTATCCCTATCCAGGCAATGGCGTTAACAATAATCTGGATCAGGTTAAAATAGACCGCCTGGAGGACGGCGAATTTTCCTTCCTTAATTCTATAGATCTTCCAGAACAGGCCGATCAGGAGCCCGTAAACGGCGTCGGCAATAACCCAGCTCCACCAGACCCCAAAACCAAAGGTAAGGTCCGTCAGGGTATGCCCGATAAGGGCAATCAAAAATCCCGCCAGGGGGCCAAAGATGGCGGCAAAAATAGTTGTGATGGCAATACCCAGGTTAAGGTTCGTATTGGGCACCCCCGAAGGAACCGCCACAAAGCGCATCAGCACAAATACCAGGGCGGCGCCGATTCCAATGGCCACCACGGTTTTAACGGAAATGATCTTCTTTGCCATTTTTAGTGATCCTCCAAAAATAAGATAGTCCGGAAGACATACGATTCTGTATACTCCGAAGCAGTGTACTATACTATCAAAAAATAAAAAATGCAATATATATTCATAGTATTCCTATTGAAATAATATGAATATTCACTGGGGGGTCTTTTTAGGAAAGCCCCGGTATGGGCTCCGGTTTTGGATATGGAAAAAGGCCGGAAAACCGTGTACTGTATTCCCAGACATTCTGCGAATGTCCGGGAATTTCGATCGGAATTGTGGCAGCTAAAGGATTCGTCACTTCCGTCCCTGCAAGCTCAACCCTGGGTGTATAAACATGGAGGTACCATGAAAAGAAAGATAGTCCTGGCCTATTCGGGGGGCCTTGACACCACGGTAATTATTCCCTGGCTTAAAGAAAACTACGACTGCGACATTGCCGCGGTGTGCGTGGATCTGGGGCAGGAAGCGGATTGGCGGGCCATTAAAAAGCGGGCCCTGGACACGGGGGCCCGGTCCTGCATTGTGGTGGATGTAAAGAAAGAGTATGTGGAAAAGTACATATGGCCCGCCCTTAAGGCCAATGCCCTGTACGAGGACAAGTACTTTTTGGGGACATCCACGGCCCGGCCCTTAATTGCCAAGGTCCTGGTGGAGGCGGCCCGGAAGGAAAGGGCCGGCGCCATCGCCCACGGCGCCACCGGCAAGGGAAACGATCAGGTCCGGTTCGATCTGGGGATCATGGCCCTGGCGCCGGATCTGGAGATTATCGCTCCCTGGCGAACCTGGGATCTTAAAAGCCGGGAAGACGAGATCCGGTACCTGGAAGACAGAAAACTCCCCGTACCCATGACCCGGCAGGAATCCTACAGCCGGGACGATAACCTGTGGCATATCTCCCACGAGGGGCTGGAATTGGAGGATCCCGCCAATGAACCGGATCTGGACAGCATGCTTAAGATGTCCGTATCCCCCGAACGGGCCCCGGCGGCGCCCACCTATGTGGAAATAGGTTTTGAAAGGGGGATCCCCGTTTCTTTGGACGGAAAAAAAATGGACGGGGTTTCCCTGATCCTGGCCCTCAATAAACTGGGGGGAGCCAACGGAATAGGGATCTCGGATATTGTCGAAAACCGGGTGGTGGGCATGAAGAGCCGCGGGGTCTACGAAACCCCCGGGGGAACCATACTGTACTACGCCCATCAGGAACTGGAGCATCTTTGCCTGGACCGGCAGACCTACGCCTTTAAGCAGCTGGCGTCCCAGAAGCTTGGGGAGGTGATCTACGGGGGCCTGTGGTTTACCCCCCTGCGGGAGGCCCTTTCGGCCTTTGTGGATTCCACCCAGGAAACGGTCACCGGCGCTGTAAAAGTAAAGCTCTGCAAGGGACTAATCTCTTCCGCCGGGGCCGTATCGCCCTACTCCCTCTACAATGCGTCGATTGCCAGCTTTACCACCGGGGAACTGTACAACCACGCCGATGCCAGGGGATTTATCCGCCTCTACGGCCTGCCCATTCTGGTCCGGGCCCTGATGCAGCGGACCCCCAAGGCGGGGAAGAAAAAACAAAGTTCCGTCCAGCAGACCGCCGAACACGCCGCTTCCCCCCAGGGGGATGCCAAGTCCAAGGGAACCGCCGGGTAGCCGGCGGCTGTGCAGGGACCGCCGGGAAAGGGAACGGGGCCTGCGGATACGGGAGAACAAATATGGAACATAGAGGATGAAGGACAAACCGGATACGCCCCACCGGTCCCCGGTGCTGTGGGCGGGCCGCATGGCGGAGATGCCCGATGCAGGGGCCTTTGCGTTCCAGGCTTCGATAAATGTGGACCGGCGGCTTGCCCTGGAAGACATTGAAGGCAGCCGGGCCCATGCGGCGATGCTCGCCAAACAGGGGCTTATTCCCCCGGAGACCGCCGCCGCCCTGGAGGGGGAACTGCGCCGCATGGGGGAAGAACTGGCCGCGGGGACCCTGGCCATTGACGGCGGGGCCGAAGACATCCACTCGTTTATCGAGGGAGTTTTAACCGAACGGCTGGGGGATTCGGGCCGGATGGTCCACGCGGGCCGCAGCCGGAACGATCAGGTGGCGGTGGACTTTCGGCTTTACCTAAAGAGGGCCATCCCCCGCCTTAGGGCCGAACTGGCCGGGACACTGCAGGTTCTGTTGGACCAGGCGGGGAATCATCTGGAAACGGTGATGCCCGGCTATACCCACCTGCAGCGGGCCCAGCCGGTAACCCTGGGGTACCACCTAAGCGCCTGGGCCTGCGCCCTAAGCCGGGACCGGGAGCGCCTGGGGGACGCCCTGGACCGGCTGGACGAATGTCCCCTGGGGGCGGGCGCCCTGGCGGGGTCCACCCTGGCCCTGGACCGGGAAGCCACCGCCAAAGCGCTGGGTTTTGCCCGGCCCACCCTTAACGCCATGGACTCGGTGGCGGACCGGGATTTTGCCCTGGAATGTGCCGGGGCCCTTTCTATCCTGATGGTTCACCTTTCCCGGTTTTGCGAAGACATAATCCTCTGGGCCGGGGAGGAATTCGGCTTTATCCGCCTGGCGGAAAACTGGAGTACCGGCTCTTCCATTATGCCCCAGAAAAAGAACCCCGACTTTGCCGAACTTATCCGGGGCAAGGCGGGGCGAACCACGGGGAACCTGATGAGCCTTCTTACCCTGCTTAAGGGACTTCCCTATGCGTACAACAAGGACCTGCAGGAAGACAAGGAGGCCCTCTTTGACAGCATCGACACCGCCGCCGCATGCCTGGAGATGTTCCGGGGCATGGTTTCCTCCGCGGAGTTTAACCGGGAACGGATGAGGGCCGCCTGTACCGGGGGTTTTCTGGAAGCCACCGACGCGGCGGAATACCTGGTGGGAAAGGGCATGCCCTTCCGCAGGGCCCACGAAACGGCGGCCCTGCTTGTCCGGGACTGCATTGCCGCGGGCCAGCGTTCCATAGGCGAGCGGACCCTGGGGGAATTACAGGCACGGTCCAAGCTGTTTACGGAGGATCTGTACCCCCTGCTGGATCCGGCGGTTTCCGTGGGCCGCCGGAACCTTCCCGGCGGCCCGGCGCCGGAGGAAGTTAAGCGGCAGATTGAAAAACTACGGGCCAATTTGCCGTAGCCTCCGGGGCGCCAAGCGCCCTTCTACAAACCTGCCTTTTGTATCAGGCTCTGTTGCAGGCGGGAATTAGGGTCCCCCGGGCTTTCAATGCCGGTTTTTTTGCCCAAAACACCCGTCATGATGACCTTTTTGTCCGGCGATCTTGGAAAAAAATCCTTGACCTGCGCGGACGGATATGTTGACCCCGCTGCCGCCCCGGGACCTCCACCACCATGTATTAAATTTCATACATATCGGAGAGAGCCGGGCTATAGCATTAAATTCCCCAATGAGATATAGTTTCCCTAAGCATGTCAAGTCTAATGTATACCCTGGGGTTCTTTGCCAGGACCATCAAGGGGGTTCATTATTTTATTTTCAAGGGTCAGGCTTCTTACAAGATTCTGATCATGCAGATCCTTTTTACCTTTGTGGACGCCCTGGGGATCGCCTCTCTCCTGGCCATGGGAATTGGGGCCGCGGTGAACGTCATCGGCATCCCCTTCCTGGCCGGCCTGGGCCAAGACCGGATGATCTATCCCCTGTTGATTGCCATCATTACCAGGGAGCTGGGGCCCCTGCTTACGGCCTTTATTATTATAGCCCGGTCCGCCACGGCCATTGCCACCGAAATGGCCACCATGGTAATTTCCCACGAGGTGGAAGCGTATATCTCCATTGGGGTGGATCCGATTGAGCATCTGGCGGTTCCCCGGTTTTTGGGGGTAACGGTTTCCCTCTTTCTGCTTAACGTGTATTTTTCGATCTTTGGCCTGGCCGGATCCTTTGCGGTGGCCCAGGTTTTTAATCCCCTGCCGCCGTCGATGTATTTTAACTATATCCTCCAGGATTTAACCCTGCAGGATATACTTGTTTCGGTTATAAAAAGCATAAGCTTTGGAATGATCATTTCGATCATGGCGGTCATGCAGGGCTTTGGGGTTGAACGGGCCAGTACGGAGGTTCCCGTGGCGGGGCTCCGGGCCGTGGGAAATTCCTTTCTGTGGTGCATCCTGGCCGACATTATCCTTTCCGCCCTATACTATATGCGGTAAAATAAGGCCCGGGCCGCCAAGGATGGAAACCATACCGGAATGAAAAATATACTGGAACTAAAAGAGGTATCCTTCTCTACCCAAAATATTCAAATTATCCAGGGAATAAACCTTGGGTTTGAGGAGGGAAAAACCACCGCCCTGGCCGGTCCTTCGGGCTGCGGAAAAAGCACGCTCCTTAAGCTCAGCGCCGGTTTAATTATACCCACCGGGGGAGAGGCGCTGTACCGGGGGAAAAACATCGGCGGCATGAACCGTGCCCAAAACCTGGAGTTCCGCAAAGAAAGCGCCTTTGTGTTCCAGGATTCGGCCCTATGGGCAAACCAGACCCTGCTTCAAAGCCTGGAGCTTCCCCTGCGCATCCACTTTCCCCGGATGACAAAAACCGAACGGCAAAAACGGATAGAGGAGGTGATGAATACCGTGGGATACAAGCGGAGCCTTGCGATTAGGCCCTCGAGCCTTTCCATGGGGGAGCAAAAACTTATCGCCTTTGGCCGTTCCATGCTGTGCAGTCCCTCCCTGCTTTTTCTGGATGAATGGACCGAATCCCTGGACGATCATGCTGCCCAGCGGCTTATCACCCTTGTAAAACAACAAAAGCTGCGCAATAATACGATTGTGTTTGTAAGCCACAATCTCCATATTATCCGGGAATTGGCGGATCATGTGATCACCCTGGCGGAGGGCCGCACCTATACCAGACTGACAAGCGAGCAGATAAAATCCGACCGGGAGCTTGTGGAATTGCTTGAAAAGGATAAGATCGAATGAAGTTTAAAATCCGGTTTGCGGATCAAATTGTGGGCGTTTTTATTATTATTGCGATCCTGGCGCTGATCTTTGTGATCTTTATGCTGGGAAAGACCCAGCGCTGGTTTTCCAGAAATTATTTCTATAAAACCTTTGCGGTGTCCGCCGCGGGGTTAAACCAAAATATGCCCGTGACCCTTAAGGGCATTCCCATCGGTAATGTTAAATCTTTCCAGCTTACCGGCGCCGGCCAGGTGGAAGTTATCTTTTCTATCTACGACGAATACAAGGACAGGGTCAAGACGGGTTCCCTGGTGGAGATCCTGGTAAGTCCCATTAACCTGGGAAACCAGTTTATTTTTTACCCCGGCCTGGGCCAGACGGTCCTAGAGGAAGGAACCCTGGTACCGATGCATAATTCCCCGGAGGCCAAGGAATTTCTTTCCCGGGGGCTGGCCTACATTCCGCCCCACGAAGATTCCATCGCAGCCCTTATGGGCAATGCCCAGGCGGTGCTGGAGAATCTGCAGCAAACCACGGCGATGATAAACGCCGCCTTTGCCGGGGACGAGCTTACCGCCCTGGGGCAGACCATAGACAATATCCGGGAGATGACCGCGGATCTATCCAGCCCCAGGGGAATTACCAAGCTCTTAAGCGGAGAGGGCGCCGCCATTAGTTCCCTGGAAGCGTCCTTTGTCTCTTTAGCGGGGACCTTGGATCACATAGAAGAAGCCACCCGGTATATTCCCCGGGAGATGCCCCAGATCCTCAACCTTCTAAGCAAGGCCAGAACGGCCCTGCAGGATGCGGAGGATGTGCTTATTGCCCTTAAGAATAATCCCATCCTGCGGGGCGGTATTCCCGAACATGTGGAGGTAGATTCCAGCGGTACCAACCCCAGAAATATTACATTCTAGGGGCGAAAATGCCGCCGGGGTAAGGATAGGGTAAGGAGATATCCGGTGAGTAGAGAACCCAAACTGGACGTTCTAAGGTTTGTTCTTCAAAAGTTCATCTTTTCAAGGTTGGTCCTTCCAAAAACAGAGGGTTTGGGAAAACTCCGGATGTTTATTTTTACCCTTCTTTTGGCTCTGGCCTTTGTTTCCTGCTCTTCCGTTCCAAAACGTCCCGCGGAAGTTTTTACAGTCCTTTCTATGACAGAAACCCAATTGGGCCTGGCTAATAAGGAAGCGGATCAGGGTAATTATGCCGAGGCGCTGAACCTGCTTTCCGAAGCCTGGCGGCTTGCGGTATTGACCGACAGACCCCATCTGCGAATTCGGGTCAACCTGTCCCGGGGAAATGTGCTTTATTCCCTGGGCCGGACAGCGGAGGCGGAAAAGATCTGGAAGGAAGCGGAGACCGAAGCGGCCTTTGCCCAGGATCCGTCCCTAACCGCCGCAAGCCGGGTATACAGGCTTAGGAGCCAGCTTTTGGCAGGCCGGGTAAATCCCCAGGAAGCACGGGCCCTGATCATGAATGAACAGGATGCCCTTAAATCCGACAAGCTGCTTTCGGCCCTGGCCTGGACCGTCAAGGGTTTGGCAGAAAAAGAACTGGGCCTTTACGCGGAGGCGGAAAAATCCGTGGGCAATGCCCTTTCCATCCACGAAAAAGAACGGTACCTGGAACAGGCCGCCTATGATTGGTACCTAATTGCCTCGATCCGATCCGTGGGGGGAAACTACACCCAGGCCATGGCCGCTTTAAACCAGGCCATAGAATTTGACCGCCGGGCGGAAAACGCCTTTGGGTTGGCCATGGATTGGGCCGCCATGGGCAATGTATTCCGTAAAATGGCGGACGAAGATTCCGCCGTCCTCTCCTGGCGCCGGGCCGCGGACATTCTGCGGGCAATGGATAAAAACGCCCAAGCCAGGGAAATAGAAAACCGCATCAAGGTCGACCGGCAGGATTCCGGAACCAGTAAAAACAGGTAGGCCCCTCACCGCGTGGTGTGAAACTGGGGCGTAAATCCGAACGGCCTTGCAGCCTGTTACCCCTGTAGGGCCGCGGGATTTTTTGGGCTATGTTCAGACTCCCCAGGGGCAGCGGACTTCCTATGCGTCCAGTACAGACCTAAGCAGGGCAAGTCCCAGATCTATCTCCCCATCGGTGATAGTGTACGGAGGAAGGAACCGCAGGGTTTTTGCCCCCGCGCTAAGGATAAGAAGCCCCGGTCCGGTCCGGCCCGGCCCTTGGGCAAGGCAGGCTTCCAGCACAGGCCAGGCCTCGCGGTCAATATCAACCCCCGCCATAAGACCCCGGCCCCGGATCTCCCGTATCCGCGGATGATTCCATGAACGGATTGCATCCATAAGGGCCCGGCCCTTCCGGGCAATTTCTTTTAAAAAGGCCGGATCCGTCACCGTGTCCAGGACCACCACCCCCGCCGCAGCGGCCAGGGGATTTCCCCCAAAGGTGGAACCGTGGTCGCCGGTTTGGAACACCTCCGCAGCCTTTTCCCCCGCAAGAACAGCCCCCACGGGAAGTCCCCCGGCCAGGCCCTTGGCCAGGGTAAGCACATCGGCCTTTACTTCGTAGGGTTCCATGGCCAGGAAGGTTCCGGTCCTGCCCAGACCGCACTGTATTTCGTCAAACATAAGAAGGATGTCCCGGTCCGCACAGAGCTTTGCCGCGGTCTTGATGTACAGGGGATCCTGGGGGATAATTCCGCTTTCCCCCTGAACCGCCTCTACCAGAAAACCCGCGGTGGTTTTTTGATCCAGCGCCCGGTCAAGTTCTTCCAGGTCTCCGCCGGGAATAAATTTAAAGCCCCCGGTAAAGGGCCCAAAATCCCGGTGGAATTTCTCCTGCCCCGTGGCCGAAAGGGCGGTGATGGTTCTACCATGAAAGCTGCCCCTAAGGGTTACGATGGTATGCCGTTTAGGGCCGTATTTTTTTAAGGAATATTTTCTGGCAATTTTTATGGCCCCTTCGTTGGCCTCTGCCCCGGAATTGCCAAGGAATACCCTTTGCATCCCCACGCCCTGGCAGGCCCTTACCAGCTTTTCGGCAAACACCGGGCTTATATCGTTTTGATAATAATTGCAGGTGTGGATAAGCCGGGCCGCCTGATCGGACAGGGCCTTAACCAAGGGGGGATACCCATGCCCCAGGCAGTTCACCGCTATGCCGGAACTAAAATCCAGGTATTTTTTTCCTGCCCTATCGTACAACCAGGCCCCTTCCCCCTTAACAAAGGTTACAGGGAGCCTGTGGTAGGTGTTCATAAATACATCGGCCATAGGTGGGTATCATACCAACGATGGGGAAGTACATCAATACAGCCTTCTGTCCAAGACGGATATTCCATTCAGGACAGCCCTTCTGTTCAGGAAGGGCGTTTAATTTGACAAATCACCCCGGTCTTACTATATTATATCGTATGAAGTTGTTTAAAAAGAATTTTCTTGTAAAAATCCCCGTCCTTATATTTTTGGCGGGGCTGTTTTTAGGCGCCTGCGCCGGCCTTTCTTCCAAAAAACAAGGCCCCTTTGAGCAGTTTACACTAAAGAGGTCGATCCCATCCGCCGGTAAAGCCGGGAACACGGCGGCCTTCGATTTCCGGCTTGTTGAAGTTTCCCAGCCAGGGCCCCTGCAAACCCTGGTGCACAAACTTCTTTACAACGGGCGGTCCGCGGCGGATTACCAGAACCTCTTAACGGAGGACTGGAAAAACGAATTTACCCAATTCACGGCGGAAGATCCCGGCTATGGGCAAAACTGGAATTACGAAGAAGTGCATACCCTGTCTCTGGCGGGGGACTATGCGGTAATTATCCAGCGGATTTTCTATTACCAGGGCGGGGCCCATCCCAACACGTCGGAGACCGCCTATATAGTGGACATGCGGGAGGTCCGGCAGATCCGGCTTGGGGATATTATTTCCAAGGGGGGAATTCCCGCCCTTACCGCCATGGTGGACCGGGAACTAAGGCTCTTTTCGGAAAAGCTTACCAAAGAGGCCCTGCCTCCGGGGGTACCCCTTTCTAATGGGATCTACTTTGAAGATACCCTTACCCTGCCGGAATATTTTTATCCCCGGGCGGAGGGGCTGTCCTTTGGATGGAATCCCTACGAAATAGCCCCCTATGCTGCCGGGCGAATAGAAATTTTCTTAACCTGGGGGGAATTGCAGGGACTCCTAAGCCCCGGCGGAGAGAAATTTGCCGCAGCCTTTAGGGGCAGGCCGTAACGTATCCCCGGACATTCTGCGGATGTCCGGGGATTCCGGTTGTAGCTGCGGTACATGCAGGGCCCTGGCAGCGGCTTTTTTAAGCCCCTAAACCACCCTTCGAATTCTTCCGATAATAAAACCGGAGGAACACATGAAGCGGTATTGTATAAAAAGCCGGCCCGGCAGGGAAGAGTATCTGGACATCCTTAACGAAACCGGTGACGGATACAAAATTAGGCTTACCAAATTCAGCGATGGAAACAAAAAAATCCGGGAAGATTTTATCAACCATCATCTGTTTGACATGTGCATAAAAACCGGCTACCTTTTCGAATTGGCCAATGCCGAATTAACCGCCCTCTCAACGGCCTAATCGCCGGCCGGTTTCACCGGTCTGTGTATCGTTTACCTTCTATTGCCAGATAAACCACGGTGGGTTAAACTTGCCCTATGAAGATCCGTGCAAAAATGTTTCTGGTCGTTCTTCCGGTGATCATTGTCACCCTTACGGTGGCCGCCGCCGCTTCGTATTTTAACGCCGTCAACGGCGTTACCCGCATAGCCCAGAAACTCCTTAACTTTAAAGCCGAGGGCTTACGAAAATATGCCGAAAGCCAATGGAATCTGCTGGTGGATAACAATTACGATTCCCGGCCGGACATGATCTTTGCCGCCCAGACCGCGGTGGCGGCCTATGCAGAAAGCATCCTGCTCAGCGATACGGAAATAATCCTGGCCCTGGACAAGGATCTGAACCTGGCCATGGGTACCTCCCCCATTGAAATAAGCGGCGCCGAGGGGGCCCTGCTGCGGCCCCTGCTGGAAGAAGAGAGCCCCGGTCTTTTAACGGCGGAACTGGGGGGAAAGCTCCGGGTCTTCCGGCATGTGTACTTTATCCCCTTTCGCTGGCACCTGCTTCTAACGGAAGAGCGCGCCGTCTTTTATGCGGACGCAGAAAAGATAAAACTCCAAACGATCATCACCCTGGGTCTTTCCCTAGGTGCGGCGGCGCTGGTATTGATCATTATCACCGGGCATTTAACCAAACCCCTGGGGCGGGTAATTACCGCCATGAACGGAATTATTACCGGGGGTAATTTAAGTGAACGGGTCCGGGTGGAATACCGGGACGAAACGGGACATTTAGCCCTAACCTTTAATACCATGTTAAAGGAACTTGAAAAAGCCTATGACCGGATCAAGGGCCAGGCCTTCGAAGCGGTGCTGGCCCAGAAGAAGGAAGAACGGATCCGGCGGATCTTTCAAAAGTACGTCCCCAAGGACCTGATCGACCGGTTCTTTGCTTCCCCCGAATCCATGCTGGTGGGGGATAACCGGAAGCTGGCGATTCTTTTTTCCGACATCCGCAGCTTTACCACCATCTCCGAAGGGTTAACCCCGGACGAGCTGGTAAAAAACCTTAACCGTTATTTTTCCGGCCAGGTTGATATTATTATGAACCGCCAGGGCATTGTGGATAAATACATCGGGGATGCCATTATGGCAGTCTGGGGCGCTCCGGTGCAGCACGAGGACGATGCGCTGCAATCGGTACTTTCGGGACTGGATATGATAGAGGCGGTAAACGAATTTAACAAAAAACAAAAAGAGCTGGGCAAACCGGAATTTCATATCGGCATTGGCATTAACTACGGCATTGTTACCGTGGGCAATATTGGCAGTGAACGGAAGATGGACTATACGGTGATTGGGGACATGGTAAATCTGGCAAGCCGCATGGAGGGGCTTACCAAAACGTACCGGGAGGAAATACTCATAAGCGAATCCCTCTTTGAAAAGCTTAGCGAGCAGGGATCCGCACGGGCCCTAACCCGGTCCGGGGGCCTAATGAGCGCCGCCATGGCAGTTTCGGCCCAGGTTCTGCCGGTTCGGCTCCTGGACACCGTGGCCGTCAAGGGAAAAACCAAGGGCGTTAAAATCTACACGGTCCGCCGCCGGCTTGGCGAAACCGAAGCCCAGGGCTGGGGGGCCCACAATGAGGGGATGGAATTGTACTATAAACGGGCATTCACCGAAGCCGCGGTACAATTTGAACAGGCCCTTTCGTTCTTGCCCGGCGATTACAATGCCCAAAGCCTGCTTGAAAGATCCCGGGACTATGCGGTAAATCCGCCCCCGGAAGACTGGGACGGCGTGGAGGTAATGAAAACCAAGTAGTACGCGCCTGGGTTTTTGTCCGCGTGGTTCCATACTCCGCCTACACAGACCCTAAGAAGGCGGCTGCTGTTCAAACGCCGAAGTTTCTGAACAAGCCTATTCTTCCTCTATGCCCAGATCCTCGTCGTCCGCCGCTTGGGCGGTTTCCGCCGGGGTCTTTGTCTTTTTTGCCTTCTTGGGCTTTCGGCTGAAAGAGCTGCCCCGGGAATAATGGTGCAGCCTGGCCACATAAGAAACCAGGGTAAAATACAAAATCAAAACCACCGTGACGGCGATGACTTCCCAGGAACTGATAACCTTGGCTAAGAAACTAAGGATCCCCTTTGAAAACACATTTTTATTATCGGGTTCTTATAAGGCTTTGTAAATCCCTAAGGACCAGATCGGGTTTGCAGCCGGCGCAGGCGGGATCCTCCTCTCGAAGCCGCAGGGACCGGCGATCCCCGGCGAATAGGGCGGTCTTAAAACCTGCGGCAGAGGCGGGTACTATGTCCTTCCTCATGTCGTTTCCTATGTACAGGGTTTCTTCCGGAGCTATGCCTCTTTGGGCAAGGACAGACCGGGCTTGGATAAAAAGGCGGGGAGACGGTTTAGCCTCCCGGTTTTCAAAGGAGTAAATTAAAAGTCCGGCGTCGAAGCCCAATTCCACCGGGGATGCGCCGAAGAAGGCGGAAAAAAGCAGGGGAGAAAAAAACTGCGCATTGGAGATAATCCCCAGGACCATACCGCGGCCGGTCAATGTCCGGATTAGTTCAAGGCACCGGGGCATGGGATATACCGGATTAAGGGCCAGTTCATACCGCAGGGCCAGTTCCCGGCTGTCTAGGGTTCCCGGCCTGCCCCAGGCCCTGGGAATGGGCCCCGGGTAATCGGCCCAAATTTCTTCCGCCGCCACCTCCGGCCAGGGATTGCCCCGGTTCTTTTCTTCCGTATGGATCTGCTCCACCCTTTTGCGAAAGAAAACCGCGGCCGCCTCCGTGTCTTTCCGGATTCCCAGTCCCCCTTCGCCGGGGGCCGCCGCAATGTCCCCCGCGGCGGAAATAAACAGGGTCCCGTACAGATCAAAAAGCATGGCCTTAAATTCCCCCCGCGCCGGACGGCGGGACGCAAGATCTTCCCATATCCCCGTGAGTCTTACCGGTTCCGGTTCCAGGGGAACAGACAGGTCCCGGATAAGCCGGATTAGTTTTTTATGGTCCGTCATGGGGCCCCCGGTCCGGCGGACTCATCCCTACCAGGGAAAGCCGCAGGGGATCCAGGTATTGTTCCAGGAGTTTTGGCCGGGAAATACACTGGGTAACGGGAAGGCGGACTTTTTTGTATATCCCCTCCAGAATTTCCAGGATCCGTTCCCTGGAATAGGAGCGCAGCACCGCCCGGCGGTTTTCTTCGATTTCCCGGGGATCGAACCGCTGATCCGCCAGGGACTGAAGAAAGGGGTTTGCGTCCCGGATATGCCGCCGGATCGCCCTGTCCTTCGCCGCACGGTTCAGGATATTTTCCTGCATATCCTCGTCCATGGCGCCAAAGTCAAAGGCCTTCCGGTCCCCAAAGATCTTTGTCAGCTTTTCGGGGATCGACGGGGGAAGGGCCGCATTAAAGGCCAGATATATCCTGGCCAGGGCCTCTTCGGTCTTCCGCCGCAGCAGTTCCGGTTCCGTATATTCCGCAGGAATATCCAGGGAACTGTAAAACGAAGAAAACCGGAGCCCCGCGTCTTGAAAGTCCCGGCACACGTAGTCTATTTGCCTTCCGGTTACCGCCAATCCCGCGGTCCAGGGTTCAAGAAAAGAAAATCCAAACCCCTCTTTTACGGAGGTGGTAATTACCGCCCGGGCGGTGCCCATCACATCGGCAAAGGAGCTTCCTATCCCGGTTTCAAATTCTACCGGAAGCTCCAACCGTGCCGCCGTTTCTTTCCACCGGCGGTATACCGGAAGGTCCTGATCCGTCGTGGGGGGCTGGGTAAGGGCCGCGGTTTTAGCCGGAGGGTTCCGTCCGGTTCCGCCCGTTTCGCCGGGGTTAATAAAAAGGGAGACCAGCAGCATTTCGCCGGTGTTTTTTCGCCGGATCCCCCGGACCGGATAAAGATACCTGGTTTTGGGAAGCCCCGGAGTAAGGGGGATCTTCCGTACTTCATTGGGAAGCAAATGAAGCCCCTGGGGTCTAAGCCCCGCCTCCAGAAGGAACCGGTAATCCCTGCTGTTAATGACGGCAAAATGACAGTTCGCCGGGTATTCTTCGCCGGCATATACATCGGGCCGAAAATCTTCCGCCAGATCGTGGTTTTGAAGCAGCAACGGCCAGGAACCGGCCAATTCTTTTAGGGCGCCGATCAAAAGGGTGTTTTTCCGGATCAGGGGGTTGTGCACATGGACAATATCGGCCCCTCCGGGCCAGTGTCCGCGGAGGGTCCCCTCCACTTCCTTTGCCAGGCAGACCGTTCCCTGGGGACGGTAACGGTCGTAGTGCAGAGAAGGGATAAGGGCCACCTTGATCCCCTCCCAATCGGCCGGGTAAACCGGGGCTTCCCCGCTTAGGACCAGCACCTCGTTCCCTGCCTCTGTCAGGGCCCTGGCCTGGTTTAACACAACCTGGGTTACCCCCCCGGCGCGTAGATGGTAATGCAAAAGGGCGATTTTCACGGCGATCTTCCTAGTAGTTTGCTGCGCTTTGCGCATAAAATTGTATAATAAAGCAGCTTTCCCAAAACTAACAGAGTTTTGGGATTGGCTCAAAATCCACAAAGTACAGCAGGCTCCTGGGGGTGTTTTGGCTGCGCTGCACCGCAGTAACTGCCCCTAACAGGGCCCCCTATGGGTAGGATCTCCGAAAGGCCCTAACCCTGGCCGAGGCCGTCTCGCTTAGGGCCGAGCGATCCCCCCGCAGAAGGTACCGTTCGCCAATACCCGCCACCATGGCCCCGTTGTCGCCGCAAAGTTCCGGCGGCGGAAAGATCGTCCGCAGCCCCCCCTGTCCGGCAAGCCGGGAACGGAGGTAGGAATTAGCGGCCACGCCGCCCCCGGCCACCACGGTGGTAATGCCCGTATCGGCCGCGGCCCGGAAAAGTCCCCGCAGCAGTATCTCTACGGCGGTTTTTTGGAAGGATGCGGCAATATCCGCCGCTTCCCCGCCGGAAAGGGCCGGGGAAACCGCCCCCCCCCGCAGCGGTTCTCCCTGTCTCCGCCCTCCCCCCGGGATTTCCGGTTTCTTAACCCGGAATTGTTCAAGCTGGTTTACCACCGCGGTTTTTAAGCCCGAATAGGAAAAATCGTAGGGATGATCTTTTCCGTCCCTTCCTTTTTTATACAGATTCGGCATGGGAAATTTAAAGGCTCCGCTGTCCCCGGTTTGGGCCAGCCTGTCTATGGCGGCCCCGCCGGGGTAGCCAAGGCCGTAAAACTTTGCCACCTTGTCAAAGGCCTCACCCACCGCATCGTCTATGGTGGTTCCCAGTACGGTTATGTCATCAAAATCATCGGCCCGGCAGATGGCGCTGTGTCCCCCGGACACCAGCAGCCCTAAGAAGGGATAATCCGGGTATACCCCCTCCTCTTCGGCCCCTGCCCTCCGCAGCCGGGAAGCGTAGAGATGGGCCAAAAGATGATCCACCGCTATATAGGGAATATCCCTGGCCCAGGCAAAGGCCTTGCCAAAGTGGAGCCCCACCAGGAGGGAGCCTAAAAGTCCGGGATGGGCGGTTACGGCAAGGCCCTCCACATCGTGGGGTTTAAGCCCCGCATCCTTCAAGGCCCGGTCCACAACTCCGTAGATCCACCGGGTATGCATGCGGCTGGCAATCTCCGGCACTACCCCCTGGTATTTGGCGTGGAAAGGAATTTGGGTGGCCACCACGTTGGAAAGAACAACCCCGTTCTCTACCACCGCCGCGGCACATTCATCGCAGGATGTTTCAATACCCAGAACCTTCATAGAAGATTATTTTCCCCGGTGGAGAAGCCCCGAGACGGTAACAAACACAAAGCCCCGCCTAACAAGGACCGGGTACAGTTCCGTAAGGATCCCCGCAAGCCGGGGCGACCAGGCGTGGCCGATAAGAACGGCGGCGCCGGTTTGTTCGGCCCTTTTACAGCCCGCTTCAAGGGCCCCCAGGATCGATTCCCGGTCCTGTTCATTGTCAAGAAAAATATCCCGCTGGGCTATGGTAAGGCCCAGTTCTTTGGCTATCCGCGGCCCCGCCGTATCGGCGATGGTCCTGGAATCAAGAAAATAAAGGCCGCTGTCCCGGCTTAGCTCCAGCAGGGGCCTCATAATTGCCGGATCCATGGTGGCCCGGGATCCTTCGTGGTTGTTAAAACCCATGACCGGACCAATTTCGTTAAGGTTTTGCACCAGAACAGCCTTGATTTCTTCGGGGTTCATGCCGGTCCTAATTGCCCCAGGGCCGGGATCCTGGCCGTTCAGAGGTTCCATGGGCTGATGGAGAAAAAGTTCTTTTTTGGCGGCGCGGACCCGGCGGGCCGCTTCCACCGAATTGGGAAGCCCCGGCAGCACGGCTATCGTTAATGGGCCGGGGAAGGCAAGAAAGGGATCTAATTCACGAAGGTTGTTTCCCCCGTCGTCTATGACCAGGGCCAGCAGGGCCCGGCGTTCTCCGGTCTGGGCGGCGCCCGGCACGGCGGTTTCCGGGGCGGCGGCGCCCGGCTCAACTCCCGGCACGGCAGCGCCCGGGGTAGTCCCGGAGCCGGCCGCCGCATCCAGATCCCGTATGGCCTGATCCAGTTCGGGAAGTACGCCGGTTCCGTCAACCCCGGATATGCTCTCCGGCGAAGTCTGTTCTGCCCCCGCGGGGGTTTCCCCCGCCAAAGAAGGTCCGGGGGGCTCAAAGCCGCCGGCCAGGGCCGAGCGGGCCGCAAAAAACCCGCCTACCCCCAGGACGGCGGCGCAGATCACCGCCGCCGCAATAAGGGCGGCCTTAACGCCGTCTTCAAAATGGAGTTTTTTCCGGGTCCTTGGCTCTTTAGGGGGCTTTTTTGCCGGCCTTTGTTGTGTTTTCACCTGTTACTAACATAATCGGGAAATTATCCCTTGGTAAATAGCCCTAAAAGCCCCGGCGGCGAATTTTTTTGCCCAAAGCCCGCAGTGTACGGGCCCGCAGGCCGCTGGTCCGCAAACTGTTAATCTGCTGATCCGCAAACTGTTAGGCCGCAGGCCCTTAACCGGAATAGTTGTACAGCGCCGGGTTATTTTGTATTTTCTGCAGGGTCTTTATTTCAATCTGCCGCACCGTTTCGGGTGAAATACCCATTTTTCGGCCTATTTTTTTAAGGGTATACCGTTCCCCATCGAACTGATACCGGTACATAAGAATATCCTTTTCCCGTTTTGTCAGCGTATTAAGAACCTTCATCGCGGCAGCCTTGGAATCCTTTCGCAGAAAAACCCGCTCCGGGTTGTAGGTATAATCTTCGTGGTATTCCAGAATCCCCTCGGAATTAGGATCATCGCCCTCCGCATCCAGGGACAAAATGCCGTTGGTCATAAAAAGGACCGTATTCACATCGCTTACCGAAACTCCTATTTCTCCGGCAATTTCCTTCGGGGTGGGCTTACGGGTAAGCTCCTGGGTAAGGATATGATAGGCCCGTTGGATTTTTTTGAGTATCTCTTCCTTCCGCTGGGGAAGCCGGATAATACGGCGTTTGTTCACCAAAAACCGGAATATGCTCTGCTTAATCCACCAGCCGGCATAGGTGGAAAACCGCACCTGTTTCGCGGGATCATAGAGTTCCGCCGCATGGATAAGCCCCAGGTTCCCTTCCTGGATAAGATCCAGCAAAGATAGATCCGGGCTAAAATACGAACGGGCTATTTTAACCACCAGGCGAAGGTTCGATTCAACCAGCCTTTGCCGGCACTGTTTTTCGCCCCATTGGATCCGCCGGGCCAGGTCCAACTCTTCCTCGAAACTTAACAGCCGGTATGCTTTTATCTGACTAAAATAAATTTGAAGAAGATTAGTCTTGTCTTCAGTCATGATATCTCCATGGACTTCGAAACCCCGGGATATTTATTATCCGCCTAATACAGCCCAAGGGGCCTTCCCCCAATAACCGGGTTTTAAGGGATGCCCCAGGGCCGCTGCCCCTGTAGATTTTGTGCGGCGCCAGCCGTAAAAATCCCCGGGTACCACAACCGCTAAGCCCACACAGTATACAAGCAAATTCCATGCCAAGTTACATAAATTCTTTATTAAATTGTAATTTGTTGTATAGGGGTTTTTCCAAAACTTCAGTTCCAGGGAAAGCCCCTGTAGACACAGAAAGCTTCGCCAACTCTAAATCCTTATGTAGTAAGGATTTACGCTGAGAAATTCCAAGGCCAATCCTGAACCTGGCGGCGTTTTAGGATTGGTTCGTATGGCAGGGAATTAAAAAGCCCGCCATGGTGATAAACCGGCAAATACGGCAAAATGTCTATATTTTCATACATTTACACAAAATGAATGTATGAAAAATAATATATTTTGGCCTTCAAAACAGCGGGTTTTGAAAGAGTCCCCGCTATGGTATATTTTATATATGGCCTTTTTAAAAGATTACGGTATCCGGGCCCAGGAAAAAGGCAGGGATGTGCATTATTTTATCAAATGGTCCCCCCTGACCAAGGCGGACCGGTGGATCATAAGTTCCACGGTTCCTGCGGTGGGGGGGGTATACGAAGTATACTGGATGGACGACCACGAGCACCTGCGGATGCTCTCGGTGGGCATAACCCATTACGGGGGCCTGCGGTCGGAACTGCGGCGGCTGACGGATCCGGAATTAAACGAAGATCCGGCGGCAAAAAAAACCCTGGCGGAGGAGGAGATCTGGTTTCGCTATGCCCCCTGCAATTCCGCCGCCATCATGGCGGATGTACACTGGTTTTTTAAGAAGACCTATTTTCCCGAAAAACCGGGGGTCAGCCATTCGGGGCGGTACGAAAAAATCTATATGAACGAGTCGGCCCCGGATAAGCTTATTTGGGTGCCCTAAATGGTATGATAGCGTATATTGTTCCCACTAATATCGACGACCGTGTCCTGGTCCGGGCGGCCCGGCTTCTTGAGGAAGGGAACCTGATTGCGGTTCCTTCCGACACAAGCTGGGTTGTGGTTTGTTCTATGAATTCCCATAAGGGCATAGACCGGCTGCGAAAAATTTCCGGGGAACGGGATGAACGGCATTTTACCCTGCTTTGTTCGGATATTTCCCAATTTGCCGAACTGTGCAGCATGGACAATACCCGGTTCCGGCTTATTAAACGCCTTTCCCCAGGGCCCTATGTGTTTATCCTTAAGACCCTGTTGGGAACCGAAAAGGCCCTGAACCTGCGGCGGGGCGAAATTGGGGTGCGCATCCCGGATCATCCGGTCCCGGTGGACCTTATCAAAACCCTGGGATCCCCCCTCTATTCGGTGACGGCAAAAAAAAGCATGGCCGGCACAGGATTCCGGGACCGGGAAACCCCGGCTCCCGAAGCCGGGGATAAACTTCCCCCCATCCCGGAGGAGGACCTCTTTACCGGAGGCTGGGAACTGGAGGAGATTGAAGGCCTGGCCCTAATTCTTGATACGGGGGATGAACGGCCCCGGATTTTTTCTACAATACTCGACGTATCCGGAAACGAGGTGCTGCCTATCCGTTTAGGCGCCGGTTTGTGGCCGGTGTAGCCCTGCGGCCCAGACCTCCGGGGGATTTACCGCAGTACCGTCCGGGGGTTAATGGAAGAACCGTTTTTATATACCGTAAAGTGGAGGTGGGGGCCGGTACTTAGGCCGGTATTACCCACATAGCCGATGATGGTTCCCGGATTAACATACGCGCCGGATCTGGTGCCAATGGAACTCATGTGACCGTACAGGGTACTATAGCCGGAAGAATGGGTTAGGACCACAAAGTTCCCGTAGGTATTGTCGTAGCCCACCGCCTTAACCCGGCCGGCCATGGCGGCCTTGATCGGCGTACCGCTGGGAGCGGCAATGTCCAGCCCGTCATGGAAAGAGCGGGCCCCGGTAAAGGGGCTGCGGCGGTATCCATAGTACGAAGAAAGCCGTCCCCGAACAGGCCAAAGGAACAGATCCCCGTTGATTTCCTGTTCTTCCTCCCAGGGAAGCGCTGCCCCGGGCAAAAACAGGCTGGTATTTGGGTTGATCTGGCCGGAAAAAAGCTCGTTGGCCACCCGGATTTCATCCACCTCTGCCTTATATCTGGATGCGATACTTTCCAGGGAGTCTCCCTTTTTTACCGTATAGAAAATACCGTCCTGATTGGGAACCCGGATCGTTTGGCCTATTTGAAGGGCCCGGGTGTTTTTTATATTGTTTACCGAAATAAGGGTACCGGTGGAAAGGCCAAAATTCTTGGCCACCTCCCCCAAAACATCCCCCTGTTGGATTCTGTAACTTGAAAACAAAAGCATGCGGGGCTGGGTAAATTCTTCCGGCTCCGACAGGCCCCCCGTTTCCAGGGAGACAAGCTCGGCGGTTACGGCGCTTTCCCGGCCGCCAATACTGTCTTCCGGGGCAACTTCGGCCTTAATACTTTTGCCCTGTCCCGCTATAAGCAGGGTCGCCAAAACCAGCAATAAGGCGCCCGAAAGAACCTTTAAAGCAGCATTGGTTACCGCGAATTTTCTAAAAATAACCAGCATACAATAAAACTCCGCCTGGGCCGTGCGGATGCACACCCATTGATACGATTTTCGGTAAATAACATTGCCCAGTATACACTTTTATATAAACTTTGGGAAGTCCTCCGTTGAATTTTGTTAAATTCCCCTGCCTTTTTGTCCCATATTCACTTAAAATTTGCTAAATTTTCTTCAAAATGTATCTACTGCCGCCGTCACCTCTGGGCTTAACACGGTCCCGTTTGATGAAACGGGGGGCCCCTAACTGGGTCTGTGATTACCGTAGACCCATTGTAGACAGACCCTATCTATTTTCGCCGGTTTTCTTTAATAACTTAAGCATGTCGCGAATTTCCGCGGCCCGTTCGTAGTTTTCCGCCGCCACCGCCTCGTCCAGCTCTGTTTTAAGCAGTTCCTGCTGAATTTCCTGATCCCCCGGGGCCGGGCCGGTTAGCTCGTCCGTTAAAACCCCCGCATCTTCCACCACTTCCCCGGCAATGTAAAGGGGACATTGCCGCCGGACCGTCAGAGCCAGGGCGTCCGAAGGCCGGGCATCCAGAATGATTTCCCCCCCGGGGGTGTTAAAAACCAGCCGGGCAAAGAAGGTATTGTCCTTTATTTCGGTAATTTCCGTCCGCAGAAGATCGAATTTAGCCTGCCCGGCCAGGCTAAGGAGCAGATCCGCCGTAAGGGGCCGGGATACACTGACCTTTCCAAAACCGATTAATATGGCCTGGGCTTCAAGCTGACCGATAAAAATAGGCACCGCAAAGGACGAGTCCAAAGGCCGGATAAAAACCATATACCCGTCCCCGGTTTCGGCGATTCCCCAAATTTCTCCTTCTAACATTGCCATTTACTGTAAACGCTCCATAAATTCCGCCAAAAGCGTCCCGGTCCTTTGATTTTTCCCGCCCAGGGACGCAAAAACCTCCGCGGCTTCGCCTATAAGGGCCCTGCCCCGGCGTTCCGCCTCTTCCAGGGCCCCGGCTTCCCGGAGGGCCCCGGTAAATTCCTCCACCTCGGGAACAGAGACGCCCCCTGTCCGGGCGGCCTGAAAACAGCGCCGGGTAAATTCCGCCCGGTCCTTGTTGATGTCCCCGGCTTTTCCGGTCCCGTCCCGGCCCTCCAATAAAAAGAGAAGTACCGGCAGGCTTTTTTTCCCTTCCACCACATCGTCCCCCCGCTTTTTTCCCGGTACCCCCGCGGCAAGGTTTTTTACATCGTCCAATATCTGGAAACCTACCCCCAGTTTTTCCGCCGCGGCCCCCACGGAATCTGCCACGGCGGGACCGGGGCCTTTTTTAGGACCGGCGGGGCTGCTTGCCGGGCCGGCGGGGACCCTGCCCTGGGCGCCGGAAATGCCCCCGGGGGTAATGCGGGCTGCTTCGGCCCCTAAGAGGGCGGCAAACCGGGAAAGGCAGCCCGTTTTAAGGGCGCACATCCGCATATAGTCCGGGATGGAGGGGACAAAGGCCGGGTCCCGGTGCCATTGTATGTCCAGGGACTGGCCCAGGTGGAGCCGCCGCATATGTTCCCCCCATAGCTGCCATATACGGTTTTTATTTTCCGCCCTTTCATCCCAGGTTTCAAGGGATGCCAGGGGCAGAAAATACAGAAAAGCCCCGGAATTAATTGCCGTGTCGTTCCCAAAAAGAAGGTGTATCGCCGGTTTGCCCCGGCGCTCATCGGAATTATCCTCCAGGTCATCGTGGATAAGGCTGGCGGTGTGGGGAAATTCCACCAGGGGCAGCAGGGGCAGCACCGAATCGCCGCCCCCCAGGGCCCGGCAGACCAGAAGAGAAAGGAGGGGCCGCCATCGCTTTCCACCCCGGTTAAACAGTTCCCGCCCAGGCCTAAGAAGGGCCTCCGCCAGTTCCGGGGACAGGTCAAGACCGGGAAAGACCGTGCTGCACCAAGGACCATCCGCTTTCGGGGGCAGGCTTTTTTTTAGCCCCTCTTCGATTTTTTCCAGCGCCGCCCCATAGTCCTTTTCCATGGGATAATTTTAGTCTAACCTGGGTATTGTGTCATCCTATGAAAAACCGGACCCCTGGTCCCTAAGGGCCCAAAGGGAAGGATACCCCGCCAGGTCCGTGTACAAGCTTAAGGAGATCGACGAAAAGTTCCGGCTTTTCCGGGGGGGGCAGAACAGGGTCCTGGACCTGGGGGCTTCCCCGGGAAGCTGGAGCCTCTATGTCCTTCGCCGGTACCCGGCGCTGGATCTTCTTGCCGCGGCGGATATGCTGCCCCTTTCCCGGCGCTTTGACCGGGGCCTTTTTGAGGGGGATAATTTTTTCTTTATCCAGGGCGACTTTACCTCGGCGGTGGTTAAGGCGGAACTTGCCCGCCGGGGACCCTACGGGACCGTCATCAGCGACGCCGCCCCGGGTACAACCGGCTCCCGGTCCGTGGACACCCTTCGTTCCCTGGCCCTGGCGGAAGAAGCCCTGGCCTATGCGGACGCATACCTGGTTCCCGGCGGGAACCTGGTGATTAAGGTGTTCCAGGGGGGGGATACCGCGGAACTGCTTGCCCGGTTAAAGGAGCGGTTTACCGGGGCCAGGGGCTTTAAACCCGCGGCATGCCGCGGCGGCTCCTTTGAAACCTACTATATAGGCCTGGGAAAAAGGGCTACACTGGAAAAACCGAAGGATGGTAAGGTCCGTGCTTAATGGAAAAATTGTTCGCCTTCTGCCCGGCGTAGTCCTGGGGATACTTGCCGCCTGCACCGGCGGCCTTAGGGATATTCCGGACCGGGAACCGGTGCCGGCGGCCCCGGCACGGCGGGTGGTGTTTATCGGCCTTGACGGCCTGGGGGCCGCATATCTGTCCAGGGCGGACATGCCGGTGGTAAAGCGGATGATCCGCGAAGGGGCATCGTCCTTGCATGTCAAGAACGTGCTCCCCACCAATAGCTGGCCTAACTGGAGTTCCCTTTTTCGGGGGGCCCCGCCGGAACGTAACGGCGAAGAAAATTTTCCCACCATTTTTTCTGTCCTGCGGGATCAGGGAAGGGGAAAGAGGGCGGTCTTTTTTTACGAATGGAGCGGCCTTAGGGATATTTGCAGGGATCATTCGGCGGACATGCGGGACATACAAACGGATATGGCGGCGGCGGCGGAAATTGCCGCATATATCGCAGAGGAAAAGCCCGATCTAACGGTGGTGGTCTTTAACGAGCCGGACAGCACGGGCCATTCAGAACGCTGGGGATCCGGGGCCTACTATGCGAAACTAAGGGAGTTGGACGGCCTTATGGGGCTTATCGAACAGGGGGTGAAGGACGGGGGGTTCTACGACAGCACCGTATTTGTCATTTCCGCGGATCACGGGGGCATACTCTGGGGCCACGGCTTTAACACCCCCCGGCAGCGAAATGTTCCCCTTATTGTCTATGGCCGGGGAATTAGGAAGGGCCTGGTCATTCAGTCCCCCCTGGGTATCTGCGACATAGCCCCCACCATGGCGGTAATCCTTGGACTAGGGATCCCCGAAGAATGGACGGGCCGGCCCATAATGGAAGTGTTTGAATGATCCGGGCCGTCCTGTACGCCGCGGCGCTGCCGGTTCTGTGCGTCCTCTTTTCCTGTTCTTCCCTATCCTTTGCCGGGCCGGATCCGTACCTGATACCGGAGGATTTTTTCGGCATATCCCCGGACCGGTCCCCGCTGAATAAAGAAGACTACGATCTGCTTGACAATTTTGGGGCGGTCTGGATTCGTACCACGGTACGGTGGACCGGGGTTGAACCGGAAGAGGGGGCATGGGATTTTGCCCGGTGGGATCTGTATGTGGAAAAGGCCAAGGCCGCGGGGAAAAAAATAATCTTTATCCTGGGCTTTGACAGCGAATGGCTTTACCCGGATCGCCGGGAACACCGGGATTTAACGGAACGGGAAATTCCCTACTTTTTAAAATACGTGGAACAGGTGGTGTCCCGTTACCGGGGCCGGGTAGATGCCTTCGAGATATGGAACGAACCCAACGGTTTTTTTTGGTACGGATCCAACGAACACTTTTTTGCCCTTTCCGCCGCGGCGGCAAAGAAAATCAAGGAAGTGGATCCCCAGGCCACGGTCCTGGCCGGTTCCACCCTATGGGTGCCCCGGTCTTTTCTTAGGGGAATGTTCAACGCCGGCGCCTTTGAACATACCGACGGCATTTCGGTCCACCCCTATGCGTCGGATCCGGCCCACACGGTAAAACAAATCCGCAAATTAAAAAAAATTCTGGGGGCCGTCGGCTACAACAGGCCCATCTGGATCACCGAAGTAGGGTACGCCACGGGGGGAATTTATTTTTCCTTTAACGGACTTAAACGGTACCCGGAGTATATCGTAAAAACCCTCAGCGGCCTGGCGGCACAGGGGGTCCGCAGTGCGGTGTGGTACGAGTTGATGGACGACTATAACAGGGGCGAAGCCCCAAATCGCTGGAATCCCTCGTATTTTTTTGGACTTATCTACCCGGATAAAACAGTTAAACCCGGCGCAGAGGCCTTTATGCTCAGCACCCGGTACCTGACCGGAGCGGAATACCGGCCGGAATTTCCCCTGCGGGAGGGGGTCCCCGGTTCAATTACCAGCCTTTATTTTCGCGGCCCGGGGGAGACCAAGATCCTGCTCTTATGGAACAGCCGTCCCCGGCAGATACCCCTGCGGCTTGAAGCAAACGGAGCCGCTGGCGAAAACCTTGTGCGGCACAGCATTGAAAACGGCGAAGCGGAAATTCTGGGACCCGCGGACAGGGCGCAGACAGTCCATGTGGGCCGGGACCCCCTCTTCCTCACCTGGACCGGCGAAGGGACGCCGCAGCTTACGGGACATGGGCGCTGATGTACGGCGCCGCCAAAACCCTGCAATGTCCTGGGGCTGTTGCAAACCCAACCGGGGTTTGGAACAGCCCTTTGTTTTAGACTTTTCCGGAACCCGTGCTGCGCCACGTAAAAAACGAACCATAACCGCAAGCTTGACCTGTTCCTCCGGGAAGAATAACATATAAGACACGATGTTTACCCTTCATCCCTGCGCCGCGGGCTGCGGCAGAGGCGCTATTTTCGGCTCCCATCTGTGTGCGGTCCATGCGGCATCCCCGGCGGAAGAAGCCCGCAGACTGGGGGCGTATATATTAAAACAGCGGGTTATTAAGGACATTAATGTTTCGGGGCTTAATTTTGTCAGCGCCGATTTTTCCCACCGGACCTTTTACGGCTGTAACTTTATGAACACCGCCTTTTCCATGTGTCTTTTTACCGGGTCGGTTATGCGGATGTGTTTCTTTGATTTTGCCCAATTTACCAACTGCGATTTTTCCGGCAGCGATCTTCAATTTTTGTCCTTTGCCGGGTCTTCCATACAAAACTGTACCTTTGAAAATTCAGAGCTTATCCACCTAAATTACTGCGGAGCGGCGATCTGCGACACCACCTTTAACGATTCAAATCTGTATAATTCGCGGTTTATCAACGCCAGCATAAGGGACAGCGATTTTGTGGACTGCAATCTAAAAAAAGTTTTTTTTGTCAACGCCGCACAAGAGGGAATTTCCTTTAAAGCCTCAAATACCGCCGAGGCGGTGTTTGAGCAGGAGGAACAGTGAAGGTATTTATGCACTATTGTCCCCACGGATTCAGCAACTGTTATATCCTGGGCACGGACATTACAGGCAAAGAATCCCCCAGGGATGCGGTGGTGGTGGATCCGGGCAGCATGGAAGAGCCCATGGTGAATTTTATAGAGAAGCACCATTACACCCTGCGGGGGGTCCTTATAACCCACGATCACCTTAACCATGTTCACGGCCTGCGGACCCTTAAGCGCATCTACGAAACCAAAATCTATGCCGTCAACCCCATGGTTAGGAACCACAAAACCCAGGTTATCCGGGACGGCGACACGCTGCACCTGGGGGAGCTGACCATCGCGGTGATCACCGTGCCGGGCCATTCATCGGATTCCGCGGTGTTCCGTATAAACCAGACCCTTTTTACCGGGGATACAATTACCGCGGGGCTCCTGGGGAGCACCATCAGTTCCTACGGAAAAATAATCCAAATGAACGGCCTGCGAAGCAAGGTCCTGTCCCTGCCGGGAAATTTTGTGGTTCTCCCCGGCCATGGGCCCCCTACCAGCCTGGAGGCGGAACGGCAGTTCAACGCGGGAATTCAAAGCTACGGGCAAAACAAATACAAGCACAAAAGGTTTAGGGCGGAATTTGATTAGGCGGTTTTGTCTGCAGATTGTCTGTGGGCCCTTAACCGCCCCAAGGCCCCCCGCATTGGGCTGTTCCAAGCTGGGCATTGTTCCCCAATCCGTTACAGGGCGATCACCTTTCTGGCCAGAAGCTGCGCCACCTTGTACTTCCGTTCCATGGTAAGTTCCCCGTTTTCCCGCAGGAAGGTTTCCAGCTCCGCGGCAAAAGACGCCGGCAGGGCCGGAAGTTCCAAAACCTGCCGGTAATAGCCCCGGTGGGAGGGCTCAAAACGCCGGTTAATGCAGAACAGGGTAAGGCATGCGCTTTTTATAAATAGGGCGGAAGAAATAAGATAATGAAATTCATCGTCGTTGATAAGGGCCGCCCCCAGATCACTTAAATAATGTTCCATCTTTGATTCGTTGGCGGCCCGCATCTGTTCCCAGAATTCTTCGTCTAAACAGGTAAGGCGCCTGCGTAATCCGTCGATCCACCCGGACCGGGAAAAAAGCACATCCCCCTGGGCAAGGCGGTAAAAACCGTAGGTTCCCGAATCTTTAATAAGCCACAGGGAATCTTTTTTTGAATCGGCAATGGAGACCAGTTCTTCGACCTTTTCCGCAGCCTTAAATTCAAGCCGGACAGGAAGGCTGCCAATCAAGAACCGATCCTTGTTTCCCCGGCTGGAGGTTTCAAAAACCGTAATGTCGTTTCCGTAGAGTCTGCTGCGCTCCTGGGGTTCCGGAATGGGACCGGTATGGTACAGATCCAGAATAAGGGCAAAATAGGGATCCAGAGTATCCGAGTCGGCCGCTTCGTTCAGGGCAATACATTCAATTTCCGGCCACTGGGAAAGCAGAGAAACAAAGCGTTCCGCAAGTATTTTCGTTTTGCGCTTCATGGTTTATGATTGTACCATAAGAGCGGGATAATGAGAACACCGGTACAGGCCTTTAATTTTGTCGTTTTACTGCCCCACCGGGATTGTATGCCGCCCCTACGGGAATACCGCCGATCCCTTTTTGCCGCGGGCCTGGCCGGGGCCTATTCTTTTCCCTTTGCCGCTCCCCTGGCCCTGCTTGCCCGTCCCCTGGCGGCGCCGGCCCTTAAGGAGGCCGCCGCCGGCCTGCGCCGTGTTCTGGGAAACGGTAAGATTGGTTTTACCCTTCCGGGCGCCGCCGGAGTATGCGGCTGTGCGGAAACAGGGGCCTTCCGCTTCTTTGGCCCCGCCTTGAACATTCCCGCCGGATTGTTCTTCCCTGTTCCGGCGGGGTGGGCCCCTCCCCTGGCCCCGGCGGTGCTTGGTCCGGGGGATCCGGAGCTGATCCAAACCCTGGCAAAGGCCGGAACATTACCCGCCCCGCCGGAATTGTCCTTCCGGGCGGCGGCCTTGGCAAACCTTACCCTTTTTCCCGCCGGATGCGGGGAAGAACCCTATTCCTTTACATGGGAGACGGGCCGCCTCTATTGGCTTCCCAGGCCCGGCAGATCCGGCGCCGTTCCTTTGGAGGGCGGGCTGTGAAAAAAGACGCCCCCCCGGAGGCGGCCACCGGCCCCCTGCGGATAGCAAAGGACCGGCTGTTCCTGGATATTAAGGTTATCCCCGGGGCTTCCAAATCGGAACTTGCCGGAGTTAAGGACGGCCGGCTTCGGATCCGTATTGCCGCCGTACCGGAGGGGGGCAGGGCCAACAGCGCCCTTATCGCATACCTGGCAAAGACCCTGGGCTGTCCTAAGAAAGATCTGTGCATCTTCAGCGGAGAAAAATCCCGGTTAAAAACCGTGACCCTGCCCCTGCTGCTACGGGAAGGGGCGGAGGCGGCCATTACAGGCCGCTGAGGGTCCGCCGGTAGAGCCGGTAATTTTCCTGGTCAAAGCAGACAAAGATCACCCGGCTAATTCCCTGGATGCCGGACAGGGTTTCCCGCACCGCGGCGATGGCGACCGCCGCCGCCTTATCCCTGGGGTACCCGTACACCCCGGTACTTATGTTGGGAAAGGCCACCGATTCCAGGGCCGCCCCTGCCGCCAGCAGCAGGCTTTTTTTATAGCAGGATGCAAGGAGCTTGTCTTCACCCCCGCGGCCGCCGTGCCAAACAGGGCCCACGGTGTGGATCACATACCGGCAGGGCAGGCTGCCCGCGCCGGTAATAACCGCGTCTCCGGCGGGGCAGGGTCCGCCGGGGAGTTCCCGCCGTTCCGCGGCGATTTTCCGGCATTCTTCCAGCAGCGCCGGTCCCGCCGCCCTGTGGATGGCGCCATCCACACCTCCGCCCCCCATAAGGCTTGAATTTGCCGCGTTGACTATGGCATCAACCCGCAGGGTGGTAATATCCCCCTGGATTACTTCTATCCGGGCCATGAGCTTCCTCCTATGGGACTTAAACTGCGGGCCCCGCCCAAAATCATCCCATCCCAGAGCCAACCCCAAAACTAACAGAATTTTGGGATTGGCTCTACAGTATACTTTTATGTCAAATCTGGTATACTGCCGCTGGAGGGACGGATGGCAAAGATAACCATGAAAAATCCCCTCGTCGAAATTGACGGGGACGAAATGACCAGGGTGCTTTGGGCCCTGGTAAAGGAAAAACTTATTTTTCCCTATGTGGATTTAAAAACCGAATACTACGATCTGGGGATTATGAACCGGGATGCCACCAAGGACGAAGTCAGCGCCCAGGCGGCCAGGGCCATACAGCGTTTGGGGGTGGGGGTAAAGTGCGCCACCATCACCGGTAATGCCGCCCGAAAGGCCGAGTACAAGCTTGGGGACCTTTACCCAAGTCCCAACGCTACCATTAGGGCCATCCTGGACGGCACGGTGTTCCGCAAGCCCATTAGCGTTTCTTGTATTAAACCTTCGGTTTCAACATGGAAAAAACCCATTGTCATAGGCCGCCATGCCTATGGCGACGTATACAGGGCTGCGGAGATGGAAGTGGAAGGCCCCGGCAGGGTGGAACTGGTATACACCGGCGCCGGGGGGGAAGAGCGTCGCACGGTGGTGGCGGATTTTACCGGCCCCGGCATAGTCCAGGGTATCCACAACCTGGACGCATCAATCGAAGGCTTTGCCCGTTCCTGCTTTCTCTATGCGCTGGAGGAAAAACTTCCGGTTTGGTTTGCCGCCAAGGATACCATTTCCAAAACCTACGACGGCCGGTTTAAGCGGATCTTTAGGGAACTCTACGAGGGGGAATTTAAAGAAAAATTCAAAGCCGCGGGGATAGACTATTTTTATACCCTGATTGACGACGCCGTTGCCAGGATAATCAAGGGAGAGGGGGGGGTTCTTTGGGCCTGCAAAAACTACGACGGCGATGTGATGAGCGATATGATAGCCAGCGCCGCGGGGAGCTTGGCAATGATGACCAGCGTTCTGGTGTCCCCCGCCGGTGTTTTTGAATACGAAGCCGCCCATGGCACCGTCCAGCAGCACTACTACCGCTGGCAGCGGGGGGAAAAAACCAGCACAAACCCCATGGCCCTAATCTTTGCCTGGACCGGCGCCCTGGCAAAGCGGGGGGAACTGGACGGTACGGCGGACCTGGGCAGTTTTGCCCGGCGCCTGGAAAAGGCCGCCGTGGACACCATCGAGGCGGGGGAAATGACCGGGGATCTTGCCAAACTTGCGGTCCCCGCACCGGGCACAATTCTTGATTCCGGGGAATTTATAGACGCCATAGGGAAAAGGCTGTGTAAGTGCTAAAGCCGCATGGCGAAACCCCGCCAATCCCGCACCCGGAGACGGGCGCCCGGATTCACAGGCATACCCCGCCTTCGGCGGGGTTTTTAACAGTGACGATGCAAGTTAAATGAGGATAATGCTGGAAATTATCACCCAAATGCCAAAAATAATTGCGGCAATACCGATCTTTGGCTGGAAGGCCACTACTTTTGCAAAGGACTGTTCGGCCTTTTCTTTAACGCTGTCAGAAGCTTTCGCCAGGATGTTTTTCTGGATAAGTCCCCATCCAAGGATCGCTCCGCCTAATAAGCTTAAGACAGCGTCCACCAGGATCGTGATCCAGTAAATAAGGCCCAGGGGGAAAGCTACTCCAAGCCAGCCCAGGTTAAGAATACATTGGATAATAACCCAAATGCCCCATATGAACATGACAAACCCAAAAATCCCCTGGGACGGCACAAGCTTGTCCAGCAATGCTTTGGCATTGGGGCTTTTCTGCGCCACCAGAGCGGGAACGCATAAAGCGCCAAGCACAATAAGAACCAATCCATTTACAATTCCCATAAAAATCTCCTTCGCTTAACATAAATTGCATGGAAAATATCCATTACTAGGCAAGGTATCATTTATTCGCAAAACTGTCAAGTAAAGACCGGCGGTAAAACTCCCCCTTTCCATAGCCCCCTTTTTATGCTATTCTGGCAAATCCATGTTTCTTACCCGTCTTGACATCTTCGGTTTCAAGTCCTTTGCGGACCGTACCCGGATTGAGTTTGCCGAGGGCATCACGGCTCTTTTGGGCCCCAATGGCTGCGGAAAATCCAATGTGGTGGATGCCATTAAATGGGTGCTGGGGGAGCAGGCCGCCAAGACCCTGCGGGCCGAAAAGATGGAGGACGTGATCTTTAACGGCACCGAAAACCGCAAGGCCCTTAATGTGGCGGAGGTAACCCTAACCCTGTCTAACGACCAGGGGCTCCTTCCCATGGACCAGCCGGAGATCGAAATTCGGCGGCGGCTTTACCGTTCCGGGGAAAGTGAATATTCCATCAATGGGACCCAGGTGCGGCTTAAGGAAGTACGGGAACTCTTTTGGGATACCGGGGTGGGCAAGGCCGCTTATTCGGTGATGGAGCAGGGTAAAATCGACCAGATCCTCTCCAGCAAGCCCGAGGAACGGCGTTACCTGTTTGAGGAAGCGGCGGGAATTACCCGGTACAAGATCCGCACCGCCGAGGCGGAACGGAAGCTGGAAAAAACCGAAGAAAACATGCGGCAGGCCGAAAGCATCCTGGGGGAAGTTAAGCGGTCCTACGATTCCCTTAAGCACCAGTCGGAAAAGACCCTAAAATACCGGACCCTGCGGGATGAAATTTTTCAGTTGGAATTGGATATTCAGCTTTTACGGCTTAAGCAGTTCCGGTACGAAAAGACCGGCCGGGACGAAGAACTCCGCCAACACCAAGGCCGCCGGGATACTATTAAGACAGAGATCGACGAAATCTCCAGATCCCTGGAAGAAAACCTGGACGTGGTCAACGCCCTGGAAGAAAAACTTGTGGACTACCAGAAAAACATCTATGGCCTGGCGGTGGAAAAGAACGCCCGGGAAAAGGAAGGCCGGCTTCTTTCTGAACAAAGCGCCCAGTACAAACTTAAGATAAGCCAGAACGAAGGGCGGGAACGGGCCGCGGCGGCCAAAATCGAAGAATTGAACCGCGATGCCGCGGGGCAGGAACTGGAGATAAAAAACCTCCTTAAACAGGTGGCGGATATCGAAGCCAACATCGCATCCTTTGAAGAATCCATCGGCCTGGCCTCTTCCCGGATTGTGGAAAACGATACGCTGGTCCGGGAAAACGAGGGGGAAATCCGGCGCCTGGATGCCCAAAGGGCGGGGCTGGAAAAGGACCTGGAGGCAATTACCGACGATATTGTGGCGGCCCTGGATGCGGGCTTAAAGGATGCGGGTTATTCCACCCAGGAACGGCACAGCGCCGAGGCGTCCCTGGGCGAAACCCTGGTCCGGCTAAGGGATCTGTTGGCGGGCCCTGGGGGGGCGCCGCCGCTGAACCCGGCGGAAGCCCGGGACCTGGCAGAAAAGGCCCTGGAGCTCTTTGAACAGTACCGCAAAACCACCCCCGCCTTTATTGATGAATTTATAGCCCCCCAGGGGATCATCACCCGGAAACGGGAATTGGACGGGCAGATCCGGTCCACGGCGGAAAAGGTCGTGGAACGGAGGGAACAGATTGCCGCCCTGCGCCGGGATAACGAAGAGCTTTCCGGCAAAATTGACCAGTACCGGGCGACCCTGGAGGAACTGCGGCTTAACCGGGTCCGGATGGACACCCAGGCCAAGGCGGCGGAAGAACAGGCCCGGCTGCTCCGCCGGGAATTGACGGGGCAGGAGGGGCTTTTAAAACAGATCCAGGAAGAGGTGGACTTTGACAGGAAACGGCTGGAAGATCTGGCCCGGCGGATTTCCGAAAACGAAGGGGCCATTACAGACATCGACAAAAAAGGGCTGGAATACAACGCGGAATTGCAAAAACTGGAAAAGGACATTACGGTAAAAAACGGCGATGCCGCGGGAAAGCAGGAGACGCTTAAAAAACGCAGCGCCGATCTGGTCCGGCTTCAGGAATCGCTGGAAAAGATCCACCGGGATCTGGTTCAGACCGAAACGGAAATTAAAAACATTCAAGACAATTTCCGGGAGACCCATTCCCGGGATCTGCTGGAATTTGAGGACAGGATCTTTACCATAACCGTGCCGCCGCCGGAACTGCGGGAAAAACTTTCCGCCGCCAAGGGGAACCTTCGGGAACTGGGGTCCGTGAACCTGATGGCCCCGGAAGAATTTGCCGAGACCAAAGAACGGTTTGAATTCCTTTCGGGCCAGCTGGCGGATTTGGAAAAGGCCCGGGGGGATCTGGAAGCGATGACCGCAGAGATTAGGACCGAATCTTCGGAACTGTTCCTTGCCACCTATAATAAGATTAAAAAAAACTTCCACAACATGTTCCGGCGCCTCTTTGGAGGGGGCCGGGCGGAACTGCGGCTGGCGGATCCCCACCACATATTGGAATCGGGGATAGAAATTTTTGCCCAGCCGCCGGGGAAAAAAATGGAAAACATTACCCTTCTTTCGGGGGGGGAAAAATCCATGACCGCCGTGGCCCTGCTTTTTGCCACGTACATGGTAAAACCTTCGCCCTTTTGTTTCCTGGACGAGATTGACGCCGCCCTGGACGAAAACAACGTGATCCGCTTTGTTCACCTGCTGCGGGAATTTGGCACCATCAGCCAATTTATCGTAATTACCCACAATAAAAAAACCGTCACCGGCGCCCAGACTCTGCTGGGGGTAACCATGGAAGAATCGGGGATTACCAAGCTGGTTTCGGTCCGTCTGGAGCATGAAGACGCCGCCAGGGATACGTTCCAGGAAGAGCCCTTTATCGAAGAAGATGTGGAAAAAGAAGAGGGCTGGGAATTACCCCTGGGAATGGACGATCCCGCCAAGGTCCGTGAAGAAGAACTGCGGCCAATCCGGGGTGGGAAATTTACATCCGGCTCATAGCCGCCCGGGGGTAATAGTGGCGGAGTATTTCTTCCGCGGTAAAACCCACGCTGGCCATGCCCGCCGCGCCATGCTGATCCAGCCCAATGCCGTGGCCGTAACCGGCGCCCTGAAAGACAAAGTACTCCACCCGGCCGCTGCGGGCAAGCTTATACCGGATAGTAAAAAGGCTTGATCGCAGGCTTCCCATGGCATTCCAAATGGCGTCCCCGGTGACCATCACCGATCCCTTGGATCCCCTTACCTCCACCGCGGTGATCCGCCCCGATATGCCCCGGCCCCGGCTGATGATCTGGGTAATGTCCCCGGGATCTTCCGAAAGCCGCCGCCGGATTTCCGCCGGGGTAACCCATTTTTCCCAACGGTAGGCGGAAACATAGGAATACCGGGGCACCACGGAATAGGAATTGGGGGTATCCCGGACCCAGCGGTACAGGGCGTCCAGGGGAAGGGGCCCGGTCCGCGGGGGAACCAGTTTATCCGGCACCGCCTGCATATGGGCGTCGTAGCCCCACATGGTCATGGAATCTTCGCTGTACCCGCCGTGGTTGGCGGAAAAGTACGCCTTTAGGGGCTGCCGGCCTCCCATAAGGATCATGCCCCTGGTAAGGTCCACCGCATCGGTGGTTTTTTGGTTTTCCGAACCTACCCCGTGGTATGCCATGGAATGGGGGGTGCCAAAGAGATCAAACCCCCGATCCGCAAACTGGTTCCGGTTGGCGATGCTGTAGGAACGGGCCGCAATTGTTTGGGCCTTTAGGGCTTCCGCGGGCCAGCTGTGGGGCATTTCCGAAGGAATAACCCCATAGAGGTACTCTTCCATGGGGACTATGTTAACCACCGTCATGCCGTTCGCCGTGGGCCGGAATTCCAGGGCCCCCCGGTAGGTTCTATTTGTCCCCGGAGCGCCGTTTACCACCCCCGCCACGATGGAGGTATCCTCGCTGCTCTGCAGTTCATACACCAGGGGCATGGCGGTGCGGATCAGTGTTTTATTGTCCTTGTCCCGGACGGTTAAGGAACCGTTGCCGGCGCCCCCGGTCCATTCCACCCAGAACTGTTCCCGGCCGGCGCCGGTATAGAGGCGGTTGCGGTCCCCCGCCAGGCCTATCCTAAAGGCGCCCCCGGCCTTAACCGAGACCAGGGTCCGCCGTTCAATCAGCCCTATACGGATGGTCCCTTCCCTGGGCATGGGGGCCGCGGGTTTAACCTTGGGGGGATTCGCCCGGATTTGCCGGCGGATAAGGGAAAGCCCGTCTCCGCCGCCCCCGCCGGGGGCATGTTTCCGGGCTTCCGCCAGGGCCGCGGTAATCTCCCGGTTCCCCGGAAGCCTCGCACTGGCGGTTATAAGATAGTCCCTGGCCTTTCTCCATTCTTGCTTTGCCATAAAAAGCCGGCCCAGGGGAAGAAGCGCTTCGGTGAAGGAAGAATCCTGATCCCAGCAGGTTTGGAGGCATTTTTCCCCCTCGGCGGGATCCGTCCCGGTAAGAAGGAGCCCCAGCCTGTACCAGCCCATGGGCCGCCATTTGTTAATATCCAGGCTCCGTTTGTACAGTTCAATGGCCCGGCCGGGGTTTCCCGTTTCCTCGTAGGTCATGGCGGAATAAAAATAAAACTCCGCCTTGCTGCGGCTATCGGCCCGCGCCAGGGCCCTTTCCGCCGCGCCCCGCAGGGAAGCGGCCTTGGTGTAGTTGCTTAAAAGGCAGTATGTGTAAAATAACTCTACCTGGAGTTCCCCCTGTTCTTCGGGCTGCAAGCCGGGGGTTTTTAGCAGTTCCTCCAGCAGTTCCGCGGCCTTAACCATTTCTCCCAGTTCCCAGTGGATTACCACCAATTGGGATCTATCCTCCGGCCTGTTCCGGCCCCCGGCAAAACCTTCCGCCGCTTCCTCCACCCTGCCGGCATAGTACCCCTCCAGGGGAGGGAGTTTTTTCCCCTCCGGCTCCCCGCGGCCCCTGCAAAAAGCCCGGAAAGGAACCAGGGTACATACCAGAAGAATCAAAACGGCGGCGTACAACCGCAGGACCGCGGCTGCTGGGGCTTTGTCTAATAACATGGGAATACTCCCTTATCGGCTTGGGTTTTTGAATTCTTGACAAAACACCGCCTGGGAAGGATAGTTTTAGGTATGCTCCAACGTCAGGCTCTGATCCAAGAACAAAGACTCAAAATGAGCCCCCAGTTATTTCAATCCATAAAACTTATGGAATTGCCTATTATGGATCTAAAAGAAAAGATTGGTGAAGAGCTTGAAAAGAACCCCGCCTTGGAGGTGCTGGAAGAGCCGGGGATGCTGTCCCTGGACGCCGCCGAAGCCCCCCCCAGGGAAGACGACGATTACTTTGAAGCCAGCTCCGATTCGGGGTTTGTTCACCGGGGGGGCATGGACGGGGATCAACAGCGCCAGTTTCTGGAGGGGGTTATTTCGCGGCCCGAAACCCTGCAGGAACACCTCCTATGGCAGTTAGCCCTGGAAACGGCGGACCACGAGGTGCGGCGTATTGGGGAACTCCTTATTCAAAACCTCGATGACGACGGGTTCCACAAGGAGCCCCCGGAAAGCTTTTTTAAGGGAGAAAACCCCGGGAAAATTAAAGAAGCCCTGGAACTGGTCCGTTCCCTGGACCCCCCGGGTACCTGCACCACCGGCTATAAAGAATCGTTACGTGTCCAGGTCCGGCTGCTTCCCGATGCTCCGGCGGTTATGGCAGAAGCCCTGGATTATCTGGAGGACCTGGAAAGGGGGAATTTTTCCAGGATTTCGCCAATCCTGGGCTGTACCGAAGAGCATCTGCGGCTTTGCTATAACCGTATACAGGAAGATCTTTCCCCCTTTCCGGGCAGGCAGTTCAATTCCGGGGGAACCCGGTATGCGGTGCCCGATGTGGAGGTCCGGCAACAGAACGGCAAATTTTCGATCTTCCTTAACAAAGAAGAAATACCCGTGCTGGGGATAAACCCCTTTTTTATGAAACTATCCGGCAATAGAAAAAGATCCGGCAAGGCCGCCAGGGATTTTGCCAGGGAAAACATCCGGGAGGCCCGGTGGTTTATTCAATCCATTAACCAGCGGAACCACACGCTGCTTAGGGTTGCCAGCGCCATTGTGGGGTTCCAGCACCCCTTCTTTATCCGGGGCCCAAAGTATCTGGCGCCCCTAACCCTTAGGGACATCGCGGGCGAATTGGGGATCCACGAAACCACCGTTTCCCGGACCGCTAACAATAAGTATATACAGACCGAATGGGGCCTCTATGAACTGCGCCACTTCTTTTCAAATTCGATTACCGGTACCGGTTCCCAGGGTTCCCGGTTTTCCAAAGAGGGGGTTAAACAGATACTAAAAGAAATTATTTCCAATGAAAAACGGAACCTTTCCGACCAGGAATTAACGGAGATCCTTGCCCAGCGGGAAATACCCCTGGCAAGGCGTACCGTAACAAAATACCGGAACGAACTTGATCTGGGTTCATCCTATACCCGCTAAACACAGGAGGATATGTCTTATGAACATTGATATTAAGGCCGTACATTTTACCCTACGGGACGAGTCCAGGGATTATCTGGATAAAAAGATTGCCCGGATTCACAATGCAGAAAACATGATCGTGGATCTTCTAATTACCCTTACCAAGGACAAGGATTTTTCCGCCGAAGCCACGGTGAATTTCCGCTGGGGCGTTTCGGTCCATATTAAGGAAAACGACTTCGAGTTGGATCCGGCGGTGGATAAACTAATGGATAAATTGGAGCAGAAGATCACCAAAGAAAAGGAAAAGGTAAAAGAAAAGCGGTAACATGCCTTTGGCCGAATCCATGGCCGGAAAAACAATAACCTCCCCGCCCGAAGGCGGGGTGTCAGACCCCACTGCGAATGAATGAGAGGAGTACAAATGAAAACAACCCTGGAGGATCTAAAAAAACGAAGGAGCATCCGCCGCTATAGGGCGGATCAGATCAGCGGCGAAGAACTAGACGCCGTCCTTGAAGCGGGAACCTATGCGCCCACCGGCATGGGAGCCCAGTCTCCGTTGATAGTGGCGGTACAAAACAAGGCGGACCGGGATGCGATCGAAGGGCTTAACGACACCGTCTTTGGCGGACACGGGTGTTTTTACGGCGCCCCCACGGTGGTAAATGTCCTGGCGGATAAAACAAGCTCCACGCCGGTGGACGATGGAAACATGGTCATAGCCAACCTGCTTAATGCGGCATATGCGGTGGGATTAGGTTCCTGCTACATCTACCGGGCAAAGGAAGTCTTTGAAAGCTCCGGCGGCAGGGAACTGCTGAAAAAATGGGGGGTGGATCCGGACAAGTATATTGGCATAGGACACGTGATCCTGGGTTATGCCATGGAGGATCCGAAACCCAAGCCCCGAAAGAAGGGATATATCGTTAAAATACTGTGACCGCCGGGGTTTTCAAATGTATTTAGGCAGTTCTAAAATCTGATATTTTTGAACTGCCCCTCATTTTAGAACTGTTCCGCCTATGAAAAACCCCGGGGCATGGGCCCGCCCTCCAAACAAAAAAGCCTTCCCCAAGGGAAGGCTTTTTATATCCGCAGGCGCTTAGAAACACAGAGCCCGGTATGCCCCGGACGGCACATTTCTAAGCCCGCGGAATTTAAATCTGCCGGATGCCGCCGCGTCCACGGCCGCCGGAACGGCCCCGGCCGCTCTTGCCGGCGCTCCGTTTGGGCTTGGCCGCCGCCGGCCTGCCCCGTCCCCCGGATTTTGCCGATTTGGCAGGCACCAGGGCGGAACTATCATCGTTGTTAAGCATATCCAGATACGCCTGGGCCGGGGCCTGGGAAACAGCCGCCGGAGCAGCTTCATCCGCCCCGGAATCGGCAAAGGACTGGGCAATATCATCCCGAATGGTGGATCGCCGGCGGCTGAAGGATGCAAAGGCCGCATCCTGAAAGCCCTTGGAAACCCCATGGAGGAATTCGTTCAGCACGTTTGCCATTCCGTTAAGGGTAACTTTTTTCCGCTTAAGGGAGGTAATATCCACATCCAGGAGCAGCCCCGGCTGAATGTGGTAGGGGTTGATCATGTAATCAAACTTGTTAAATTCCTGCTCCAGTACCGCAAGCCTGTCTTCCATTACCCGCCGTTCCACGGGATAGCGGTAGTCGTACATGGCCTTCATTTTGTTCCGCATCAGGATGATCTTCTGATGAACCTTGTTTTTTTCGTAGATATAGGTTCTGTTCATCCTTTCAACTTCGGTTTCGCCGGTTTTGATAAAGGTAACCTCGTCCCAAACCTTGGCAATGTCCTCGTACATGGGCTCGCCGGTTTTGGTTTTAATTTCCTTGCGGATCCTGTTTTTGTTTTTCTTGGCCAGATCCTTAAAATCGGTAACTTTAAAGGCGGGTTTGCCCCCTTCGTAAATTACCACAAGCACATCCCACAGATGTTGAACTTCATTTTCGAAGCTCTTCATCTGGACATCGTAGGCCTTGCGTTCTTCGATAAGCTGGGCGGAATCGTAGTAGCGCATCTTAACCTGGTAGCGTTCGTCGGGCAGGTGCGCCGCATCGGTATCTTCATATTCCCGTATTATAAGTTCCCGGGCATTCTTAAAGTTTTCAATGTACTGGTACCCCATTTTAGAGGTATCAAGAATTGAAGTGATCGAGTTGACGGCGGTATTGAAACCCCGGGTGCGGATGTTTTCAATATCGACAATTTTTTTAAGATTTTCCCGGATGTTAAGCTGATCGTACTCGGCGGGATCGATTTCGGCCCGCAGCCCGGAAAGCCGGTCCATGATATTCTTGGCCACCATGGAATAGCGCTTGGATTTGGGGTCTTCCATGTTGTCGTCGGTATAGCGGTCAATTCTGCCCATCTTGGTAAAGATAATCTCGCTGTCCGTAAGCTCTTCCTGCCCCTGATCAATCCGCTCGTCCTTAAGCTTCTCGATGTCCTTATCGATCGTTTCGATGATGTACTTGGAGAGCAGTTCCTTAATAAGGTATTCCACCGTTACCTGGTAGTGGAAAATCGGACTGATAAGCTCGGAATCAAGGATATTGACGGAAAGTTTTACATCGGTAACAGCCTTGGGCTTAATAAGATTGTCTTTAAAGGCGCATTTTACAATCGAATAGGCATTTTCACCCCGGATAAAGGCGCCGGTATCGGTCTTTTGCCGCAAAATGCTGTTGGTTAAATTTTCCAGGTCGTTGACGCCCCGCTGGATATGCCCCTGCAGGTGGCCGTACATGTTGATCATGGATTTTTCGATTTCGCCGGTATTGAACTTGTCGGCGCCCCCTACTTCGTCCAGAAGGTTGGCAACCTCCTTGGGGGTATACCGGGCCAGAACCTTGGTTTCTTCCTTGTCAATAAAATTCCGGACCTTTTTAACCATTTCATCTTCGCTCGTTACCATGTAACGGTTAAACATGTTCTGGTAGTTTTGGTTGAAATAGTTATAGATCTTTTCTTTTAGACCACCCATTACATCCAAACGCTCAAGGGTATCCTTAGGCAGTTTTGAATTGATATGGTGGACAACCTTATTTGTTTCTTCCTCTAAAAGCTGGTTCACCTCGGCTTGTTGATCCCTGTATTCCTGGGCCAAAGAGTTTCTTGAACCAACGGCACTGGGTTTTTCGGGGTGAAATACGTTTGGACTTTTAGGCAGGTCTATGCTTCCCATGTTTTTCCTTCCTTATTACGATAATATACAGAGTGTTTCCCGCAATTTGGTTGATTTTGGGATAGCCCCTGTTATAACAGATTCGTACCTAGGGTATAAGCGTATATCGCAAAATAAAAAGTGTCAAGGGATCAATTAAAATTTCCCTTGAATTCGTTATTTTTTTTCTGTATAGTCCAAAATAGTCTAAAAACGGGCCAAAGTAGCTCAGATGGCAGAGCGGCGCACTCGTAATGCGCAGGTCTGGGGTTCGATTCCCCACTTTGGCTAAAATTCGGGTCATTTTGACACACTTCGGCAACTATCCCGTGCCCAGGGCTGCGTTCAAGTTTTAGCTGTTACAGCCGGCGTCAACTTTGTGGACAGATCCTAAATATTATTTGCTTGGGTGGTACTTTTTTAGTATTATTACTCTTATGGAAGACACAGTAAATCAGCGGATTAGAAAGCTTAGAAAAGTCCTTAAGCTTACCCAAAATGAATTCTCCAGTATTATCACCGTCTCCGCCGGACAGCTTGCCTGTATAGAAACCGAAAAACGGATTGTGAATAACCGTACTATTAAGCTGGTCTGCGATTCATTCAACGTGAACGAAACCTGGCTGCGCAACGGCCGGGGGGAAATATTTGCAGAGGATAAAGAAACGGTCTATACCAAACTTATAGCCCTCTATAACAGCCTAAAGCCAAAATACCAGGAATACATCCTAAACACCATCAGCGCCTTTATTAAGATGCAGGAAGACGAACCATGATACCCCCTGTAAGCTAAGGAAGATGCTCCGGTTCTTCAAAATTCGGATAAGCTTGTAAAAAAGCCAAAAAAGGCTTAATAATACAGGTACCTTGAAAAACCGGGCCCCGAATCAAAACCGTTTTTCTTCCCAAAAGACCGGGTTAGAGGATGCATCCTTTAGGGTGCAAACCCCCGAAGGGATTGAATATGCCCTTTATCCGGCGGGGCTGTTAATCCGGGTTATGGCCTATGGGATTGATCAGATATTTCTGGGTTTTATTCTGATCGGCGTTATTACCCTCGAAGAGTTCCTTCTTGACGGCGCATTAGGGATCTGGTTTATTCTGCTGGTCCGCTTTGTCATGGACTGGTTTTACCATGTTTTTTGGGAGCTTTTTTTTCGGGGGCAGAGTCCCGGAAAAAAATTGATGGGGATCCGGGTGGTCCGCAGCGATGGTTTCCCGGTGGATGCCGGTTCTTCCCTGATCCGTAATCTGCTCCGCTTTGTGGACACCTTCATGGGCCTGTTTATTATCAGCTTTGTTTCTATGGCCGCCAGTCCGGGTTTTCGCCGCCTGGGGGACTGGGCCGGGGGGACCCTGGTTGTTCATACCCTCCAGTCCCAGGCCCCGGAACGGCGGGGCCCCATGTCCTGGCTTGGAGAATTTGCCCCCATTGCTCCCCGCCGGCCCTTAAGCTACGGAGAAAAACAGGGGATCCTGATGTTTGCCCGGCGGTATCCCCTGTTGGGCCCCGGCCGGGCCGAAGAGATTGCCCGGCCCCTGGCGGCCCTTTTACAGGACGGGGACGATTCCTCCGGCGGCACTGCAAAACCCTGGGCGGTCCCGGGGGCTGCCTTGGGCCCCGCTTCGGAGGGCCGGAAAAACCCGGCGGCATATCTGCTGGGCATAGCCCGGACACTGGAGGCCCCATGACCCAGGGTAGTTTTATTGAGCGGCGGGAAAAGGATTGGAAGGAGCTGGAACGGGTTATCGGCGGCAGCAAGCGGGTGGTGGCACAAAGGGCCGCATGGTTTCCCCAGGCATTCCGGATGCTCACCGGGGACCTTAACACCGCCCGCTCCCATGGGTTTGATCCGGCCCTGATAGAGCGGCTTAACCGGCTTACCATGGAAGGAAACCAGATGCTTTACGGCAGGGAACCCTTTTCATGGAAAAGCCTGGGAAATTTTGTCTTCCGTTCCTTCCCCGGGGCCGTCCGAGCCCATTGGCGGAGCTTTTGGGCGTGCTTTCTTATCTTCTTTGGGCTGGCGCTTTTTACCGCCCTGGTTTGCCTTCGGTTCCCCGGTTTTGCCTACGAAATAATGTCCCGGCAGACCCTGGAGGATCTGGAGGGGATGTATAACAGCCAGGCAAATCAGTACCTAAAGCCCAGAAATGTCAGCGCCGATGCGGACATGTTTGGTTTTTATATTTATAATAACGTTTCTATTGCCTTTAGAACCTTTGCGGGGGGAATCCTGGCGGGGATTGGAAGCCTTCTGATGCTGGCCTTTAACGGGATATTCCTTGGGGCCGCCGCGGGCCACATAATTAATGTGGGATTCCAGGATACGTTTTTTTCGTTCATTATCGGCCATTCCGGGTTGGAGCTTACGGCGCTGATCTTTTCTGCCCAGGGGGGGCTTATTCTGGGGTACCGCCTGTTTGTTACCCAGGGACTAACCCGGGGGGAATCTCTGCGGGAGGCGGGAAAAACCGCCCTGCCCATCATCGCCGGAAGCGCCCTGATGCTGGTCATGGCGGCCACAATCGAAGCCTTTTGGTCCTCCCGGCACGAAATTCCCCGGATAATCCGGTACGGAACCGGCGGGGGAATTATTGTTTTACTGGCCCTGTATTTTGTATTTTCGGGCAGAAATAAATGACCGGAAAGAACGCCGCCGGCGGATCCATGCCGGCCCCCCTCCGCCGCCGCAGCGGCTGGGAAGCCACCGACATGGGGATCCTCCTTTGGCGGCAGAACTGGAAATCCCTGTTTTTGTTCTTTGGCATACCCCTGGGTTTGTGCTTCCTAACGGTGGGCTTCATGCCCGCCGGGATAAAAGGCACCGGGGGAATAGTGATATGGTGGCTTCTGCCCCTGCTGGATCGCTTTGCCCTGCAGGTTGTGTCGGTGCGGTTCCTTGACGCCCAGGCCCCGGTAAGGGGGCTCTTTAAGGGCCTGGGCAGAACCCTTTGGCGGGGGCTTATGGGGGACCTGCTCTGGCGGCGCTTTTCTCCCTTCCGCTCGGCCCGGATGCCGGTGACGGTCCTGGAAAATGCCGGCGGCATAAAGCTGTACCAGCGAAAGCAGCTTCTGAGCAGAAACGGCCTGGACTTTGGATTTCCCCTGACCTTTATCTGCCTGGGCCTGGAAATTGTCCTGGTCCTGGGAGAACTGGTCTTTATTTTTGCCATGGGCCAGCTGTTTTTTTCCTGGCTGGACCCGGATATTATATCATTCTTCGCGCAAAACGACCGCATCATTACCGCCCTTGCCTGGATAAATCAACTACTGATCGAACCCCTGTACGTTTGTATGGGGTTTGGACTCTACATCAACAGCCGGGTTGAAACCGAAGGCTGGGATATAGAGCTGTTGTTTAAAAAAATCGCCGAATCAGAAGAGACCCCGGTAAGGGGTTTTATCCCCGGTTCCCTAAAGCGGGGGGCCCTGCTGGGGCTGTTTTTGTTTTTTGGCACGGCCCTTACGTTCCCCGGGACCGGACCGGAAGAGAAAATTTTCGCGGAACTTCTGGCGCCGGAAAAAACCGCGGAACCCGAATCGGCGGCGTTGGACAAAGTGCTTGCATCGCCGGATTTTGGCTACTATGAGCCAAGCTGGGACCTGCGGTTTAAGAGACGGCCGGAGGCTGAGGGCCCGCGGGAAAGCCCCAGGGCGCCCCTTCCCCTGCGGGATTTCTTTGGCGGTATCCTGAGGGCGGCGATGGCCGCAGCCCTGGCCGCGGCCCTGGTCTTCTCCTACAGGACCCTCCGGCGGAGGCGTTTTTTCCGGCCCGGGGAAGAGGAAATTTTTTCCAGGGTAAAAAAGGACGAGGACCCCCGGGCTCTTTTGGACCAAGCGGAACTGCTCTACAACGAAGGAAAGATCCGGGAAGGATGGGCCCGCTGTCTAAGGGCGTTCATGACGGCGTTGATCCAAAGGGGCCTGCCCCTTTCGGATGAAACCACCGAATACGAGGTCCTGGCCCTGGCCCGGAGGGGGCCGGCCATTCCAGCCGGGGTCCTGGAGACCTTTATGCACCGCTGGATATCCCTTGCCTACGGCGGCAAGGATCCCGGAAAAGAGGGCTTTGAGGGCTCCGTACGGGACTGCCGGGTTCTGTGCGGCGGCAGCGAAGGCCCCCGGCAGAGGGAGGGGACCGAATGAATCTTCCCGCGCAAGCCTCCCCCGCCGAAGGGGGGGGTCTTGGGTATCAAACCCCACTGCGAATGAACCAGCGGCTTCTTTACGGTATTGTCCTGGCGGTTGTTTTAATCTTTATAGCCCTGGCGGTGATCTTTTGTATTACCCAGCTGGAGAGGGTTCCTGCCCAGCGGTGGGTGGCGCCCTCCAGGGAAGCGGTGGAAAATCCCCTGCTGGCCCTGGAACGGTGGCTGGACGCCGCGGGCATACGCTGCCGGACGGAAGAGTCCGCAGCCATCCAGGATCTTCCGGGGGGAACCGAGAAAACGGTGTTTATCCAGGCCTCCCGCTTTGACTGGTCCGGGGTTGGGGAGGACCTTACCGGGTGGATCGCCCAGGGGGGCTCCCTGGTTATTTCCCAGGATTATCCGGCGGTGGAGCCCATGATGGAGCTGGAGGAATATCTTGGAACCCTGGGAATTACCGGGACAGACGGCGCCGGCAGCGCAGGGGGCGACAAGGATAATGACAGCACCTTTTGGCTGGACACCCGCCGGGCATACCTTATTGTGGAACAGCCCCCGCCGGTGGATCGCATCGCCGTCCTGAGGCTTAACGGAGCCATACGGCTGGTTACCCTGTACATTGGAGAGGGAAGTTTAACGATCACGGGCCGCACCCCCTTTCTTACTTCGACTGCCCTAAAAAACAATGCGGACCTTGCCTGGGAACTCCTTCTTAAGCCGGGGAAAAACGGCGGCGTCCTTTTGGTGGCGGCTTTTCCCCGGAAAAACCATCTTTTTGGGGCCCTTTTTGACCGGGGGAATCCGGCGGGATTTTTTATTGCCGCCGCGGTCCTGGTTATTACCGGATTTTGGATGATCATTCCCCTCTTTGGCCGCAGCAAACCCCCGCAGGAACTGCCCGGCAAGGCCCTGCGGGAGCGGTTCCTTGCGGAGGGGCGGTTTCTTAAAAAATACCGGGCCCTGGACAAATACCTGGCGGTCTACCGGCTGGCGCTGGAACAGGTCCGCCGGATCAGGGGGCTTGGGCCGGATACCGCCGGGTCCGGGGGTTCCGAAGAAAACCGCCAAAGCCCCGGTCTTGAACCAGGGCCGGCGGGGCCCCTGCACCGGCGGCATTTTAAAAATTTTCTGGCGGAACAAAGAGCTCTGGCCCTGGAATTGAACCGGCTTAGCCGCCATGGGGCCGCTAAACCCATGGGATTACGGTATACTGCTAAAACGAGGAAATCATGAAGAAAGAATACACCATTGAATCCGCCGCCACGGCGCTGGAAACGGTCCGGAAAGAGATCGCCAAGGCTTTTACCGGTCAAGAGGAACTGGTTAACCAACTGCTTATTACCCTGCTTGCCGGGGGGCATATACTGGTGGAGGGAGCCCCCGGCCTGGGCAAGACCCTGTTGGTCCGGGCGGCGGCCCAGGCCATAGGGGGAGACTCCCGGCGGGTGCAGTTTACCCCGGATCTAATGCCCAGCGACATCACCGGATCGGTGATCCTCGACACCACCGGGGGGACCTTTATCACTAAAAAAGGGCCGGTTTTTACCCATCTGCTTATTGCCGACGAAATTAACCGCGCCCCCGCCAAAACCCAGGCCAGCCTTTTCGAGGCCATGCAGGAATTTCAGGTAAGCCTGGACGGAGTAAGCCACGAACTGCCCAGGCCCTTCATGGTGCTGGCCACGGAAAACCCCTTTGAACACGAAGGGACCTACCCGCTGCCGGATGCTCAAAAGGACCGGTTTTTAATGAAGGCCCTTATCAGCTATCCCCCGGAGGATGAAGAAAGGGACATGGTCCGCCGGGTCCTAAGCGGCGGGAGCGGGGCCCGGCTTTCGGTGGAGGATGTAAAAACCGTGATGAGCCCCGGGGATTTTGCAAGCCTGCAGGACATGGTTTCTTCCCTCCGCTGCGACGGGGCGGTGATCGACTATGCGGTGCGGATCTGCCGGGCCACCCGGTCGGAGTCCGCCCTGGAATGCGGCGCCGGTCCCCGGGGCAGCCTTTCCCTGATACGCTGCGCCCGGGCCAGGGCCTTGCTGGAGGGCCGGGATTTTATTATCCCCGACGATGTTAAGGCCCTGGCGGCGCCGGTGCTGGCCCACCGGCTTACCCTTTCTGCCGAGGGAGAACTGGAGGGGCTTACGGAAAACCGCATGATAGAGCAGATCCTTTCTACCGTCGAGGCCCCCCGGACATGAAACCCGGCCCTGCCCTTTTTACCGCGGCCCTGCTCTGGCTTTTTTTGGGTATGGCGGCCTTTTTTTCCGGCGCCCTCTTTTTTGCATGGGCCGCGGCCGGATTGGGGGTACTGCCCTTTATTATCGTTGATCTGCTTACCCTGCTTGCGGGCAACCGGCTTAGGGTCCGCCGCTCTATCCCAGGGGTCCTGGCGGTGGGGGAAAAAGCCGCCGTTACCCTTACCCTAACCAGGGCCCGGAAGGGCCTGTTCCTGCCCCGGCGGGCGGATATTTTTGACATCTACCCCGGGGGCATGGAAGTTTCCGCCTTTCCCGCCCGGCTCGTTAAACTGCCGGAAAAAGACGGGGAGGTGTTTTTTAGATATTCGATCCTTCCCCTGGAACGGGGTAATTGGGAATTTCCCGAAACCCAGCTTCTTTTCCGGTCTTTTCTAAGCTTCTGGCAGCTTAAGGTGATCCACCCCTGCATAAGCCGGGGCAGGACCTTTCCTAACTTTAAAAAACTCGCCGGACATGTGGGGGATCTACGGAGCATCCTGGAACAGACCGGGCAAAAAAACATACGAAAACGGGGACAGGGCATGGAGTTTATGGGCCTGCGGGAATATCAAAGGGGAGACTCGGTTAAGGCCATAGACTGGCGGGCCACCGGCAGGCGGCGAAAGGTGATTATCCGGGAATACCAGGAAGAACAGGACCAGCAGATTCTGATCCTTCTGGATTCGGGGTACCGGCTGCACCGCCAGGAGGAGATCCCTGTCTTTGGGGGCGTCCCCGCCGCGGAGGAAAAAACAATCCGCCGCACCCAGTTCGACGGTGCGCTGGAGGCGGCGCTGGTCCTTTCGTGGGCGGCCTTAAAGTACGGAGACGAAGTAGCCCTGGGCTGCTTTGGCGCCGAAGAACGCTGGATCCCCCCCCGCAAGGGCATGGGCGCCCTGGCGGCATTGATGCAGAGCCTCTACGATGTAAAAAGCGCCCCCGCCCCGTCCTCTCTTTTTTCTGCCCTGGAGGGAGCCCTGGGGCGGCTTAAACGGCGGACCTTTATTATTATGATCAGCAATTTTAGGGAAGAAGACGGGGAATCCCTTTCCTGGATAATCCGCCGTATCAGGGATCGGCACCTGCTGCTGCTGGTAAGCCTGCGGGAACCGGAGGCGGAATTCATTGCCCGGCGAATCCCTTCAAACGAGGAAGAGGCCCTGGAAACGGCGGCGGCCTTTGCCTACCTGGAAGCCCGGCGAAAACTTTACAAGGTGTGGGAACATTCGGGGCTTTTAACCTTGGAATGTTTGCCCCAGGAGCTTAACTCCGCCCTTATCCGGTACTATCTGGAAATTAAGCGCAGCGGGTTACTGTAGTGTTCTGTCCAAATGAAGAACCCCGCAAGCAGCGGAGTATCTTCGTTCCAAGAGGAATGTGATTGTATGTGGGGATACATACCACATTTCGTAGACGTTGCAATAATCAACCGCCCCAGGGCTCCCTCCCCCATGCAAGCGGGTTCTTGGGTATTAGACCCCACTGTGAATCAAAGTGAAATTCCGGCGGCGCCGGTAAATTCACGGCATTTACCCTTTACGGCGCCCTTTACTTCGGGTAAAACTATGAAAGAGGGCTTTTGTCCACAAAAGAAATTCCACAGCAATCTGTATTGGACAGAACAGTAGGTCCCATGGTTGGTTTTTTATTAAAAAAATTTTTCTACGATCTGTGGGACAATCTTTTCCGGATCATGGCCCTGAACCTGGGGTTTTTGCTTTCCCTTTCACTGGCCTTTGTGCTGCCTCCCCTTATCGCCGGCGCCGTTCCCGCCGCGGTGGTTTTTTGCCTTCTGGCGTTTTGGCCCTTTGTATACCTCTGTGCGGCCTCCGCAGCCCTGGAAGAGGCCTCGGATTATCGCAGCCTAAGTTTAACGGACTTTGCAAAAAACATTACCGCGTCCCTTGTTCCCGGGGCCGTACTCTTTGTGGTATCGGCCCTGGTCTTTGTTATCATCCGTTTTACCATACCCTTTTATCTGCGCTTTGGTACCCTGTTGGGAACCGCCGCAGCCTTTCTTTGCATCTGGATATGCCTCTTTGCGGTTGGGACCCTGCAGTTTTATCCGGCGGTATACCGGCGGCTGGGAAGGCATCCTCTTATAAGTTTAAAAAAATGTTTGTTTATTTTTTTTGATAATACGGGATTTTGCATGGTTTCTCTGCTGATAAACCTGGTGCTTACGGCGCTGATCATCCCCTGCCCCGGCTGGTCCCTGCTTTTTCTGGACGAAGGGCTTAGGCTTAGGATCCTTAAATATGACAGGCCGGTTCCTTCGAAAACAGAAAAAAACGGCGGGGGCCGCAGCTTTTGGGATGCAATTTTGGCGGAGGAACGGGAAAAGACCGGCCACCGGACCTGGCGGGATTTCTTATTCCCCTGGCGGCATTAGCAGTTTGCTGCACTTCGCACCTAAATTGCATAAAAATTCACGAAGCGCAGGAGGACCCTGGGCTAATGCCATCCGCCAATGTCCGTCCCCGGGTTACGCACGTAAAAAACAAGCCATAACCGAACCATGGACAGGGACCGGAAGATAGTATAGAATTTTGCGGGGAAAATTACATGGGTTGTTTATCGGGATTTCATGCCATAGAAGAGCGAATTAAATCGGGGCTGCCCTGCGGCCCCCTGCTGGTGGCCAAACCGGGACCCCGGGCCCGGGAACTGGTGGATCTGGCCCTGGCCCGGAAGATCCCGGTGGACCGGGTGGGTACCGCCGATCTGGACCGGCTGGCGGCGGATCACCGGGGCATTGTGCTGGAGGTGGCGGAGGGAGAGGCCGCCGCCCTTACCCTGGAGGGATTCCTGGCCGGTCTTGGGGCACGCCGGGATGCGGTGGTTTTGGTGCTGGACGAAATTACCGATCCCCATAACTACGGCGCCATACTGCGGTGCTGCGATCAATTTGCCGTGGACCTGGTGGTAAGCCGGCGCCGGCGGAATGCAAAAAACGCTCCGGTACTGGCCCGGACTTCTTCCGGGGCAAGCGCCTGGGTGCCCAACGCCGAAGAACCCAACCTGGTCCGGGCCATGGAGCGCCTTAAAGACGGGGGGTTTTGGATTTACGGGGCCCACATGGAGGGCCGGAGTGCCGAAGATCTGGATCTAAGGGGCCGCCTGGCCCTGGTTATGGGGGGCGAGGGGGGGCTGTCGAAGCTGCTGCGGGAGCACTGCGACGGCATCGTGTCGATCCCCTGCAGGGGCCGCATCGATTCCCTTAATGTATCGGTGGCCGCGGGGATCCTTCTGTACGAAGCATCCCGGCAGCGGCGGAACAACGCCCCTCCCCGCCGTAAAGCGCCCCGCCCAGGGGAGGATGCCCTTGAAGTAAAGGGACCGCGGACGGCGCCGCGGGCGGACGCGAGGAAGGTATAAACGTGATTAAATGGCTAAAAGAATCGGGACGGCTTGACGAAACGGCCTTTATGGCCCTGCTTTCTTTGTTTTGCTTTTTTGTTTCCCTGTTCCGCCGCTTGTATTCGGGAACCTGGGGGTTTTTCTTTCTTAACTGGAACCTCTTTTTGGCCTTTGTTCCCTGGGCTTTAACCAGTCTGTCCTTTATCCGGCCCCGGATTCAAAAATCCATACTAGGGGTTGTGGTTTTTCTTCTTTTCTGGCTGCTCTTTTTCCCAAACGCCCCGTATATTATCACCGATCTGTTCCACCTTCGGGTTATCAAGAACATGCCCGTTTGGTACGACACCCTGATGATCCTTTCCTATGCCTGGACGGGGCTGCTCTTTGGGTTTTTAAGCCTCTGGGATATAGAGCGGATCCTGGGGCAGAAGCTTCCTAAACCTTTGGTTACCGCCTTTTCCATGGTCCTGCTCTTTGTGGGAAGTTTTGGGATCTATATGGGACGCTACCTGCGGTGGAACACCTGGGATATCTTTACCAGAACCTCCGAAGTTCTTAACGACATTGGAAGCCGGTTTGTAAACCCCTTTGCCCACCAAACCACCTGGGGAGTTACCCTCTTTATGGGAAGCTTCCTTAATATTTTATACTGGTCCTTTAGGCTGGTAAAACGGCGCAGCTAAAGACTAAAGCCCACGCACAGGCTGGGAACAAAGGTAAACTGTTTAAAGACCCCCCATTTGCTGGCCGATTCCAGGATGAGCTCCTGGGGATCGGCCGGATCGTCCAGTTTACCGTTTGGAAAGTCCTTGTGCCAATCAGCAGGCTGGCCCCTAAAATCGGCGGAAAACTTATAGGTCCGCAGGCGTAGAAAGTCAAAACTTGCCGCCACCCCCAGTTCCAGATACACACTCCGGGTAAATTTAAAACGCAGGGCGGCGTTACCCATAAGGCCAAAGGCCACATCGTTATAGATCTCTTTCATTTTAACGTCCGTAAAAACACGCCCGCCGGTTTGAACATAGGTCTGTCCCATATTGTTAAATTTTATCTCCCAGGTGGCGTCCACATCCGACTTATACGAACCGCCGTAGAGCAGATCGTTGATGCTGATCCCCGTATCAAAAATAAAAACAAACCTATCGTTTAAAGGGACGTTGAATGAGGGCCCCAGGGCGCCGTTTAGAAAGAGGATGTAATCGTATTCGCCATAGGAAAGACTTAAATCGCCCTCCTGGACCTCCGAAGGAAAGAGCCCCCCCAGGCGGGCAAAAAAACCGATTGAGCCGGGTATAATCCGAAGGTTTATAAGGGCCCCCGGTTCGGTAATTTCCCGGAGCGTATTGCCCTGGTCAAAAACCCGGGCCGTTCCATACTGGAACCCCAGTCCAAGGCTTACACCGGCCTGCCCAAAGAGGCAGGCGCCCAGGCCGGTAAACAGCGTAACAAACAGGATTTTTCTCATAATTTGTACAGTATATCACCGGACAGAAAAAAAACAATAGCCTAAGGGTACATTTTAAAATGAGGCATTTCGGATCCCCAAGAACCCCTGCCGGGGAAGACAAGCGCCGGATCTACGCCCGGTTCTTCCTGTGAACCCGTATTTTTTGCTTGGGGGTAAGAAAATTTTCTTGCCTTTTAAGATTATTTTAGTATGTTATATACAGAACGGTTTATACACCGCATTACAAAATAAGGAGCATCCATGACCGAAAGACAAGAAAACATCTTGATTATGCTTGCTGCCAAAGACAGGGTCGACGTTACCGCCCTGGCACAAAAACTGGGGGTTTCCCAGGTAACCATCCGAAAGGATCTGGATTATCTGGATGAGATGGGTTTTATTAAACGGGAACATGGCTATGCCATTCTGGGCTCTTTGGAAGATACCGGCAGGCGCATGGCAATTAACTACGAAATCAAACGGAAAATAGCAAAAATAGCGGCCCAGACGGTGGAGGAAGGGGAAACGATCCTAATTGAATCGGGCTCCTGCTGTACCCTGCTGGCGGAAGAACTGGCCAACCATAAAAGGGTCAAAATTATTACCAATTCGGCGTTTCTTGCCAATCATATCCGCAACGCCCCCTATGCGGATCTGATCCTTCTGGGGGGAGAATACCAGGCCAGATCCCAGGTTATGGTTGGGGATATGACCGGCAAATGGGCAAATATTTTTATATCCGACAAATTCTTTGTGGGAGCCGCCGGGTTTACCGAAGAATTCGGCTTTACAGGGCAGGACCATCTGCGCACCCAAACCGCCCGGCGTATTGCCCGGCAGGCAAAGGAAGTATATGTCCTTACCGATTCGGATAAATTTTTACATTCGGGCAGCGAGGGGCTGCTTAAACCCAGCCAGGTTACCGCGGTATTCACCGACGACAGGATCCCCCCGGCAAAAGAATGTTTTCTGCAAAAGCGAAACGTACTGGTTCACAAGGTTTCTTCCACAAAAAATGACCTGGCGGCATAGGAACCTGCGTAACCACCTTTCGGGATCCGGTGTGTTATGCCGCCCTATCGTTAAGTGAAGAGAAAATTCCTTACAATGACAAGATGATGAAAAAACCGGAGAGTAAAACAACCCGGCTCCGGTGGGCTTTGGCATTTTGCCGGGGCTGCGACAAGAGCCGGGTACTCAGGTTTTGGGGGACAGCAAAGCGGTTCCCCGGGACGCAAGGAACACAGGGTGTTCCGGATCACGGCGTGATCCATCCGGTTTAACGGTGAAACTTTCACCGCCAGGCTGGGGGCGAACAAGCCGGAAGCCAAGGTTGTTGTTCCGGTTCGACGGAGTGTTGTTGTTCCGATTGGCCGAACGCACGTTCCTGGCATCATTGTTCCAGCTGCCGCCGCGTTTGACGCGGTTAGTCCCCGAGGACGCGCCCACTTAGTATAGTATTGCGAAATTTGCGGGATCGTGCAAGCAGGAGATGGGCGGTAACCGATTCAATACGCTTACCGGCTTCCGTTTCATCCATAAGGCCGTGTTTCAAGGCATGGTCGATTTCCAGCAAACGTGATTTATAGCGGTTTTTTAGCTTTCGCTGCAGGTATATGCCTTTTGGCCTAATCAGGAAACCAAGAAAGGGAGCGCCTTTTTCCACCAATGAAATAATCGGCGGTTTTAACACAAGACCCAGCCGGTCCCGCATATATGAAACCGAGACGGCGTAAAGGTCCTTGAGATAAGACTTGCTTTCCGAAAAAAAGAGCATATCGTCCATGTATCGTATATATTTTTTAATACGAAGTTGTTCTTTGACATGGTGATCAAAAGCTGAAAGATAATGATTCGCAAAATACTGGCTGGTAAGATTACCGATGGGGAGTCCCTTATTTGAAACAGAAATCTTTGGGTCAATAATAGTATAAAACAGATCCAATGCCTTTTTGTCTTTGATGATTTTTACCAATGCGTCTTTCAGTACACGATGATCAATAGAGTCGAAATATTTTCGGACATCCAGTTTGAGAAAATAGCCGGGAGGAGCGGAGAGAAAAGACTTGGAGAAATGAAAAGCCCTGAGAACAGCGCTTTTTGTTCCCTTGTTTTTACGGCAGGCATAGCAGTCATAGATAAGATGATTGTCGAAAACCGGATCATAGTGATTAATCAAGGCATGATGGACAACCCGGTCCACTACCGATGGAGCCGAAATAATACGTTCTTTTGGATCGTTAATTAAAAAACAATTGTATGGACCTGGTTTATAGTTTCCGCTTTGCAATGTTTCTGCAATTATCGTCAAATTTACATCCAGATTACGATAGAAATCAATAACCGCGGCGTTTTTTGACTTTCCCAGCGATACTTTATGCCAGGCATGATAGAGATTTTCTATAGAACAAATATGTTCAAAAGAGATCGCCGGTTTTCGCATCGGTTGTACCGGTGATACAGGCAATAAAAGCGGGGACATATTTTTCTGCCTTACCCTGCCCAATACCTTCTATTTTTGTGCAGGCAGTTACCGTAAGGGGTTTTTGTTTGGCAATCTCGGCCAATTGTTCATTGGTACATACCGCATAGACCGGAAGGCCGTTATCCTCGGCCAGCTTTTTTCTTACTTCCCGAAGTTTAGAAAACAGGGCAAAATCTTCGGGGGACAACAGTTCTTTATAGTCTATTTTGCTTTTGCCGGTTTCATTTGATTCCTTAACCGGCGTATCAAGAAACTCCACCAGAATTGCCCAATGATGTTGGTTTTCCATGGATACCAATTCTTTACGGACCTGGATGATTCTGTGGCTGCGGATGAAACGGTTTAAGGCTTCCTGTTCCGGGCTTTCCGGCCAGAGGGGCAGTAAAAACGGCGCGTATTGCAGCTTCATGATTTAATTTGCCTTTTTTTCAAAAAAATTTGGGGCTTCGCCCCAAATCACACTTCCAGGGGCAGCCGGGCCTGCCTTCCCGGCAGGCCCGGCGCCCCGCCACCTGCCTGCTTGAGCCCGTTAAAACTGGGGGCGAACAAGCCGGAAGCCAAGGTTGTTGTACCGGTTCGACGGAGTGAAGTTGCTCCGATCGGCCGAACGCACGTACCCGGCATCATTGCCCCAGCTGCCGCCGCGCAAGACGCGGTAAGCCCCCGAGGACGCGGGGCCCGCCGGATTACTCTGGCTTCCCCCGCTGTAGCTTCCGTACCAGTCCCAGCACCATTCCCACACGTTCCCGCTCATGTCGTACAGCCCCAGATCGTTGGCCTGCTTTGTCCCCACCGGGTGGGTATGGCCGCCGCTGTTCCCGCTGTACCAGGCCACCCGGTCCACGCTGTTCCCCCCGGAATATTCATACGATAAATAGTTCTTGTTCCCCCCCTTGGCCGCATATTCCCATTCCGCCTCCGTGGGCAGCCGGTACCCCGAGGCATTAAAATCGCACACAATGGCGTCCC
>JAISLT010000056.1 GCA_031277165.1 Spirochaetaceae bacterium
CAATGCTTACAAAATTTGGTACAATTCCACGCCGCTGTATAGCGGCGCATAAATCTTTCTTCTAATTGCCAGCCCAACGGGCTGATTAAACCAGACGGTATAATAAACTTCCTATCGAACGAGCCTCCCCGCAAATATGGCAACGCTTAGGGATACCCCGGAGCTCTGCTCTGCGGAGGCTCATTCTCTTCGCACTATTTGTCTACCTTTTTCAGAAACTTCAGATGATCCTTCGTTTTATGATGATCCCGGCATATTCCTATTACTTCGCCGGTCAGCCCGTTTAGCGCCGCAAACAAGGTTGTCGTCCCGTGCCGTTCATAATCCGCCGTTTACCGGGTGGGAATGTTCTCTCTCAACGGCAGCAGGGGCGGGTTCATATATAGTCCAACGACACGAATTACCTCATAATCAATCTAGCCGAAAAGGTTTTTGACAGAACACTAGGCCGGCTGCGCCTCCCACGCTCCACTTCACCCACATTTTGCCAGCCCTGGACTTGCTACGCACGCCCTTATTTGCCCTGCCAAATCTCATATACAGCCGGAACAATCTGATACGTCCCTTTTGATATACGGTAATCGGGGTTGTTAGTCCAAATCATCGTCGCCGGTACTGTCCAGGGGGCTTTTTATATGACGGATGCCCCGACGGGCCACATGGGTATAACGTGCGGTGGTCTTCAAATTCACATGGCCTAACAGGGTTTGTATGTATTTTATATCCGTACCGTTCTCAAGAAGATGGGTGGCAAAGGAATGGCGCAGGCTGTGAATCGACAGACTCTTTTGTATCCGGGCTTTATGTACGGCCTTTTCAAAGACATTCTGTGCGGTCCGGATGGTAATATGTCCTTTTTCCCGGCCTGGGAAAAGCCATGCTTTTATATTATAGAGGGTACAATATTTCTTGATAAAGGTCGCTGCCCGGTCCGACAGTAGTGTATATCGGTCCTTTCTTCCTTTGGATCCGTAGACTAATAGGGTTTTTCTGTCCAAATCAATATGATCCCTTTTTACGGCGACTACTTCGCTGACCCTCAAACCCGATGAATAGGCAAGCATAAGCAGAAGCCGGTGTTTGGGATTTTTTTCGGCGTCAAGCAGCTGCTTTATTTCAGTCCGTGAAAAAACCTTCGGAAGCCGCTTGTCCCGGTGAGGCCTATATTGCTGTTGAACAAAATTTTTCTTTAATATGTTACTGTAAAAAAATCGTATCCCGCTGATGGCCAGATTCATGGAAGAACTGGATTGGTTTTTTTCAGTATCAAGATATGCAAGATATTTTGTTAAGTCCTGTCCGGTAATTTTTTCAGGGCTCTTTTGAAAGAACCGGCAAATATCCCGGTTATGCTGAACATAGGCTTTGATAGTTCTTGGACTGTATTTCCGGGAATGAAGTTCTTCCACAAGCTTTTCTTTCCAGAATAACGAAAACATTTCCGGCTTGGGTACAGCCGAATCAAGACAGTCCTTGTCTTCTTTGTACACGGGCCGGTAAATGGCTGGTTTTTTATACGATCCCGCGTACGGTTCCATATAAAAATCAGCCTGCGGCACCGGCACCTTTTTTTGTTGATACGCCGGTATAATCTCAGCGTACCCCGAAGCGCAGGGCCTGTCCCACACCTCCAGACTGGTCCAGTTTCGTCCAAAGAACCCGTTAATAGAAACAATCTGTCCGTCCTTGTTCACCTCCACACAGGGACGAATTGTAAAGATAGTCCGGCGTTGATGGGCTTCCAAAGGGTAGTTCAACAAAAACCGGCTGTTTTGTAAATCCCACTGACCAAGGGTAATAAGTGCTCTAAAAAGTACCGGATCAAAGTCAAGCGGTACTTGTACATTCTTTTCACCATAAAAAAGATACACCACATCCATAAAGGCCTCCTGCACACCAAAAAATCCTTTAAAAATGAAATTCTATATTCCATAGATTTTGGTTTGTAGGTAAGGAATTAGCTAATTCCTTTCCTACAAACAATTACAATCGGAATTCTCAGACAATTTCAAATTGTCTGAGAATAAGACACCCTTCATTCAAAAGTCTGATCTAATATCCTTTCGCTACCTTTTCGCTTGCGGGAAGGTTCATTTGCCATGTATAGGGCATCAATCGTATTCTTGCTTTAATTTACCACAAAAGGGGCTTCCCGAAATTTCAGTTTTCAGGAAACACCCTTAGATCCATAGGAAAAGCGGACTGTTATTTTTATACCAACCGCTTTTTCAAGGGCATTTCCCAAAACCAACCGGGTTTTGGGAAAACCCAAGATCCCCGCATATTCAAGGGTGAATACCACGGATCCATAACGGCGGACGACGCGGGGGCCATTAAAGCGTATTTAAGCCCCGGCCCTTATTACCGCATAGGAGGCTATTGTATGACAACAAATAAAAAGAGACAGATGGGCGGACAGGCCGCTGCCGCCGGGGTTCTGTACCGGGTACGGATCCTTTGGTTTTTAGTGCCTGGGTTTTTATTACTCGGGGGCTGTTCCATAGTCGGGCCAGAAACCTCGGACAAAGGCAGGATTACCATTGCAAGCTGGAATGTGCAGGCCCTGTTCGATGGAATAGATAACGGGGTTGAGTACGATGAGTATTCAAGCGCCGCCGGCTGGAACAGCGAAAAATATCAAGCCAGGCTCCACGGAATCTCCGGTGCAATTAAGGGCATAAATGAGGGCGGGGGTTTTAACCCCGATGTTCTGGCCCTAATCGAAGTGGAAAATCCCGGCATTCTGCGGGATCTGGCGGAACTTCCCGGCATGGAGTATAAGTGGAATTTCTTTGCCGGGGTTCCCGGCAGCGCCATAGGGATCGGTATCTTTAGCCGTTTTCCCTTTACCGAAACAAGGGTTCATTCGGCACATTTTGACCACCACAGCATTCCCCGTCCCGTGGCGGAAGTATGGATAAACTACGGCGGGGAATCCCTGGTAATTATGGCCTGTCATTGGAAATCAAAATCCGGCGGGGCCCGGGAAACCGAACTGCTTCGGCAGGCGGAGGCGGGAATCATTGCCCGAAGACTCGAAGAGATCAGCGCCGTCTATCCGGAAACGCCGGTAATAATCCTGGGGGATTTAAACGAAAACCACGACGATTTTGTCAGGACCGGCGCCGTATATCCCTGTGCGCTGATGCCGGACAGCGAAGAGGCGGCGGCGGCCATAGATGCATTATCCGTTCATCCCCGGCCTGGGTTCCAGAGTTTTCTGGTCCTAAGTCCTCAAAAACCGCCCCGTCCCGAATATATCACGGGGTTCAGCGGCGCCGCGGTACTTTATTCCCCCTGGGAACATTCCCCAGGGCAGGACAACGATGCCTTACCGGGATCCTACTATTATGACGGCGCCTGGGAAACCATTGATCATTTCCTGCTTAACGCCGCCTTATTCGATAAACGGGGATGGGAATACGGTGATTTCCGGGTACTGGGAAATAATCCCTTTACCAATGCCGGGGGCATCCCCCACGCCTATAATCCCAGAACAGGTACGGGCCTTTCGGACCACCTTCCTATTCTGCTCGATCTGGTTCTGGAAGAGTAGAAAGGACAGCCCGGGATGCGTCTTCCGGCGTACAATTCTGTTCCGTGGAACTTCATTTCCGGTGGGGTTTAATACGCAAAATCCGCCTTTAGCGGGGAAAGCCTACGGCGGGAAGGTTCATTATTCCCAGATATTCTGCGAATGTCTGGGAATGCCGGCCCGCGGAAAGGAGGGCCCTTGGGTATGCGCCCGGCTTCGGATGATCCCTGCCCTGAAGTCTAAACTTGACCCATATTCTAAAGAAATTTTAACCACTAACCGCTTTCCAATCAATGCCGGAGGCCCCGTAATACCTCATTTTAAAATGTTCCTTTAGGCCCCGTAATGCCTCATTTTGAACTGTCACCGAAAGCTATGGATACCCCTTTACAATATCAGAAAATCGCCATACTATTATGGCAGAGGTATATATGAAACGTTTAATAATAACCGCCCTATTCTGTCTGACGGCGGCAGGGGTCTTTGCCCAAAAGGTGGGCGATACCATGTACGTCAATGTTAATTCGGCGAATCTTAAATCGTCCACCGGGTTTTTCGCTTCCACCACCGGAACTGTGCGTTATGGAGATCAGGTGCGGGTGCTGGGACTTAAGAGTAAATGGGTTCAGATACGAACCACCGGGAATGCCACCGGGTGGATCCCATCATCCAGCTTAACCACCAAGCGAATTGCCCGGGGAACCGGCGCCAGCGCATCTGCCCAGGAAATTGCCCTGGCGGGAAAGGGATTTTCACCGGCGGTTGAGGCGGAATACAAAAAAAGCGGCGGAACCGCTAACTATGCCGCGGTGGATACCATGGAAAGGATAACCATTCCCGACAGGGACCTTTTGGCATTTACCGAAGAGGGCCATCTGGCCCAGGGGGAATAACATGAAAAAATATACAATCCCGTTAATCACCGCCGTTCTGTTCTCTACCATCGTTACCTGCGAATCTATCGATTCAAACGTTTTAGGGAATGTGGCCGGGGGAGCCGCCGCCGAAGTAACCCGTGCATTGGGGTATGATGAAGAGATTGCCTCCAAGGTCCAGCAAAGTACAAGCGCCGGGGTAAGTACCGCCAGCGAGGCAATAAAGGCGGCGGATTCTTTGACTGCGGAAAATGAATACTATCTGGGCCGGGCGGTGGCGGCGAATATCGCCGGTACCTATACGGTTTATACGGGGAATCCCGCGCTGCAAACCTACCTTAATAAAATTTGCAGTACCATTGTGATTAACTCTCCACGGCCCGATATTTACAAGGGCTACCATGTGGCTATTCTGAACACCCAGGAAATCAACGCGTTTGCCACCCCCGGGGGGCATATTTTTATCACCCGGGGTCTTATTGCCTGCGCCCCCAGCGAAGACGCGCTGGCCGCGGTTATTGCCCACGAGGTGGCTCATATTCAGCTTCGTCATGCCCTTACTTCTATCCGTAACGCCCGTTACGTGAATGCGGCAGTATCCGGCGTTCTGGCGGGGCTTAGCGAAGCAGCCCCCAACACAAAGGAATTGGCAAGCATCATGGGCGATTCCGTCAACGAGATCATTACCACCCTGGTGGTAAACGGATTTTCCAAGCCGCAGGAACTTGAGGCGGATGCCACCGCCCTTTCTCTGCTGGCATCTGCGGGTTACCAGCCCTCCAGCATCCTTGACATGCTTGAATCCTTAAAACAAAAACAACAGGACAGCCAGGGTTTCTCCAAAACCCATCCATCCCCGGCGGAGCGGATTACCAATGTAAACAGGGCGCTTAACAAGTATTCCGTCTCCGACACCCGCTCGTACAGGGCGGCGCGTTACACCGCGGCTGTTCCCCGCTAAAATACGGGCTTTGTATGGCAAGAAAAGGAAGATTTAAGAAGGTCCTTCCCGCGGTACTTATCATCATTTTGATATTTGCCGGGGTGGGATTGATGCATGTCTTTAATACCTTTGATTATCTTGAGTACAAAGCCTACGATTTTCGGGTAAAACTATTTGCCGGTTCATATAAGCCCTCGGACGATATTATGGTACTTCTCCTTGATCAGAACAGCATCGATTGGGCCAATGAAGAACGGGGTTGGGGCTGGCCATGGCCCCGGAAAGCCTATGCGGACTTGGTGGATTACATGAATCTGGGAGGGGCCAAGTCCATAATCTTTGATGTCCTGTTTTCTGAGCCTTCTATATACCGCAGTGCCGACCAGGACAGGATTATAGATACCGCAGTCCGGCGGATGGAAGAACTGCGGTCTATTTTTGATCCTTCGCAGACAGAAACGTCCCGCCGCCGGCCTCAAAACGGGGCCCCCGGCGAGGATCAGCGCAGAGCCTTTGAAAAATACATAACGGCCATGAGGGAACTGCAAAGCCTTTCCGGCCATGCGGATGATGATGCCTTTGCCCGGGCTTTGCACGACTACGGAAAAACGGTTCAAACGGTGTTTTTTAGCACCCAAACGGGAAAATCCGAAACCTGGCCCAGCGATTTACAAAAGCCCCTGCTTAACCCTATCGGATTTGACCCGATCATTTCCAACTACAATCTTGTTGGCCCGGGAACTACAAAGGCCCAGTTTCCTATTCCGGAATTTACCAGGGCCACGGGCGCTTTAGGGAACGTAACCAACGCAGAAGACTTTGACGGCATAAACCGCCGGGCCCGGCTGTTTATAAATTTTGACGGCCAGGCGGTGCCGGGTCTTTCTGCCGCATCCCTTCTTATTTCGGGCCAGGATAGGGATATCCGGTACAACGAAAAAAAACGGCAGATTGAATGGGGAGAGTATATAATCCCCGTGGACAGCGAGGGAAAAAGCATACTCCGTTTTAGGGGAAGCATTAACCGCTATATGCCATACAGCGTCGCGGACATTTTGAAAAGCGCCGAAGCCCTGGAAACGGGCGGTGAACCGGTATACTACCCTGAAGAATTTAAGGACAAGTATGTGTTCTTTGGATTCTATGCTCCGGGACTTTTTGATATATGCAGCAACCCCCTGGAATCGGTGTACCCCGGAATGGGCATACATATCACCATGCTGGACAATCTTCTTAACAAAGACTTTATCCGGGAAACTTCTCCATGGATGGAATGGGCCGCCCTTTTTTGTATAATCGTTCTTACAACTTTGCTGGTTCTTTTTTGCAAAAGACTCCCCCTGTCTGTGGGGGGAACCTTGATTATTGCGGCGGCTATTTTAGCCGGAGCTTTAATTGCCTATGACCGTTTTTGCCTTTGGGTTCCCATGGTGCTTCCCTTGGCAGGAATGTTGATATCGTTTATTACCTGCAATATCTACAATTACGCCACCGAGGGCAGCCAGAAAAAATATATCAAAAACGCCTTTAGTCAGTATATAAGCCCCCTGGTTATCGAACAGATAATAGAAGATCCTTCAAACCTGGAACTGGGCGGTAAGAGCCTGGACATGACGGCAATCTTTACGGACATTCAAAAATTTTCTTCTATCTCCGAGGCCCTGCAAAAGACCTACGGCAAGGACGGGCCCAAAGAACTGGTTAACCTGCTTAACCTGTATTTAACGGAGATGAGCAATATTGCCTTGGCAAACAAGGGTACCATTGACAAGTTTGAGGGCGACGCGATCATTGCCTTTTTTGGCGCTCCGCTCCCCACGGAACAACACGCTGTCCAGGCATGCCGTACCGCTATTCAAATGAAGAAATCAGAAAAAGAAATAACAGGCCGGATCATGGAACAGGGGGGACGGTTTTATCCGGTGCTGAAGGAACTGATCGAAAGAAAGGTTATCCGCCCGGAACGGCCCCTTTATACCCGGATTGGAATAAACTCGGGAGAAATGGTTGTGGGCAACATGGGAACCCCCAGTAAAATGAATTATACTATCATGGGAAACGCGGTTAACTTGGCGGCCCGCCTGGAGGGAGTTAATAAACAGTACGACACCGGGGGGATTCTGTTAAGTGAATATACCCGCAGCAAAATTGGTGATGAATTTATCCTGCGGCCCCTTAGCCGGGTCCGGGTGGTAGGAATAAGCACCCCGGTACGGATCTATGAACTTTTAGATTTTCAAGAAAACGCCCCGCCAAAATTGCTGGAGGCGGTCCTAACCTGGGAAACCGCATTTAAGGCCTACGAGGACCGGAATTTTTCCGGCGCCCTGGCGGGTTTTAAAGCCCTGTATCAGGCGGACAGCGGGGATTTAACGGCCCGGCTTTATAAGGAGCGCTGCGAAGCATACCTAAAGAGGCCTCCCTCCGATACGGATTGGGACGAAGGGGTTGACAACCTAAAGTCCAAATGAGCATCCCCGTTTGAAGAACAAACGGAGCCTGCCTGTTATTCTTTTCTTTCAGCCGGGTTTTGTCCCTCGGTTTTTTTTGAAACAAACACAAAAACGATAAGGCATAACAGCAAGGCGGCGGCCACTATTCTAAGTCCCAAGGTTAAAGAGGTTCCGGTAAGAATATAACTAAACACCACGGGGCCTATGGCCATGGAAAGGTTTTCCACCGCCGAATAAATACCCAGGGCTTTAACCGAAGACATCCTGGTTCCCTGGTACAGGGTGGCATAATAGGTTTGCATGTTTGTGGATGCAAAAATATTAGCAATGGCCAGCATAAGGACCGATACTATCAGCATAGGAATAGTCATGTTCAGGGTAAAAACAAAGATGGCGCTTAAATTAAGAACCAGCGAGGCGATTGTAATGGCTTTAATGGGAAATTTCTTTGCCGCATATTTGCACAGGGCGGTGCCGAAAAGAATCGCCAACAGACCGTTGAGCATAAGAATCTGGCCAATGTTAGATTCCTTTAGGCCGTTTTCAAATCCAAAGAGGGGCATAAAATAATTTACAAAGCTCTGGGAAACCATAAATGGCAGCAGCAGCAGCAAGAGTGTACACAGAACAATCGGCCTAAAGATAAATTTTAATAAAACATGTTTCCTGCGCTCTTTAAAGTAGCTTATGGCGTAAAGATGATGCAGCGCATTCGATTTTACCGAATAAATCATAATGAAGACAAGCAATATGGAAAAAACCGACGAAACAAAATATATAATTCTGTAGGGGAAAAATTGGGCCAGGATGGATCCAACAACAACCCCCACATTCATTCCCGCAAGGTAGGAAGCGGTAAAATGGGCAAATCCGCTGTTTACTTCTTCCACCTGTTTTCGGGCTCCGATAATTGTATTAAGCACCAGAATAAGGGCCCCCGTGGAAAATCCGGTTAACGCATATGCCACCGCCAGGTATGCCGTGTTGGATGCAATAAAACAAAGTACATTCCCCAGGACAATCATAAAAGCCGCAGAAACTCCGATCCGCTTAATCCCCACAATGGGAAGGGCTGCGGGAATTACAAAAAGCGCCAGGGCCGCAAATACCATGTCGGTAATAAAGGGCAGCGTAACGATAAATTCCCGGGGAAGGCCAAATAGGGGCTGGTATAGGTTGGATGCATACATGGGCAGCAGTGCGGTGGCAAGATTACCAGTAAAAAACAGTACAAAGATAACGGCCCGCAGCAGTTCCGGGTGGAAAACAGCGGTTGTGTCTTCTGCATATTCGATCTTTGATTTTTTATGGGCTTCGGATATTAAAATAAATTCCAGCATAATAAGAAAGATCGCTATGGCCGCCGAAACAACAATAAGAATAATCTGTACGATCATTTTTTTGTTTTCTGCATTTACCGTTCCCAGATCGTAGCCGGTTTCTATGATGGCAACAACATTCCCGGCGTCATCAAATATGGGACCATCCACAAAGATAAAGACCCCTTCGGAAGTAGCCATGTTATTCACATGTACATACTGCTTTGTATCAAACACAACCTGGGCAGGATCGTCACCGGTATACTCATAAAAAGGGTGAAAACACCCCACGGAATTTTCCAGATCGTTCAGCAGATAAACCATTCCATCCGATACTTTCCAGATAGTCTGGTATATCCGGGCGCCTTTAAATTGGAGCGTTAAAAAAGCTTCTTTAATAGAATCTTTAAGCCGTAAATACTCTTCGTTATCATATTCAGCCGGCGAATCCAGGCCGGACAGTACGGCGGTGTCAACTTCGGCGGCCAGTAAGCGGGAAACATTTTCCAAGTTAGAAAAGGTGTTTTCGTTATACAGGGCGTTCATGCTTCGGATAATAATAACCGAAGAGACAACCGTCCCCAGGGCAATGCTTAACCCTGCAATTAGTATCCGCCGGAATGTTTTCTTTTTCCACTGTACCAATAATAGGCGGATAGATAAAATAGAAAGTCCCAGAAACACAAGGGCCGTTAGTAAACAAAGCGCCGACACCGCCATGCGGGCATAAACAAGCTTCGAAGGGTAGTAATAAGAATCAAGGCTGTGGAACGCATCTCCTTCTCTAATTAGTATATCATCCCCCACGGCAAAATACAGTCCGTTTTTATATCCGCTTCGATAGTAGGTTCCTTCCGGGGCAAGAAGTATATTCCGTTCTCCCGTTAAGGTATTAACCGCAGCGATCTCGTTAGTAATAATATCGGAATAGATAAAATTGTTACTGTCGTCTGACACAACCGACCATGGAAGACCGCCCTTTTCTCCAGGGGTCCATTCATACACGGGGGATCCGTCAAAACTGAACTGTCTTATGCCGCCGGCCTTGGTTGTTATGGCCAGCCGTTCTTTTTCGGGGTTGATATGACAATAACCAAGGTCTCGAAATGCGTTAGGGTAATCGACAAAAGCAATCCGTTCCGGATCTTCTTTTTGATCCCTCCGGGCCCGTTCAATTAAGAAACCGTCATGTTCCAGCCGCACCACATATACGCTGCCGTCATAAGACCCAATTCCGCTTATCTTTCCCTTGGTATTGATAAAATCTTCATTTATATAATGATACGCGTACACTTCCCCCAGGAATGTACCCGTCTTTGAATATTTTACAATTTTTTCAACGCTTTCTTCTTGAACGCCTCCAAAATTAATATCCAAAATATACAGATTGTTTTCTTCGTCAAGTTCCACCTGTTCGGCGGCCGAAAATGACCTTTGGCCGTTTCCTGCATTTAGCCGGTAAAGCAATTCACCTTCGGAACTCAAAACAATCACGGTTTGTTTTGAGTTTTCAACCACCGCGATTCTTTCTCCGTTGCCAATCGCATGGTAGGGCAGCTCAAAGCCCCGGGAACTTTCCCAGGGCGAAGGGCTTATCATATGCCTGTTCACCACAAGAACAACAGAAAAAACGGCAAAGGCGGCAAGGAATCCAAAGAAAAATCTTTTTTCAGTTAAGGATATTTCAAAATAATTTTTCTTGTCTTCCCGGATCTTTCCTTCATGCTTTGCATGGTAGTATAAAGCCACTATGGCTGCCAAAAACATCGAGATGGATATAATAAGCACAAGCGTTAGGATAATAAGGATGTTCCGCTGCAAATCTTCCTGAACCGTAAGCATATTGTACCCTGTTTCTATCAGGGCCGTGATGTTTCCTGCCGTGTCAAATATGGGCCCGCACACAAACAGCCAGCTGCCACTGCTGGTGGCAACATTTTTTCTATGTACGTAGGACCCCGTATCAAAAACCTCATGGTAGTAACTGTCCTGGGTATATTCATCCCTGGGCATAAAGATGCCCAGGGAATTTTCCAGATCGTACATGGCGCACACCTTTCCGTCCCGTACCATCCAGATAATTTGATATATCCGCTCCCCGTGAAATTTTTCCCGTCTAAAAAGAGATTTAAGCGATTCCTTTAAGTCCAGATACATGCCGGTTTCGTACTGGACCGGAGAAGAAAGGGAATTTAATACATCCGTATCAACCTTGTTTGCCATTAGACGGGAAATATTTTCAAGGCCGGTAAAGGCATTTTCCTCGTAGCGGCGGCTCATTTCGTTGACAATTAAAATGGTGGAGATGATAGACCCGAATAGGATAAAAACGCTGATCTGTACCAGGGTGTACATGGTCTTGCTTGATTGACGAATAGAAAGCATCCGAAAAAGCATGAACAGCAGCGCAAGAAAAAGGATCCCCTCCAGCACCATAGAGGAAAGCAGTAAAAGCCGAATGCCCCACAGAAAATTCGAATAGAAATAGGAATTAATGATCCGTTCGCCGGATCCGGCATCTTTTATAAATACGCCGTCGCCGGATGCGGCAAAAATCGAGATGCCGTTGTAATTAATCCGGTAACAGGGATGCTCCTTTGGGAAGGACGCGATGGTGCTGCGGACTCCGTTTGAAACATTAATAGAGGCAATCTCGTTTTTTACAATATCGGTAAAAATAAGGTTATTGCCGTGGTCCGACACTACAGTCCAGGGGAGAGTGCCGTCTTCTTCTGTTACTGTCCATTCGTAGGCCAGGGTTCCGTCAAAGTTGTATTGCCTAATGTGTCCGGCCTTTGTGGTTACCACAAACATCCTGTTGCGAACATTGATGCCAAAGTATCCCAGATCGCGGAAGGCATTGGGGTATGAAACAACGGCAATGGTTTCAAGCTCCCCTTTTTCTTCGGCGGAAATTTTCTCAATCCGGAACCCGTCGTCTTCAAGTTTAGCCAGGTAGATCTGTCCGCCGTAGTAGGCCATGCCGCCAATTTTACCCTTGGTAATAATAAAATCATCGTTTCGATATTTATACGAGTACAGTTCCCCCTGGAATGTGCCATCGGCGGAATATTTTAAAATCCGTTCAATATTATTTCTTTCTACTCCCCGGAAGTTCGCATCCAAAACATAGAGGTTGTTCATTTCGTCAAGTTCGGCAAACTGCGCAGTGGTAAAGGATCTTTCACTTTTTCGCCGTGCCGCAAGACGGTACAACAGTGTCCCATCGGAATCGATGACCGAAACAGCCCTGGCGGAATTTTCTATAACTGCGGTCCGTGTCCCATTGCCGCCGGCCCATACCGGAAACACCAATGCCCCGGTCTTTTTCCAAAGCGAAGGGCTTAATTCTTCCCTGTTTAAAAATAAAAAACCGGAAAGAAAAATAAAAACAATAAGGCAGATAAAAAACGCTTTTCCAGGTGATTTATGGTCCATAAACACTCCCCGTTCTGGTAAAGATACAAAGGTATTTTCGCCACATCCTATGGGCGCCCAGGTGTTTTTTAAATATCCGCAGGCCTGAATTGCCCATATCTTCGTTTATATTAAAATAAAAAACATCCGAAAAAAAGTGCTTTACCGACATATAAATAAGATAGACAAAAAAATCATTCACCGTGGATTTTCCAAAGAACAAAGAGGCACTTTTATCGCTTATTTTTTCGCAGATGGTAAACCCCGCGGGAAGGCCGTCAATAAAGCCTATAAATCCCCGGTGGATTGTGCCGGTAAATATTTCTTTCATATGTTCCAGGGCTTTTTTTTCGCATCCCGCAAAGGATTGGCAATAGCCGCAGTCTCTTCCCCGGCACCATTGCCGTTCAATCTCCAGGCACAGGTGCAGGTTATCCTTCGTTACCGGATCCAGCACAACCATGGGCTTATTAAGGAATTTCTTAATTCGGTTCCGTTTATTAAGGTTAATTCCCCCGGCTAGTTCCAGCACATCCGCCGTCCGGTAAACATATTCGCTGTGATCTTCGCTGTATTCTGTTTTTACCGTGTATCCTGTAACCGATTGAAAATCCTCCAGCAGCCCCTGATCAATCGACCCAATGGCTAACTGCGGAACATCCGCTTCTCTGGATATGCCGTACAGTACATCGATAATTTGCCGGAGGGAATCCTTTGGAATCTCCCCGGAACGGTGCAGGGCAAAATAAAGGGGAAGTCCTCCATAAAAGGGGTTTTCGTCGCAGAACCAAACATTACAAAGGCAGTTCCGGATAATCTTATACACACAGTTAAATTCTATTCCCCAGCTTGTAACCATGGTGGCGTTTAAATCCATTAACACGCAGTCATATTGAAAAGAACGGAAAACGGCGCCGCTTCCTTCGGTGACGGGAAGAAATCCCCGCAGGATCAAAAAGTCCCGTATTTTTTGGGCCCGTTCTGTCACTATTCTACCGGCTCCTGTTTTGCAGGGTACAGATATTTTTTTGCCACAGTTCGCAGGCGCTTAATTCTCTTTTAAAGGCTCGCAGCCCTAAATTACCCATATCTTCGTTCATGTTCATATATTCGCAGTCCGCCAGGTACCCCTCCGCCAGCCTATAGATAAGATACATAAAAAAATCACTAACCGTGGATTTTCCAAAGTACATACAGGAAAGCCCGGAGTTTCTTTTTTCGCAGATAACATATCCCGAAGCTGCGCCTCCATAGAATCCAATAAGTCCATAATAAATATGTTCGTCGAAAATATCGGCCATTATTTCCATGGCGTTCTTTTCACAGCCGCTAAAGGAGGCGCAATATGTACAGTCTTTGCCTTGACACCATCTGTTTTCGATTTCAAGGCAAAGGTGTATATTCCCCCTGGTAATGGGAACCAGCGCAATGTCATCCCGGGACAAAAATTTTTTTAGTCTGCTCCGTTTCTTATAGTTGTCCCTGCCCGATAGATCTGTCAGATCCGATATCCGGTAAACATATTCGTTGTCGGATTCAAAGGATTCAATTTTAATATCATATCCAGGTATGTTTTGATAGTCCTTTACAGAACGGTCCTCAATAAATTTTATCTGCAAAAAAGAAAGTCCCGCTTCCATGGACAGGTCGTACAAAATATCTATAATCCGGTCCAGGGGACATTCGGGATCCTTCTGCGGCCTATGCAGGGCAAAATACACGGGCTTACCCTCATAAAAATACACGCTGCACAGGTATCCCTGGATAAGTTTGTACAGCCCGTTATAGGCAAAGGACCAGCTGACAATAATTGTAGCGGACATTTCCTGAAACATGCTGCATTCCTCGTGGGCTTTAAAAACGCCGTAACTTGCCTTGTCCGCCGGCAAAAATCCCCGCTGACAAAAAAAATCGTACACCCTACGGGTTTGAAGATCCACGGCGGTTCTCCCGTTGGTATGCCCAAAAAAACAGAACCCCCACAAGTATAATGCCGGCGGCATAACCCGGCAGGGGCCGGCGGAAGATCCCCGTAAATAAAAAGGACACCGCGGCGCCAAGGCAAATTACCAGCGCATAGGGCAGCTGGGTTTTTACATGGCTAATATGATCGCACCGGGCGCTGGCAGAGGACAGCACCGTCGTATCCGTAATGGGCGAAGCATGATCGCCGAATACGGACCCTGCCAGGACCGCCCCAAGAAACATGGGAAACATCGAAGGTTCCGTTGCCCTGGCAATAATTGCCACAAAGGGGATGATCATCAAGAAGGTTCCCCAGGATCCAAGCCCTGGGGCTATCAGGGCCGAGACCGCAAATATCATCAGAGGTAAAAAAGAAACGCCTATGGATTCCCGGTGGAACTGCATAAGGGCTTCCACAAAATTTCCCGCCTCCAGGAATTCCGTGGTAATTACGCTTAAGGACCAGGCCAAAATAAGGATTAGATTAACTTCAAACATCGACTTCATACCGTCCAGGGCCCCGGTAAAAAATTGCTGTAACGAAAGCAGCCTGCGGGGAATATAAAGCACAAAGCAAAGGACAATGGTAGCTAAACAGGCAAAACTAATTGCCATGGTGGTATCGGCGGCGGCATAGGCTTCAATGATCGATATCTTTTCCTTTCCGAAGCAGCCCCCGAGCCATGCGGTGGCCACCAGGGTAAAAATAACTACCATGGCATTGGGTAAAACAAGATCAATTATTTTTCCCTTCCCCTCCCCGCCTGTAGAAACGGCGGTCTTTTTTTGCATATCCGCCTGGCATTTCCGCATGGCAAAAAAATCCTTTCCGGTAAAGGCAATATAAAAACCCAAGAGGATCGCAAAAATGCCGTAGTAATTATAGGGGATCGATGCAAGAAATACAAACAATCCATTGTCAACCCCGGCGTTCTCCACCGTTTGGGTAATTGTGGGGGACCAGCTTGAAAGGGGGGCCAAAATACAAACCGGTCCCGCGGTGGTATCAATAAAGTAGGCCAGTTTTTCCCGGGAAATCCTATAGTCGCCTACGGGACGATCCATGACCGATCCCACCACCAGGCAGCTAAAATAATCATCAATAAAAATAAGCACCCCCAGGGCCATGGTGGCCAGGGATACCCCCCGGGCGGTTTTTATTTTGCGGGCAATCCAGCGTCCGTAGGCATGGTGTCCGCCGGAACTGCTGATAATATACACCAGGGCGCCAAGCATATAAATAAACCCAATAAGGGCAATGTTTTCCACCGCACTGCCAAAAATTGTAGAGAATATCAAGTGTAAAAAATCCAGGAACCCCGCCTTCAGCATAATCGCCCAGATTACCGCACCGGATGCAATGCCAATAAAAAGGGAGGCAATTACATTACGAAGAAAAAAGATTGTACCGATGGCGATAAGCACCGGCAGAAAGGCCCATAATTGGGCATCCACAGATTCTGTTATGGCTTCCATTTTTCCCCTTATTTTTTCTCGAAGATAAATACACTGGGTAAATCAGGATCCCGCAGGCGTTTTTTTGTTTCTTCCAAACAAATTTTTGCGCAGGTATCTTCCGGATCTGCTTCCACAACTTTTTTAAACCGCCGCAGGGCGGCCCTATAGTCCTTTACGTGGTACTTCCGCACCCCCGACTCAAACACCCGCCGGGTAACAATTCTGCGCCGGCGGATCAGGGGCGGCAGGGCATCCAGCACATCAAACACCCCCACAACTTCGTTAACCCCCGCCGCCCGGATCATGCCGATAAACCGGTACTGGAATTCCCCTTCGTTCCCGGAAATTGCATTCAGCGTATCCCGTGAAATAAGCATCCCCGAATGCAGCTGCTTGGTAAGGGATTCCAGCCGGGAAGCCAAATTAACATTTTTAGAGATCACCGTGCTGGAAAGGCGCTCGTTCTCTCCCACGATCCCCATCATGACGGATCCGCTGTGGATTCCCACGCCAATGTTAATGCCGTCCCCCCCTATTTTAACCTTGGTTTCGGCGTTTAACACCAGGTCCCGGTACAGTTCAATTCCCGCCCGTATTGCATCCCGCGCATCGGTAAAAAGCGCCATGGCCGCATCGCCAATGTACTTGTCCACAAAGCCGTTATGCCTGCGGATAATAGGACCGGAAATGCCCAGGATGGTATTAAATAAAGACAAAGTTTTCTTTGGCGGACATCATCTCCGAGTTGATTGAAAAGGAGCGAATGTCAAAAAAGAGGACCGTAAGGTTCCGCTGAACATGATCCCCCAGTTTCATTTTTGTAATGTCCGTAACCCCAAGCTGTTTCATAAACTGCAGGGGCACAAAACGGATCGTCGATTCATTTAAGCTGGAAATTTTTCTAAACTGGTTCTGCAGTTCGGCGGTCATAAAATTCAAGCCGTCGCTTAAATTTCCAATCTCATCCCGGGCACGATAATTAACCCGGGAATCGTACTTGCCCTTGCCTATCTCGGAAAGCACCTTTACAATATTCGACAGGTGCTTAATAATAATAGAAACAATAATAGATAGAACCAGGACAATCACAATACATATGCCTATGGCAATTACAACTAATTCCTGCTGCTGCCGGGCAACGGATATTTCATAACTGATCATATCCATGCCAATCTCAACGGTACCAATGATTTTTCCGGCCCCGTTGCGAAGGGGGGCATTGGAATATGCCCAAAGGCCGTAAACATAGGGGACAATGCTTACAAAGGGCTTTCCCTTGGCAACCAGTTCATATTCGCCGGTGCCTTCTTCTATATAGGCATAGGGACGGAACATATTAACTTCATCGTTGGACTGCGCCAGCCAAAACAGGCGGTTATCTGCTATTTTATAGATCGCCGCATAATAAATTTTGTTCCATTCATCCTGGTTATTTCCGCAGATTTCTTTAAGAATCCGGGTCAACTTCCTGTACGTACCGGTTTTAAAATCCTTGATGGACCTAAGGCTGTCTACCTCGTCGCCGTCAATAAGTTTGACCGCTATGGTCGATGCGATATTCAGTTTATTGTATATTTCCCGGTACACCTGCTCTTCCATAAATTTAAACATAATGGAATAGAACACAAAAAAAGCCGCAATGGTGATGGGAATAATAAAGATCGTCTGCTTTATAAAAAGCGAAATATACCGGTCCAGGATACGGATAAACAAAAAGTACAGCGCCAGTAAAAAACATATTATTCCCAGGACAAAGCTGCATTGAACTATTATTATTTCATACCGTTCCCGGGCAGGAAGGGTTATTCCTTCTTCGTAGGTCCTAAAATTACTTCCGTTGTAGTACCAAACCTTTTCACCATACACGCCGGCAAAGTGCTGGTTAAAAAAGCCAAATTTTGCCAGGCCCACCCCGGGCATTTCACCCTGGGGGGTTAATCCGTCAAAAAAATTTCTGGGAACCGCCTCTTCCAGCGTATCCCCCCGGATCCGGTAAATAAGAGCCGAGGCCATGTCAAAGAAAACAATATTTCCCGCGGAATCGTAGCTAAGATACCAGGGAATAATGCCCCCCTCGTCCTGGGAAAAATCAAAGGATCCCCGCAGGAAAGAACGGCCTTCTTTAACTTCGTAAACATCCCCATCCCTGGTGGTGTAGATAAAATTGCTAAAATCCCTTAAGGCCAGCTGGGCCACAGAAAAATCCGAAACCCCCTCGGCAAAAATAGATGTTTCCATCCGGTCTTGAATAATATGATACTGGTACAAATAAACCCGGTCCCGCACAACCCGGGAAAATGTAAGCATTCCGTCTTCGCAGTTCATGGAACCAAACTGGGGAAAAGAGCGGGGGTTATCCAGGGAATTGTTATACCCAATGGTAAAAATATCTTTTATGTACCTGCCGTTTTTATCATACTGCCTAATTATATCCCGGGTGGTCATATAGGCATCATAGGCCGCTTCCATCCCGTAAATATACAAATTGCCGTTTTCGTCAATTACGCTGTCGTAGATCCTGACATATTCCTTCCACTTATTGATATTAATGGTATAGTTTATCCGGCCCTGGGGATCCATGCAGATAAGACGGAAGGTGCCGTTGTCGATGATGTAGATGTTCCCGTCTTTTTCGTATTTGGCGGAAAAGGCCGCATCAAGGGGCATGGTCTCTTGAAAGACCGGCCGCCGTAAAAGATCCCGCCTTAAGAAACAAAGCAGAACACAGCCTATAAAGATCACCACGCAGAGGACAAACGCCGCCACCGGCTTCTTTCTTTTCTTTCCCATTTTATAAACGCAATATACCCCATTATGGTAAAAATAACAAGTATGCCCGGATCCGCCGTAACCGGTTGGGCCGGTTCCGTATGGCCCAATAGCCTGCGGCGCCGGACCAGGGGCTTCCGAAAATGTTGCAATTTCCGGAAAGTTCCGTTAAAAAAGAAGCCTGACCACTTAAAGTGGTCAGGCGCCTTCCCGAGCACGTTTTCTTACAGTATGCTGCCAAGCTCTTGGCCCCCGGAAGCTTCCGTAATCCCGGTAAAACCGGGTTTCGGAAGATCCGGCGGCCGCTGTAAAACGGCGGCCCTTCGGCCTTACTACTGCAGAAGCTGGAGCACCGACTGTGCCTTTTGATTTGCCTGAGCAAGCATGGCGGTACCGGCTTGATTGAGGATCTGGTGCGTGGTATACGCCACAGTCTCGTTAGCCATGTTGGTATCGCGGATGCGAGATTCAGAAGCCTGCGTATTTTCGGCTCCGATATCCAGGCCGCGCACAGCGTGTTCCAGGCGGTTCTGATAGGCGCCAAGATCTGCCCGTTGTTTGTTGATCTTTTTAAGCGCTTCGTCAAGGGTTCCAATGGCACGGTTGGCACTGTCCGGGCTGGACAATGAAAGGATGGAATCGTCACCGACATTCCGGACCCCAAGGCCCTTGGCAGTCATGGTGCCGATATATACCTGTTCCCGCTGATCCATGTTGGCTCCGATATGCAGCCACATAGAGGCGGTAACCACGTTTTCGCCGATAAGCCGGCCAAAACGGCCGGTCAACAGATTCATACCGTTGAACTGGGCATGGGATGCAATCCGGTCTACTTCGTCGATCAAAGCTGAAACTTCGACCTGGATGTACATTCTGTCTTCTGCGGAATAAATACCGTTCGAAGCCTGCACCGCCAGTTCACGCATCCTCTGCATAATGTCCTGGGTTTCCTGAAGATAACCCTCCGTAACTTGAATAAAGGAAATACCATTCTGGGCGTTAGTGGACGCCTGATTCAAGCCGCGGATCTGGCTTCGCATCTTTTCGGAAACAGCGAGTCCAGAAGCATCATCACCGGCGCGGTTGATGCGCATGCCGCTCGACAGTTTCTCCATGTTTTTATCCAGAGACACCTGGGTAACTTTGAGGGACCTGTCGGCAAACATTGCACTAAGGTTGTGGTTAATAATCATACAATACACTCCTTTGGCTGTTTTCGGCGGCATTTGTCCCTGTGACAAAGGTTCCGCCGTGGCATCCATGCCATTCGTATGCTGCCTGCTAAGCTCACAACATACACTGGAATTTTTCTAAACAAAACTCCACAAACATTTGCTTTTTGGATCGTCCGTTTGAACGTTCCATGTGCCACCCCGGTAAAAAATTTACCGGGAAAGAACCCTCGACCCACCCGTCCCCGGAAGGGTGAGGATATTCCGGACCTTACCGCCAGGAGGCCCAACGGGCGCATGGTTTCTGATCCAGTTCATTATAAGTGTCGGTTTTTAAGGGAAATGCTTTAGAGGAATTTCATCTGCGCCGTTAACTGTTCCCGGGGATCGCCCTTGCCGGCCTTAATGGCCTTGGCGGCTTCGATCAACCGGCGCAGGCCGGCAATGCCCGGCGGACCCTCCGGATCCGGCAGGGTCTTGCAGGTTTTTTGGTACAGGTTTTCAAAAAAAAGATCCTCTTCATGGTAGAGCCTAAAGAGATCAAGGTAGGCGTTGTTTACCGGCAGGGTAGAAAAACCCCGGTAGTTTTCGCCGGAAAAGCGGTCTTCGTATTCGGCGGCAAACCGTTTCTGGGCCGCGGCAATTATCGCTTCCTTCTGCTGTAATTTAATTTCCCGGCTAAGGGTTAAATCGCCGTAGACCCCTTCTAATTCTTTTATAAGGTCCCGGATATATTCCCTAAAAGCCCCCGCATCGGCGGCGTCTTTATCAATGGCCAGATATTCCGGGGAGCCGGCGCCAAACCGGCCGGCCATGTAGAGCCGCCCCCCGGTGGTTCCCACAAATTCCGCCAACTGTTCATTAAACTGGGCCTGGCCCCGGACAAATACCGTGGCATGCAGTAATTCATGGATAATCAGATCCGCCAGCTGGTAATCGCTGTATTTCTTCATATACGAATACAGGGGATCCTTAAACCACCCCAGGGTGCTAAAGGCGTCTACCCCCCGGACCCACACATCCAGGCCCTCCGCCTTTAACAGCATCGCTTCTTTCTTGGCGCCGGCGGTGTCAAAAAAACCCTTGTAGGGCACGGTCCCCACCACCGGGAAAACCCATTCGTGCCGGGTAAAGGAATCCGCCGCACAGGCGGAAACCACCGCCGCCAGATAATCCCGGTCAATTTCCACATACCGGGTATAGTTTTTGCTTTCCCGCAGCCCCAGTTCTTCCATGGCAAAACGGCGTATGTCCGCCACCCGCCGGATAAAGGCCCTGGTTTCCGCATCCGCCGCATCCAGGTTTTCCAGGGGTACGGCCTTTCCCAGGTACCCCAGCATGACGGCCCCCTGCTTAAGGGTATAGCAGCCGGAAAAAACCAAGATTCCCCCCATCAAAATAAAGACAGAAGCCAGGACGGGAATTAATGTCAGCAAAAAATCCCGCATTTTCATACCAGGTACTATAAATTTTATTTTATAAATGGTAAACTCATCCTCCATGGAAAATGTAAAATTTGCCGGTAGATTTTGCCGCAGATGCCTTTATAGTTCCCTTTCGGTAAAAGATATGATCCGCTTTGTCAAGATGATAGATCCGGATTATGACATATATAAAAAGAGCGGGTACCCCAAGGATCATCCCATCCCCAGCCAGGATGTGGCGACCCTTATTGTTTCCGATCTATTAAACAGCGGGCTGTATTTAGATTTTGTGGAACTGTTAATCACCGTAAATACCTCCGGCTATATGGGCCGGCGCTATGAACTTCGGGGCCTGGACGATGTGGTGGGGGATATTGTCCAGGGGGGATTCAGCTATGACAAAGCCACAAAGCAGTTCTTTGAAAACCAGCGTGAAAGGATAAGCCGCAACTGGGGACGCCTGATGGATGGGGATGAACGGCAAATGGCGGTTCTGCGGCTGGATATAGCCGGCAATTCCATCCTGGTTAAAGAAAACCCCCGGAACCTTATCGAAAGGGCCTATGGGGATCTGCGGACCATCGTTACCAAGGCGGTGGTATCGCGGCTGGGCCGGCTTTGGTCCTGGGAAGGGGACGGCGCCCTGGGGGTTTTTATGCTGGGCAATTATAACCGCATGGCGATTTTTGCGGGGATGGAAATACTAAATGAACTGTTCCTGTACAATAGAACCGCCAACCCGCTTAATTCGGAGCTCAAAATACGTATCGCCGTCCATTCGGGACCGGTGGTATACTACAACAACGAGGCGGAATGTCTAAAGGCCGACACGGTCCGGACAGCCGTGGCCTTGGAATCGAAGGCGGCGGTCCCGAATTCCCTGGTGATCTCGGGAAGCCTGGCGGTAACCAGCGAACAGATCCTGCTTAATATTTTTAGTCCGGAAAAAAATTCCCCCAACGGAAAGTACCGGCTGTACCAGGTATGCCAGGAGAAAACATGAGCGTGTACATTTTTTCAAAAAAAGAAGGGGCCCTAAAAAATTTTTTTAAAAACGCCGCCCCCTTTTTTTCCGGTCTGCCGGGCCTGTCCAAGCATAAAGCCCAGCAGGGGGATATTTCTTACCTGGACATTTCCGGCCTGGCCGCGGCGGATGCAAAAAAGACCGTGACCCAGCTTAAAAGGCGCTGCAAAGATACGCCCTGGGGCATTATCGATCCCAAGGGAAGCTGCAAGGATCCTGCGATGTGGTTCTTTGCCGGCGCCTCCGATTACCTGGGCCCCGGCGCCTTAACCGAAATTACCCCGGAACGTTTTAAAACCGCCGCCCTGTGGCGGCAGGGACCCCAGGAAGATGCCCCCCCAGGAAAGTCCGGCGCCGAAGCAGGGCCTGTTCTGCCAAAGAACGGCATTAAACTGCCCGGGGGGAAAATCCCCGGCTGGAAAGAAATACCCGCGGGCAAGACCATGCCCTTTTACCTGCTGTACTGTTCCCTCCAGGGAAAAAACAGCCTTAATACCCGGTTTGGCGAAGAGGCCTATACCCAGCTTCATAAACGGCTTTTGGCATACCTGTCCCAGAGTTTTCAGAAAGCGGAGGGACTTATTTGGATGGATTCCGGCAAGGACTGCCTTTTGCTTATTCCCCCCAAGGCAAAAAACGCCGAGGCGGCGGTTACGGCCTGCATTAGGCTGCTTCTTTCTGTCCCCCTCGTAACCATAGAAACCCTGGGTCTAAAGGTGCCGGTACACTTTGTGTTTTCCCTGCATTATGGCTCGGTAAAATACAGCCCCCCGGGTAAAACCGGAACCGTGGTTTCCGATGCGGTGAACTTTATTTTCCACCTGGGAACAAAAAAGGCCGAACCGGGGCGGCTTACCATTTCTGATGAAATTCCCGATAACACCATTCCCAAGGCCCTGGGGGAATGGTTTGTCCCCGCGGGGGAATACGAGGGCCGGCGAATTTGGCATACCAAGAGGTTTGATTACCTGCGGCCCTGGATGTAGGATAGGAAGCCGCCGCTTCGACGCTAAGGGTAACGGCAAGAACCCCGAAGCAGGAGCAATAAGCCGAAAACAGGGGCAAAAACCCGCCACAGGAGCAATGGGCCAAAGACCGCTGACTACACCCGGAAAGGCGCTAAAGCCGCAGGGCCTCCACCATGTACCGTATGTCCGTGCTGCCGTCGGAGTTCTGTTTTTTCATCTCGATCACAAAGATCAAGGAGCCGTTCCGGGGGGCAGCCAGGACCCTGCGGATCCGGTAAGAAATAACCCCGGAACGCCGTATTCCGGCATTGCCCACCGTATAGGTCCTGGTGGAACCATCCCTATTTACCCGTTCAAGGCTGATAAAAAAAGAAGAACCGTCCCCATGCCCGTAGCCGGATCCTGTCAACACCGCCCGAAAAGAAGCGGCCTTTTCAAAATCCCGGAATTCAACGGCGTCTTCCCCGTGGGAGGCGCCGTTTTCCATAGAAACATAGAGGATCTGCCCCTGGCGAAGGTAACTAACATTGTGCCGGTCCGGCAGGGCCGCATTCCGGGTAATAACCCGGTACAGGGCCCCGGACCCGTCATGGCCCGCCGATACGGGGCTGTCATGGACATAGGAAATTTTTCCCCCTGGGACATAGCTGTTGGAAGATACATCCACCGCATATAATTCCGCCCAGGGCACGAGGGTCCCCGACCGGACTCCGTATTGACCAAACATGTAGGTTCTGCCGTCGGCAGAAAACCCCAGATCCACAAAAACCGCCGTATCGCCCCCCCAAAGGGCGCCTCCCAAGAGGATTAGTACGGCAAGAAGCACGAGTTGTTTGTTCATACCGGTCTCCTTATTTCAGTGTCGGCCTTTTCAGGACAGCCCTTAAGTATTATGCTTAGCCTATGACGCTGGCCCAGAGAAACTGTTATTTTAGGGGGGGGATCATCCTTTCATCTCTCTGCCTTTTGTGCCTTGTGGCCCTGGCGGGAAAACTGCTCCCCCTGTACCCGGAACTGTCCCACGGGGCCTTGCACCGTTCCCAGGGGCTTTTCCAGAACCTGGCCGCCCGGTTTTTCGACCCCGTCCCCCAGGTACCCTTTGCAAGCGCCGCGGCCGCGGTGGTCTACGCCCTGGCAACCTCTATTTTAGTATTTGTCTTCTTTGAAAAAACCCAATCACCGGAGATCCTGTTTTTTGGCCTCTTTGCCCTGTCCTTTGTTTTTGAAATCCTCCGGCTTCTGCTGCCCCTCCAGGGGGCCTATAATTTCCCCTCTATCCTGCTGATATTGGGAACCAGGATCTTATTTTTTGGCCGGCTTTTTGGGGTCCTCTCGCTTTTTGCGTCCAGCATCCATGCGGCGGGACTGGAGATGCAAAAGCAGGGGAAGGTGATCCTTACCATCGTGATTGCAATCCTGGTAATTTCCAGCAGGATCCCGGTTAACGGATTGGCCTGGGATTCAAGCCTGACGATGCTCTGTGCCTATTCATCCATGTTCCGGCTGGTGGAATACACCTTAATGGGGATTTCTATAGTAAGTTTTTTGATAGCGGCCTACACCAAGGGAACCGGGGAATACCTCTTTATTTCCCTGGGGGCGATGCTGGTCTCCCTTGGGCGGGGCATGCTTATCAACGCCGATACGTGGATAAGCCCCCTGCCGGGCCTGATCATGCTGATCGCCGGAACATGGTTTATCGCCGAGCGGCTGCACCAGGTCTATCTGTGGCTATGAAAGGAATTGTACCGTTAAGCCCGTAACCAGGGGGATGATAATATTATCCCAATCCCGGATAGGAAGCAGTTCGGAAACCGTGGCGGCCCCGGCGGCGCTAAGGGCCGTGGATAGATCCCCCGAAACCAGCCAGGCGCTGATAAGGGTTCCCAAAAAACAGGCCGCGGATCCTTCCAGACTTTTGTTGAATAAAAAGGGCGACCGCATGCGGCCAAAAAATTTTCCCGCCAAACTGGCGGTCCCATCCCCAAAGGCCAGGGCATAGATAGCAATGGCCGCCGTCCCGGGGGGGAAAATCAACAGCGACAAAAAGGCCCCCACCCCCAGGGTTACGGGGCCCAGAACAAAACGCCCCCTATCCCGCCGGCGGGAGGCAAAAACAGTAAGGGAAGAAATCACGGGGATCCGCACCCCCCGGCACCGCAGGGTTTCCATAACCACATAGGCCAGAGTCCCCGCTCCCAGAAAAACCAGCGCAAAGATCCGGTTAAACCCTGCCATGGGCGGAGAAAGGGCAATTAGAAAATGAAGAGCCTTTCGTACCAGCTCCGCACGCCGCCGGCCGGGGGCCGGTGAAGAACCCTGGCCCTCTGGTTCGGCAAAAGACGCCGGATTGTCCATGGAGCTGAGTATGGCATATTTCGCCCTAATGGGAAAGCCTCCCTTGTTGAAAAATTTCTTTTGTGCTACAGTAAAATCCGCTTAGGGGAATGTATGCTAAAGGGACGGCACCTTATAGAGCCCGGAGACTTCAATTTGGAAGAGCTGGAGGGGCTTTTTTCCCTGGCGGAAAAAATCGAAGCCGATGGGGCCTATCTTAGGGAATCCTGCCGGGGAAAGCTTCTGGCAACCCTATTCTTTGAACCCAGCACCAGAACCAGGCTTTCCTTCGAAGCGGCCATGCTCCGCCTGGGGGGAAGCTGCCTGGGCTTTGCCGAACCCGGTTCCAGTTCCGCCGCAAAGGGCGAAAGCCTTTCCGACACAATCCGAACCGTCTCGTGCTATACCGACGCCATTGTGATGCGAAACCCCAAGGAGGGGGCGGCCCTGCTTGCCTCCAGGGTTTCGGATGTGCCGGTGATCAACGCCGGTGATGGGGGGCACCACCATCCAACCCAAACCTTGACGGATCTTTTGACCATACGCCGGTTCCGGGGGGAACTGGGGAACCTTACCATAGGGTTCTGCGGGGATCTTAAATTCGGCAGGACCGTCCATTCCCTGGCAAAGGCCCTTTCCCGCTATCCCGGGGTACGGGAAATTTTTATCTCGCCCCCGGAGCTGCGGGCGCCGGATTACATCATCCGGGGAATCCTGGAAAAAGAAATGATCCCCTATGGCGAAGCGGAAAAGCTGGAGGATGTAATAGGTGATCTTGACGTGCTTTACATGACCCGGGTTCAGCGGGAACGGTTCTTCAACGAAGAAGACTATATACGGCTTAAGGATTTTTACATCCTTACCAAGGCCAGGATGGAAAACGCCAAGCGGGACATGATCATCCTCCATCCCCTTCCACGGGTAACGGAGATTGCCGCCGAGGTGGACGGGGATCCCCGGGCGGTGTACTTTAAACAGGCAAAGTACGGCATGTATGTCCGCATGGCCCTGCTTGCGTCGGTCCTGGGGGTTGTTTAGTGTTAAACGTTGATCAGCTGCGGAACGGTATTGTTATCGACCATATTAAGGCCGGGCTGGGGATCCAGATTTTTAACTGGCTGGGCCTTGGCAGGGCCCCCTACAATGTGGCCTTTGTGGTCAACGCCCAGTCAAACCGCATGGGCCGCAAGGATATTATCAAAATAGACAACACCATCGAAATAAATTTTGACATCCTGGGGCTTATTGATCCTAACATTACCGTGAACATTATCGAAAACGAAAAGATCACCGAAAAGATAAAACTCCAGCTTCCCAGCCGGGTCCAGGATGTGTTGATCTGCAAAAATCCCCGGTGCATAACGTCCACGGAAAATGTCCCCCACATATTCCATCTGGACAACGTAAAACAAAAAACCTACCGCTGCGAATACTGCGACGAAGTGCGCCGCGCCTCGGACCTGTGGTAACCATGGAAGGGCCCCGGACCCTGGTATTAAAAAATTTTCGCATCGTCGATGGGGACCGTAACTTCCGGGGTTCCGTCATTGTGGAAGACGGGGTAATTAAAGAAATTTTTAATGATGAAACAGAGGACGGCCTTGGGGGAGTCTTAACGGAAAAGGAACTGGACCTGGCCCTGCACCGGGCGGACATGGTACTAGAGGGGGGCGAGGATACGGCCAAACAGGGCCTGGTGTTGATGCCGGCCCTGGTGGATCTGCACGCCCACTTTCGGGATTCCCTCTGCGGCGGCTTTAAAGCCCTGACAAAGGAAACCCTGGAAAGTGCTTCCCTGGCCGCCGCGGCCGGGGGCTACGGTACGGTGGTTTGTATGGCCAACACCGATCCGGTGATAGACACCATAGAGAAGGCGGCGGCCTTACGAAACCGCGCCGGCGCGCTGGGTTTTATTGATCTGTATCCGGCCCTTTCCCTTACCAGGGGCATGGAGGGACGGGAGCTGTCGGAGATTACCAAGCTGCCCCCGGTCACGACGGAGCCGGTCACACCGGGGACGGCCATGACGGACCCGGCTATACCAGCCATGACTAAGCCGGCCATGGGGGGCCCCGGCGGGGAAAGCCCTGTGCGGCTCTTCTCCGAAGACGGCAGGGATCTTGCCGATGACGGACTTTTTTGTAAGGCCCTGGCACAGGGACGCCGTACCGGGATTCCCCTGTCGTGCCACTGCGACGCCGGGGGCCCCGGAGTAGAAGCGTCAAAACAGCGGGGAGATCCCCGGTCCATGTGGAGCCGCATGGAAGAGAATAACGCTGTCCGCCGGGTGGTGGACCTGGCCGCCCGGGAGGGGGGAAAACTTCACATTGCCCATGTGTCCACCGGGGAGGCCCTGGGGATCATCGCCGCGGCCAGGGCAGCCCGGAAAGAGGCCAAAGCCGCCCGTCGATCGCCCCGGACCGAATTTTCCCTTACCTGCGAAATTACCCCCCACCATATCGCCTGTACCGAAGAGGACGCCCGCCGTCTAGGGGAAGAATCCCTTGGCCGGGTGAATCCTCCCCTTCGCAGTGAAGAAGATCGCCGGGCCCTGCTTGCCGCCATTGCCGGCGGCGCTGTGGACGCCATCGCCACGGATCATGCCCCCCATACCGGGGCGGACAAGGCCGCCGGAGCGCCGGGTTTTACCGGTCTTGAAACAGCCTTTGGGGTGTGCTACACGGCCCTGGTAGAACCGGGATCCCCGGAGGGACCGGCGGTGGACCTTTCCCGGCTTTCCTCCCTCATGAGCGCCGGCCCGGCCCGCATACTCGGCTTGGACGGTTCCTCCCCCCTTCCCGGGGGGGTCCTTCCCCGGGGAAGAATTCTGCGGGGTTACCGGGCGGATTTTTGCATCGCCGACCTTAAGGCCCGGTGGACCGTAGATCCCGGGGCATTTATGTCCAGAGGAAAGAACACCCCCTTTGCGGGACGGGAACTGCGGGGAAAAATAACAATGACCATCCATAACGGCAGGGTGGTTTATCAAAGCTGAAGGAGAAGGGTAATGCACACAGGAGTGCCCTGCAACATGGACAGGCTCTATGAAACGGCGGCGGAACGGGGGCCGGTCTGCGTGGGGCTGGATACGGCCGCCGCGTACATACCCCCGGCGGAACTGCGGCGGGCCCCTTCCGAGGCCGAGGGGGTGTTTAATTTTAACCGGGCAATTGTGGAGGCCACCGCGGACCTGGCGGCCTGTTTTAAGGTTCAAATCGCCTACTACGAAGCCCTGGGTCTTAGGGGACTGGAATGTTATGCCAAAACCCTTAGGTTTATCCGGGAACGGGGATCCCTGGTTATTGCCGACATCAAGCGGGGGGACATAGCCGACACCGCCGTCCAATACGCCAAGGCCCATTTTGAAGGGGAGCTGGAGGCGGACTTTGTTACCCTTTCCCCCTACATGGGGATGGATTCCCTGGAGCCCTGGTTTGCCCATGCGGAACGGCATGGCAAGGGGGCCTTTGTTTTAATGCGGACCAGCAACAGGGGGATGGGTGACTTCCAATACCTAAAATTACAGGAACCGGCCCCCATACCCCGGCGGCTCTACCAAGCCGTAGGAGACAGGCTGGCGGAAAAAGCCCAGACCCACCGGGGCAAATACGGCTATGGCGCCTTTGGGGCGGTGGTGGGCTGTACCGGGCCGGAAGAGGCCGCCGCCATACGGGAACGGTACGACAGCCTTTTTTTTCTTATCCCCGGTTACGGCGCCCAGGGGGGGGGAGCGGCCGATGCGGCCCTTTTACTGAAGGAAGGCCTTGGCGGGGTGGTAAATGCATCCCGGTCGATCCTTACCGCATGGACCGGGGACCGGTCCGGACAGAAGGATCCCGGCAATTCGGCCGCCGCGGAGGCGGCCCGGAAAGCCGTACTAAACATGCGGGACGCCCTGCGCAGGATCCCCCCATCTGGCACACAGTAACATCCATAAAGAATAAGGGCCCTGCGGTAGATTACATACGGCGCAGCACGGCTCCCTTTTCAGATTAATTATGAGGCAACGCGGGGACTGTTGCAAGGGCCCCTTCCCTAGTATACTTAACTAATATGTCTGTCCCCGCGCCCCTTTACCTAATTGACTCCTACGGCCTTATTTACCGTTCCTACTTTGCGTTCCTTACCAGGCCCCTGCGGAATTCCCGGGGTCAGAATGTGTCGGCCCTGTTCGGCTTTGCCCGGACGCTGATCAGCCTTATCGACGGAGGGGCCCCCGCCGCCGCGGACCGGACCCAAAAACAGGTTTTGGAAAAACCCCTGCGGCTGGCGGCGGTTTTTGATTCCCGGACTCCCACCTTTCGTCACCGCATGTATGGGGAATACAAGGCCACCCGGCAAAAGGCCCCCGGCGATCTCCATGCCCAGGTACCCCTGGTGGAAGAAACCTTAACCGCCCTGGGGATCCCCGTGGTGCAGGCCGAGGGGTACGAAGCGGACGACATTATCGCCACCCTGGCCCTGCGCTGCAAAGCCGAAGGCCGGCGGTGCTATATTATTTCTTCGGACAAAGATCTGCTTCAACTGGTGGGGGACGGGGTGTATCAGCTGCGGCCCCAAAAGACCGGACAGGATCAGACCGGGGGAGAAACGGGAATACCCTACAGCCTTACGGGACCCGATGAAGTTAAGGCCGAATGGGGGGTACCCCCCGATAAGATCCTGGATCTGCTTTCACTTACCGGAGACAGTTCCGACAATGTTCCGGGGGTAAGGGGGATAGGAGAAAAGACCGCGGTAAAACTTATGGCCCGGTACGGTTCCCTGGACGGGATCTACGAAAATATTGCGGCCATTGAAGGGGCGGTGGGAAAAAAGCTTGCGGAGGGAAAAGAAAGCGCCTACTTTGCCAGAAAGCTTATCACCCTGGAAACCGCGGTACCCCTGCCGTTTAAGGGCATGGACGAATTTTCCATCGAGCGGCTAAACCGCTCCGCCGCTGCCGCGGTATTGATGCGGGAGGGGGTGCAGCAAAGCGCAAAACAACTGGACCCCCAGATAAAAACCGCCGCCGGCAGCCCCCCCCCCGCCGGGGAAGGAGAGGGCCCGCCGGACCTTTCCCTGCCGGAGCCTTCACTGTTAGGGGAGGGAACCTATAAACTCATCCTGGATACGAAGGAACTGGCGGATCTTCTGGGGGCCGCCAAGAAACAGGGTTGTTTGGCCCTGGATTTCGAGACCGACTCCCTGGATGCATGGAACGCCCGGCCCATCGGAATTTCCCTGGCGATAAAACCAAAGGAGGCCTTTTACGTTCCCGTGGCCCCCCACGGAGTAAGGGATGCGGCGGAAAACAATTCCCCGCCCCCTGGTCCCTTTGTCGATCCGGAGGAAGTCCGGTCCCTGCTGCGGCCCCTCTTTTCGGACAGCGCCATGACCATTGTGGCCCATAACGCCAAATACGATTATAAGGTAAGCCGGGGCTGGGGAGTGGACCGGTGGAAATGTAAAATTTGGGATACCATGGTTGCCGCCTGGCTGGACGATCCGGAACGGCTGAACTACACCCTGGACTCCCTGGCTTCCCAATACTTTCGGTATACCCCCATACCATACAATTCCATCGTTCCCAAGGGCGGAACCTTTGATCAGGTGTCCCTGGAAACGGCCTGCCGCTACTCCGCGGAGGATGCGGATCTGGCCATGCGGGTAATGCACTTCCTGGGCCCCCGGCTGGAACAGGCCAATTCTCTAAAGCTGCTTCTGGATCTGGAAATGCCCCTGCTCCCCATTTTGGCCGAAATGGAAGGGGAAGGGATCCGAATAGAAAAGCAAACCCTCTCTTCCTATGGGGTGGAACTTTTTACCGAAATGAATACGGTCCAGGCAAAAACCTGGGCCATGGCAGGCCATGAATTTAATTTGGGCTCCCCCAAGCAACTCCAGGAGGTACTCTTTACCGAACGGAAACTTAAGCCGGGAAAGAAAACCAAGACCGGGTATTCCACCGATGTGGACGTACTGGAAGAACTGGCCCGGGAAGATCCGATTCCGGCCCTGATCCTCCGGCACCGGACCCTGGCAAAACTTAAATCCACCTACATAGACGGCCTGGTAAGCCTGGCCGATGCACAGGGCCGCATCCACACCAGCTTTATCCAGACCGGCACCGCCACGGGGCGGCTTTCTTCCCGGGAGCCCAATTTACAGAACATCCCAATTCGGGAAGAGGAGGGCCGCCGTATTCGGGAAGCCTTTGTGGCCAAAACCGGACACCTGCTTATTTCTGCGGACTATAACCAGATTGAACTGGTGGTACTAACCCACCTTTCCCAGGACACAAACCTAACCGAAGCCTTTCAGCAGGGACTTGATGTTCATGCCCGGACTGCGGCGCTGATCTTTGGCCTGGACGAAGGGAATGTTCCCCCGGATAAACGGCGCATTGCCAAAACCATTAATTTTGGGGTGATGTACGGCATGAGCGCCTTCCGCCTTTCCAACGAACTGGGAATCAGCCGGAGTGAAGCGGCGGCGTTTATAGAAGCGTACTTTGCCACCTATTCGGGGGTAAGCCTTTTTATCCGGCAGTTGATAGAACAGACCGAAAAAACCGGCTATGTTTCAACAATCCTGGGCCGCCGCCGGTATATACGGGCCATTAGATCCTCGAACCGGACCGAAAAAGCCGCGGCGGAACGGGTGGCGGTAAACACCCCCATTCAAGGTTCTGCGGCGGATATTGTTAAAACCGCCATGCTTAGGCTGGATAAAAAACTGCGGACCCTTAAAAGTCCCGCCCGGCTGCTCCTGCAGGTCCACGATGAACTAATCCTGGAATGTCCCAAGGAAGCGGCGGCGGAAACAGCCCAACTGGTTCAGTACGAGATGGAAAATGCCGTCAAGCTGCGGGTGCCCCTTCGGGTAAGCGTTGAAACGGGCAGGCGCTGGGGAGAATTTCATTAAGGAGACGCAGATGAAACACAACAGGGGGTTTCTTCGACGATTTTTTGGAGGAACCCCGGGAGTACCGGCGTTGATCCTGCCGGCCCTGCTGGGACTTACAGCGCTGAGCTGCCGGGGACTTTCCCCGGCGATGGACCCGGAATTGGCCGGAGCCCTGGAACAGAGCCTTAGCCCCCAGGCGGAAGAGTTAGTCAGTACCGGGGTACTGTACCATGACCAGGGGGACTATAAAACCGCCCTGGACTATTATCAACAGGCCCTGGAACTGGCCCCGGAACATCCGGTGATCCACTACGAAATGGCCTTTTCGTACATTGCCATGGGGGATAACGAAACAGCCCTAGAACTGGCGGACCAGGGCCTTGCCGGCGCAAAGGCACGAAATATGAAAGATATAATCCCCATCCTCTACGATTTAAAAGCTTCCGCCCTGGATAATCTGGGCCGTACCGGCGAGGCCATCACAATGTATCTTACCGCCATTAACCAGTACGATCCCTCCAATACCCTGCTGTACTATAACCTGGGACTAAGCTACTACCGTACAGGAAGGCGGGACGAAGCCCGGGAAACTATCATTAAGGGGCTGCGGATTAACCCCAACCACCCCAGCAGCAATTACCTTTTAGGCAGACTTTGCATGGAGGACGGACAAAAGACCCAGGCCTTTTATAGTCTTTGTTATTTTCTGCTGCAGGAACCTAATACGGAACGATCCGTAGAGGCCTACAACACGGTCCTGTACCTGCTTGCCCGGGAAGAAGAGGCCATTGGGGTCCGGAACAACGGATCCTTTACCGCCGCCGACATGGTTATTTCCCTTAGTTTTACCCTGGACGAGGCAAACCCGGAAAAAAGTGACGCGGAAAAAAGTAAGGCTAAACTTTACTATATCTTTACCACCCTGGAGGAACAGAAAAACAACGGCAAGATCAGCCGCAGCCAGGGGGATGAACTGTGGTGGGATTTTTATTCCCCCTTTTTTTACCGGATTGCCGGGTCAGAAAACTTTGATACCTTTTGCCGGTACATAGGGATTACCGCGGATCCCCAGGCGAATGAATGGATCGAAACCGGTCGTGAAGAAATCGAAGCTTTTTTTGAATGGCTTAACCAATACCCTTCTCAGTAGATGCAGACCGGGGAACCCGCCGAAAAACCGCAGAATGCCAGAGAAGCTGCGGTTCCGCCGCCATTTCTTATAGGATTAACCGGCCTGTACTGCGCCGGCAAGAACCATGTGGCGGCGCGGCTGGAAAGGCGGGGGCTTCCCGTTCTGGATGTGGATACATTGGGGCACCGGGCCCTGGAATTAAAACAGGAAGAAATAGTCCGCCGCTTTGGAAACAGGATCCTGGGCCCGGATAGGCGGATAGACAGGGCCCGTTTGGGAAAGCAGGTTTTTCGCAGCGCCGCGGATCTGGCGGCCCTGGAAGCCATTGTCCATCCCGCCGCCAACGCCCTTACCGAAACATGGATAGCCGGTCAAAGCGGCCCCTGTGTAATTAACGCCGCCCTAATCCACCGGTCAACGGTCTTTTCCCGGCTGGATCTGCTGCTGGTGGTCCGCGCCCCCCTTCCGGTGCGGCTGTTCCGGGCCTGGAAACGGGACGCCCTGCCCCTGGGGGAACTGTTACGGCGCTTTCACAGCCAGAAAAATTTCCCCCGTAAAGGCAGCCAAAACCCTCAATTTTTTCCCAGCCAATCCGATATTCAGATTATAGAAAATTCCGGATTTCCCGGTTCAAACCGGAATTTGGAAAAACGGATAAACCACATACTGGAAGGTCTGGATAGCTATGGAAAAGAAAAAATTACTGCTCGTGGCGGTTTCGGTGGGAGTATTCCTGGTGATTGTGGTAAGCGCCGCGATCCTTATTTTTAGACCCGGCGCTTCTGCGGGTCCGGAGATCTCCTACCGCCAAATCAACGCCGAATCTGAACAGCTTAACCGTTCTGCCACCACCGATCCGGCAAATATGGTTAAGGACGACACCTACATGGGACTTCAGGATCCTGCGGCGGGTTCTCCTATCCAGAAAAACTATATCACCAGTGAACCCCTCGGCACACTGACGGAAGAAAGCGCCGATAACGATACCCAAAGGGTGATCAACATTCCCCGGCCCAGCGCCCCGGCGGTACCCAGCGCCCCCGCCCGGCCCGCCGTTTCCAGCAGGGTTTCTTCCCCGCCCGCCGCGGGCGCCCCTGTTAAGCCCCAAACCCCTGTCCAAACAACGGTTAAACCCGCCGTCACAGCGCCGGTTTCCAAGCAGCAGTACCGCGATTTCTGGGTCCAGGCCGGGTCCTTTTCCACCCGGGAACGGGCCGATGGAGTTAAACACACCCTGGACGACAAGGGTATTTCCGCCATCGTTACCAACCAGGAAATAAACGGCAATACCTATTACCGGGTCCGGGTTGGCCCCTACACATCCCAGAACGAGGCGGATTACTGGCTGGCCATGATAAAATCCATTGACGGTTTCCAGGACAGCCAGGTCTGGGAAAGCCAGTCCCTGCGGTAAGCAATGCGGATGTGCCAGCTTAGTGCTTGTTTCGCCCCAGGACTTTACGTGTTTATGGGTCCTTCAATGTACCGGTAAACAAAAAGCCCCGCTTGTTGGCCTCGTTTTTGTCATCGTCCCATTCAACGCCTTCCAGTCGCATGATAGTTCCAAAGAGCTCTGCTCTGCGGAGGCTCATTGGAAGGCCGGGTACATACCCCGGAGCTTGCTCCTGGGTATCTTCATTCCAGGATTGTGATTAGCATAAATGACATATTGTAGTTTTTGCGGAGAAAGGGTATATTTTTGAAGGCGCCCAAAACTAAAGCATATTTTGGGCAATCCCGGGAAAAACCGGTCAAACCGGCAAGGTTCGGCCCGCTTTTCCATAAAATTTAAGGGGGTTTTTTCCAAAACTTTAGTTTTAGAAAAAACCGCGAGCTAAAGGCAGGTAACTGATGAAATTGATGAAAAAATACATCCTGGTTTTTTTGGCGGTCCTGGGGCCGGTTTGTTCTGTCATGGCAAAACCGCCGGAATTTACGCTAAGCGCCGGCGGGGGACTTTTGCTGGGGGGGCTTTTTACCCGGTACACCCTTACCGCGGACGAGCAGACGGCTAAACACGGTCAGACAAATCTGGAAATGAACCAGAGCATGGATCAGTTTAATTACGGGGGCTACCTCTTTTTTGACGCCACCTATGGGGAGTTTACCCTGGAAATCCACCGGGGCATTAACCAGTACCAGGAAACCCTTAGCGGCTTTGGGGAGAGGACGGTTATTAACGACATGCCCCGGGAGGGGCTTGGGGCAGAAACCATGCTGGGCTTTACCCTGGTGGGTAAATACCCCTTTTCCTTACGGGAGGGGCTTTCTGTCTATCCCCTGGTGGGGGTGGAGTATCAAATAGCCCTGGTGGAAAAGCGAACCCCCGATGGAAAGAAGGAACAGAACCGGGCCGGCGGAAAGACCGAACTGGACGGTTCCAGGGATTTTTCCCTTTCCATGTGGAATTCGGTTTTTATCAACGCCGGGGCGGGGCTTGATTTTATGATTAAGTACCCCCTTTTTCTGCGGACAGAGCTGGTGTACCGCTTCCGCCTTAAAACCCCCGCCGAAAACGAGGCGATGGACTATGTGGAAGACCGGTTTGACATTTCCCATCCCACCCTGTTTGGGAATCCCCGGATCTCCGGCCTAACCCACGGCCCGGAACTCCGGGTGGCCCTGGGCTACCGCTTCTAAGGACCCCCGGAGGGTCCCGTCAGGAACCTTCCGGGCCCCACGTGCCGGTGGAATTAGGGATGGTGCTAAAAGCTCTCAATGATGCCGCCGGTGCCATCGCGCTCGTAGCCATTGCCGCCATTATTTAGCCAAGTACTAGCACTATATGTGATGGGCGTACCGACAGTGACTGCAATTGTTCCTTTGTTGCCACCAGTACCAGTTATATACAGCTTACCGCCCGTTCCGCTCATGTCAGGGGAAACACCCAAAACCAGCATGTAATTTCCGCTGGTAATTTCCGGCCCAACGCCGATTGTAACGGAAGCAGCATTTCCCGCCGCTACCCCCTGGGCGATGTACCCTCCCAGACCGGTTAGGCTTGAGCCGGGAATAATGTCGGCAGATCCATCGTATACCGTTAAAGAAAAAAACGGCCCTGCCCCGGGGGGATTGTTAATGGTAATGTCGGTAGTGCGGGTGGGCGCGGTAGTGTTAGAACATCCGCCCCATATCAACAGGGTAAGAAGACCCGGAAGAAGGTACAGTTTAAGCGGCAAATTTTTCATGATCAGTTCTCCTCGATGCGTCATAACGCGTTTTTTAAAAGGAAGACTGTGCCACAGCCTTTTTCACCCTTTTTTTCATTTTACCGGAACCGGGGGCTTTATTCAAGACAAGATAAGCCCTCTGGCAAGGACCCCGCCATGTCCCGCCCCTGCGCGCCGTTGACAAAGGACGGGCCCAATAGTATGCTGGATACGATTCTTTTAACAGAAACATTTTACAGAACCAATAAGGAGGAATGTATGAAAAAGGTATGTATTTTGCTGTTCTGCGCCCTGGCCGTTCTGGCTTGTTCCAACAAAGACGGCGGGGAATCGGCGGCGGTGGAGGATGTAACCATCGGCATCGCCAAATTTGTCCAGCACGAGGCCCTGGATGCCTGCGAAAACGGCCTTCAGGACGCCCTGATTCTGCGGGGCTATAATCCGGTCTTTGATCTGCAAAACGCCAACGGCGACGCCAACACCGCCGCCCAGATCGCCAATAAGTTTAAATCCGCCAAGGTGGATGTGGCGGTGGGCATTGCCACCCCCATGGCCATAGCCCTGGCCAATGTTATCCCCGATATACCGGTGGTTTTTTCTGCGGTGACCGATCCCCTGGGGGCCCGGCTGGTAAGCTCCCTGAACCGGGGGGAGGGAAATGTGACGGGCCTTTCCGACGCCATTCCCACGGTGGATCATATCGGACTGTTCCAGGAGATTGCCGGAATCAAAACCCTGGGGTATATTTATACCAGCTCAGAGGACAATTCAATCTCTGCCCTGAGCCTGGTGGAAGCGGGCTGTGAAAAATACGGCATAACCCTGGTGGCCCAGGCGATTAATACTTCGGCGGAACTTCAAGCCGCGGCCCAGGCCATTGTAAACCGGGTGGACGGAATATACCTTACCACGGACAATACGGTCTTTTCCGCCCTGCCGGCGCTGATCCAGGTCTTTCAGGGGGCAAAGAAGCCTATTTTTTCCGGGGATGTCACCGGCGCCATGAACGGGGGCTGCCTTATCGCCAGCGGGTTTAACTACTACAAAGCGGGGCTTGCCACGGGAAATATGGTGGCGGATATTCTGGAGGGGAAGAGCCCCGCGGATATTCCGGTAAAATTCCTTACCGATCCCTCCGAATCGGATCTGCTCTTTGATTTGGATGCGGCGGCCAACTGCGGCATTACCATCCCGGAAAACTACCTAAACCAGGCAAATTATATTTTCCAGGACGGGCTCCTGTCCCAGATGCAGTAGGAGCGGCCCGGTGGTAAAGATTTAATGTGACGGTAAAAGCGTGATCGAAGGCATTTTAATAGAAGGACTCGTCTACGGGATCATGGTCCTGGGGGTATTTATTACCTTCCGGGTGCTGAATTTTGCCGACATGACCGTGGACGGCTCCTTTCCCATGGGTTCGGCGGTGATGGTGGTGGCCCTGCTGCGGGGTTTCCCCGCTCCCCTGTGCTTTCTGCTGGTCTTTGTCAGCGGCTGCACCGCGGGGCTAATCACCGCCCTTATCCATACCCGGCTTAAGGTTCCGGACCTCCTCTCGGGGATCCTTACCATGACCATGCTGTATTCGATTAACCTGCGGATCATGTCAAACCGGGCGAATATTTCGCTGCTCCGGGTTACCACCCTTTTTAGCCGGATCACCGCCTTTACCGGCGAAACCCTGGGGGGGATGTGGGGGGTGGTGATCTTTTGCATCCTTATCACCCTGCTGATAAAGATCGCCCTGGACCTGTTCTTTCATACCGATTACGGCCTTACCATGGGGGCCCTGGGAGCAAACCCCCAGTTGGTCATTTCCCAGGGGATGAACCCCGACACCATCAAGATCAGCGGAATTTGCCTGGCCAACGGCCTGGTGGCGGTGGCCGGGGCCCTCTGTGCCCTGTACCAGGGTTTTTCCGACGTGGGGCTGGGGACGGGGATCATCGTGTCCGGCCTGGCCTCCCTTATGCTGGGGGAACTTATTATCCGCTCCAATAGGATAGCCCTCCAAACCCTGCGGGTCCTTATCGGCTCGATCCTGTACCGGGGCCTTATGTACTTTGCCCGGGACTACGGATACCACATCAAAATGACCCCCAACGATTTTAAACTGATCACCGGCCTCTTGATCATCTTTTGCATTGTGGCATCCAAAAACCGGCTTTTTACCCCCAAACGGCGAAAAATCCGGGGAGGCCCCCCTTGATACGGCTTGCCAACATATCCCTGGTATTCGGCCTGGGAACCCCCGACGAAAACGAAGCCCTTAAAAATATAAGTCTTACCGTAAAGAACGGTGATTTTATCACGATTATCGGCTCCAACGGCGCAGGAAAAACAAGCCTGTACAACGCCGTGGCGGGAACCCATCCCCTTACATCGGGAAAAATCTTCATCCGCCCCGATGCCGAAGCCCCCCCCAGGGGGAGTTCCCCCACAGCCGGTGCCCCCACAGCGGGTTCTTTAGCGGCAGGTTCCCCGGCGGCCCTAAGCGTCCCGGAACGGGAAATTACCCGGGAACCGGAGTACCGGCGGGCCCGGTACATAGGCCGGATATTCCAAAACCCCCTGCTGGGGACCGCCGGCCGCATGACCCTGGCCGACAACATGATGATTTGTTATAAAAAAGGGTACCGGGGCCTTAAGATAAGCCTGAACCGGCAGATGCGGGATTATTTTCGTTCGGAACTTGCCCTGCTGGGAATGGGCCTGGAAAACCGTCTGGGGGACAATGTGGAACTCTTTTCCGGCGGCCAACGGCAGGCCCTAACCCTGCTTATGACAGTCCTTAGCAGGCCAAGCCTTCTGCTCCTGGACGAGCACACCGCCGCCCTGGACCCCCGGAATGCGGAACTGGTGATGGAACTTACCCTGCGCTTTGCCAGGGACTATAAGCTTACGGTGATGATGATCACCCATAACATGAAGGATGCCCTGGAAACGGGAAACCGCCTTTTGATGATGGATGGCGGGGAAATAATTCTGGATATTGACCAGGGTGAAAAGTCAAAACTCAGTACCCAGGATATTATCCAGCGCTTTAGGGACATTAAACAAAAAGAGCTTGCCAACGACGAAATGCTCCTGGGCTGATTTTGCCGGCGAACCCTACAGGTTGCTGCGCTCCGCCCATAAAGTGTATAAAAATTCACGAAAGTGAATTTTTATAGGGCATTAGGGGGCATCCTGCTTGTATGTAAAATTGTTCCGCCGCCGACGACAATGTCACCGTCGTAGAACACCGCGGCCTGTCCGGGGGTAATGGCCCGTTGGGGTTCCTCAAATTCTATATGGACCGCGGAGGGGCCGGTCTGTTCCACCTGCGCCCACTGTTCCCTTTGGAGGTACCGGGTTTTTACCCCAAGGCGGAGCGGCTGCGGTATGGACTGGCAGGCGATAAGGTTTACCCCCTCTACAGTAAGGTTTTTTGAATACAGCGACTGTTCCGGCCCCACCACCAGGGTGTTGGTTTCCCTGTGTTTTGCCTCCACATAAACGGGCTCGCCGCGGGCAATTCCCAGGCCCCGGCGCTGTCCCAGGGTATAGCGGACCAGTCCCCGGTGACGGCCAAGGATTCTTCCCCCTTCGTCGGTGATGTCCCCCGGCGCATAGTGTCTTCCGGTATAGGTTTCCATAAATGTGCCGTAGTCTCCGCCGGGTACAAAGCAAATATCCTGGCTTTCCCGCTTTCCCGCGTTGGCCAGGCCCCGTTTAAGGGCCAGTTCCCGGACTTCCGCCTTGGTCATTTCTCCCAGGGGAAAGCGGGTATGGGCCAGCTCTTCCTGACCCAGCATGTAAAGCACATAGCTCTGGTCCTTCTTTGGGTCGCGGCCCTTCCGCAGAAGCCAGCGCCCGGCGGGCCGTTCCTGGCCGGGCCCGGCTGTGCCGGAACCGGCGGGCCGTTCAATCCGGGCATAGTGTCCCGTAACCAGGAGCTCCGCCTCCAGTTCCCGGGCCCGGCGGATCAGCCGGCGAAATTTAAGGTGACGGTTACATTCAATGCAGGGGTTGGGGGTTTCGCCCCTTTCGTAGGCGGCGATAAACGGCTCGACCACAAACCGCTTAAAGTCTTCGGTATAGTTAAGTACATAATGGGGGATCCGGAGTTTCCAGGCCGCCAGGCGGGCATCGTTAATGTCCTCCAGAGAACAGCATTTGCTTCCGCCGGAGGCGATAAGCTTCATCGTAACTCCGACACAATCATACCCCCGGTCCAGCATAAGGGCCGCGGCGGCGGCGCTGTCCACTCCGCCGGACATGGCAATAAGCGCTCGTTTCACCTTGGGTCAATTGTAGCCGGTAACAAGAAAAACGTACAGGGAACTCCTAAAAACCGTGGGATACGGTTTCGGAACTTTTCTTCAGCCGCCGCAGGCTTTATTCGAAAGTCTGGTTTAATACCCCGGAGCTCTGCTGCGGCTGAAATAACGCAACGCTTACAAAATTTGGTACAATTCCACGCCGCTGTATAGCGGCGCATAAATCTTCCTTCTAATTGCCAGCCCAACGGGCTGATTAAACCAGACGGTATAATAAACTTCCTATCGAACGAGCCTCCGTTCGAACAAAGGCAAAACTTAAGATACCGCAGAGCTCTGCTCTGCGGAGGCTCATTCGAAAGTCTGGTTTAATACCCCGGAGCTCTGCTGCGGGGAGGCTCATTATGGTGCGGTCCCCGATTGGACCGCCGCTTCGCAGCTCCTCATGGCAAGGATCGTTTTTTCCAAGAGTTTGTCCATATCCCAGCCTAAAAGGGCGGCGCCCCTTTCGATCACCTCCCTGGAACAGCCCGCGGCAAAGGCGGGGGTTTTGAATTTCTTTTTTAGGGACTTTAACTCCATGTCCTTTACGCTCCCGGAGGGCCGGATAATCGCCGCCGCCCAGACCAGGCCGGTAAGTTCGTCGGCGGCAAAGAGAACCTTTTCCATTTCGTGTTCGGGCTTGGCGTCAACCGCCACAATGCCCCAGCCGTGGCTGCATACGGCGTGGATCATGTTTTCGCCCACCCCTCCGGCCCTAAGCAGCTCCGGGGCCTTAAGACAGTGCTCTGCGGGGTACTCCTCAAAGTCGATGTCGTGGAGCATCCCCACAATTCCCCAGTATTCCGCCTCGTCCCCAAAACCCAGATCGGCGGCGAACCACTTCATAACCCCTTCGACGGTAAGGGCATGCTGGAGGTGAAAAGGATCCTTGTTATGCTTTTTTAAAAGTTCCCAGGCCGCATCCCGGCTGATGGAAGATTGTAAAGCGCCCATAAAAAGAGCCTCCTTCTGTCCGCATGCCGCCGGACATCTTTTTGGGCCAGGGTTTGGCTGAACCCGCACAAGCGGAGCTGTTCCAAGGACTGAAGTTGGGGAACAGCCCCCCTATTCCGGAACCCCCACCGGGGTTTCCAAAAGTACCCTTAATAATTTTGGGCGCGGATTTGGAAATACGCCCTGGGATGTTTGCACACCGGGCACAGGTCCGGGGCCTTCTTGCCGATCACAATATGGCCGCAGTTGGAACACTGCCAAACTTCGTCGCCATCCCGGCTGAATACCAGGTCCCCCTTGATATTTGCAAGGAGTTTTTTGTACCGCTCCTCGTGTTCCTTTTCTATCTTGGCTACCCCCTCCATCTCGGCGGCTATGGCGGCAAAACCCTCTTCCCGGGCGGTTTTGGCAAAACCCGCGTACATGTCTGTCCATTCGTAGTTTTCCCCCGCCGCGGCATCCTTAAGGTTGGCGCTTGTTTCGGGTACGGCATCGCCATGGAGGTGTTTAAACCAGATTTTGGCATGTTCCTTCTCGTTCAGCGCCGTTTCCCTGAACAGGGCGCCGATCTGGACATACCCTTCTTTTTCGGCCTTGGATGCATAGTACAAATACTTGGTGTGGGCCTGGGATTCCCCGGCAAAGGCGGTCTGCAGATTCTGCCATGTTTTTGAATCTTTTAGTTCCATGATTTTCCTCTTTTAAAAAATTTTCGTAAAAAAGTTACGTACCAAATTAGGGCGTTTCAAAACACCGGATTCTGAAACAGCTTCAACTATAAAACATATTGTGGAATTTGTAAAGAAAAGACCGCGGAACCCGGCAGTGGCGCTTGCCATACATTTTTTAAGCGGCTGTTGTCCAGAAGCTGAAGTTCCCAAACAACTCCGGTGCATACCATCACGGGGCGCGCGGACCCCTAGCAGCCTGCTGCGCTCCGCGCATAAATCGGGATTTTTGCATGAATAGGCAAAAATCCGCGAAGTACAACGGGCTGCTAGATGATCGTGGCTTCGGCCCGTTCACCGCAGGTGGTGATGACAATTTCCTGCCAGGGGATAATCCTGCCGCAGCTTTTAAAGGCATTGACGGCGGCCCGTTCAATCCCCCCGCAGCAGGGGACCTCCATTCTGGTGACCGTCACGGATCTGATTTTATTGGTCCTTAGGATGGCGGTAAGCTTTTCGCTGTAGTCAATTCCGTCAAGTTTAGGACAGCCAATAAGGGTGATGCGGTCCTTCATAAAGTCGTTGTGAAAATTACCGTATGCGTAGGCGCAGCAATCGGCGGAAATAAGCAGATCGGCCCCCTCAAAATAGGGGGCGTTAACCGGCGCAAGTTTTATCTGTACCGGCCACTGGCTTAAGCTGCTGCCGGTCTGGAGGTTTGTTTCGGGGCTCCCCGTTCCGGCGGTTTCTTTTTCTTCAAAGTCAATGGCCCCGGTGGGACACAGGGGCAGACAATTGCCAAGGCCGTCGCAGTAATCTTCCCGGAGCAGGAGGGCTTTGCCGTCCCTCATTTCGATGGCCCCTTCGTGGCAGGCGGCGGCGCAGAGACCGCAGCCGCTGCATTTGTCCCCGTCTATTTTGATAATTCGACGCTTCATCTGATCCTCTTTATGTAAGCCGTCTTTAAAAATGCACACCCCCTGCGGCGGCTTTTAAAACCCGCGGAAGCGCAAGACCGCTCATTTTGGTTTGCCCGGACATTCCCACACCGGCCTCCAATAAGGGCCTTGTTTTTTTATAGAAATAATATAAACTAATACGGTAAAAGTATGTTGCATTTGCAACAAAATCAAAAAAAGTTTAAGGATCCTGTCATGGGCGATTTTAAAACCGGTCCGGTCCCTTCTGCTCTGCGGGCCTGTCCGCTCTTTAAGGACATGACGGAGGCGGATATACAAAAGCTCCTCTCGTGTCTTTCGGTACAAAGAAAAACCTTCAAAAAAAATACCTTTATCCTGGTGGCGGGAGAAGGGGCTAAAAAAAACCGGGAGGGGGGGCCGGCCATTCCCATGGGGATTGTGCTTTCCGGAAGCCTGCGGATGATCCAGAATGATTTTTGGGGAAACCGCAGCATCCTGGGGTCCATAAACCCGGCGGGTTTCTTTGGCGGGGCCTTTTCTTATGCTCAGGTAGAGTCGGCGCCGGTAAGCGTGGTGGCCGCGGAGAAATCCGAGGTACTTCTTTTTAATTACAAAACAATCCCCATCGTCTGCCGGAATGCCTGCTCTTTTCACATGGTCCTGATCAATAACCTGATAGGGCTCCTGGCAAAAAAAAATGTCATGCTTATCCAAAAGCTGGAATACATGAACCACCGCAGCATCCGGGAAAAGATCCTGGCCTATCTTTCCGGCAGGGCCCTGGAAGCGGGCAAGAACCGGTTTACCATTCCGTACAACAGGCAGGAACTGGCGGATTATTTATCCGTGGACCGGAGCGCCCTTTCCAGGGAGCTGGGCCGGCTGAGGGACCAGGGGCTTTTGTCCTTTAGGAAGAACACCTTTACCCTGGGGGGTGCTTCCACCCCCCAGGGTTATCCATCCCACGTCTAAAGCGGCTTTCCCAAAAACTGAAGTTTTGGGAAAGCCGCACTTTACAAGTCCTCCAAGTTGTAGGGGGTTTCCTGGTAAACAAAGTTAAGCCAGTTGTTAAAAAAAAGGTGGGCGTGGGCCCGCCAGCGGACCACCGGTTCCCGGGCCGGATCGTCCTGGGGGTAGTAATTTTTAGGCACGTCGATAGAAAGCCCCCTGGCAAGATCCCGCCGGTATTCCCTGTCCAGGGTAAGGGGATCATATTCCAGGTGGCCGGTAACGTAGATTTCCCGGCCGCCGCGGGCGGTGGCGATAAAAAGGCCCGTCTCTGTAGTTTCGGATTCTATCGTTAATTCCCGGCAGGAATGCGCCGCTTCCCTATCGCTTTCCGTATGCCGGGACTGGGGGGCCAGGAATTCATCGTCGAAGCCCCGGAAAAGAGGGGTGTGCCGTTCCTGTTCGCTTAGGCCGTGGGGAAAAATGCCAAAGAGTTTCTTGGGAAGGTTTTTTTTACCGATGCCGTAACGCCGGTAAAGCCCCGCCTGGGCCCCCCAGCAGATGTGGAGGGTGGAAAAAACATTATCCGCCGAATAATCAATAACCTGCACCAACTCGTCCCAATAATCCACCTCCTCAAATTCCAGGGTTTCCACCGGTGCACCGGTGATAATCAGCCCGTCGAATCTTTGGCGGATAATTTTTTCGGAACCAACATAGAATTTCTTCAGGTGCCCCGGCGGAGCGTTCTTTGACTCGTGGCTGCCCATATGGAGCAGGGTAATGCCCACCTGCAGGGGAGAATTCCCCAAAAGCCGAAGGAGTTGTATCTCCGTATCGATGGTGGTAGGCATAAGGTTTACAATCGCCACCTTAAGGGGACGAATATCCTGGTGTGCGGCCCTGTCTTCGGTCATGACAAAGATGTTTTCTTCCTGCAGGGTATCAAAGGCCGGCAGGGTTCTGGGGATCTTTATGGGCATGGCGCTTTCTAAGGCTTGATATCCGCGGAAGGATGGGGGATGTCCGTAAGTCCCACGAGCACCGAAGGATCGTAATCTTCCGGGGGAATAAAGCCCAGTAATTCCATGCAGGTGGCGGCGATGGAGCTTATCCCCAGCCCCTCCCGCAGGGCCCCTTCGGGTTTATCCCCGGCGGCATATTCACCCTTGTATTCGGGGTCATAGATGATGCAGGGAACGGGGTTAAGGCTGTGGCTGGTTTTAGGTTTGGGAGTTCCATCGGCCTTCAAAGAGACCTCCCCGGTTTTCTTATTGTGCTCGAACATATCGTCGGAGTTGCCGTGGTCCGCGGTAATTACCAGGATCGCCCCGGCGCCGGCGGCGGCCCGGCGGATCCTTCCCAGCTGGATATCCATTGCTTCCATAGAACAGATTACCGCCTGGTATACCCCGGTATGGCCCACCATATCTCCGTTGGGAAAGTTAAGCCGGATAAAATCGTATTTTCCCGATCCCATGGCGTGGATAACCCTGTCGGCTATATCGGCGCACTTCATCCATGGGCGCTGTTCAAAGGGAACCACGTCGCTTTTTATTTCTTCGTAATCTTCGAGTTTTTCGCTGAACTTGCCGGTGCGGTTGCCGTTAAAAAAGTACGTCACATGCCCGTATTTTTGGGTTTCGGAGATCGCCAGGGTGCGGACCCCCGAAGCGGCCAGGTACTCGCCCATGGTTCTGTCGATGGCCGGGGGACTTACCAGATAGCGCCTGGGGACGTGGGTGTCTCCGTCGTATTCCATCATCCCCGCATAGCAGACGGCGGGCCGCCTTCCCCGGTCAAACTTGTCAAAGGAATCTTCCTCGAAGGCGGCGCTTATCTCCAGGGCCCGGTCCCCCCGAAAGTTAAAGTACACCACCGAATCTCCGTCTGCTATGGTTCCAATGGGTTTGCCGTCTTCCCCGGCCACGGCAAATTCCTTCAGGTCCTGATCGATAATGCCGGGGATTTCCCGGCGGTAGGTTTCCACCGCTTCCCGGGCACTCTTAAAAAGCCGGGCCCTACCGTGGACATGGGTTTCCCATCCCCGGTGAACCATTTCCCAATCCGCCCCGTAGCGGTCCATGGTGATCCACATGCGGCCCCCCCCGGAGGCAATCTGTGCGTCAAAGCCGCCCTTGTTAAGCCCCGCAAGAAAATCTTCAAAGGGGTCTATATATTCCAGGGCGCTGGTTTCGCCCACATCCCGGCCGTCAAGCAGGATGTGGATCCGCACCCGGCGGACCCCGTCTTCCTTTGCCCGGCCTATCATCGCCTTAAGGTGATCCATGTGACTGTGGACATTGCCGTCGCTAAAGAGGCCGATAAAGTGCAGGGTTCCGCCGGCGTCCTTTCCCGGACCGGATTTCTCCGCGGAGGCCCCTTTGAGATTATCTACCACCTCCTTCCAGGCATTGCCCCGGAACATCGCTCCGCCGGCAATTGCCTGGGACACCAGGGCCGCCCCCTGGTTAAAGACCCTGCCGCAGCCCATGGCGTTATGGCCCACTTCGCTGTTGCCCATATCGTCATCCGAGGGGAGCCCCACGGCTATGCCATGGGCCTTAAGCGTTGTATGGGGACTGGATGCCCTTATGGCCCAGAGGGCGTCCATCCTTGCATCCGCCACCGCGTCCCCCTCTTGGTATTTTCCGCAACCCACGCCGTCCATAATTATCAGAACCAAGGGCCCCCTCCGGCCCTGCCATGCGGGATTCTTTTTCAACGGATCCATGTTGATCTCCTGTTTATTCGAAAGTCTGGTTTAATACCCCGCAGCTCTGCTGCGGCTGAAATAACGCAATGCTTACAAAAATCTGGTACAATTCCACGCCGCTGTATAGCGGCGCATAAATCTTTCTTCTAA
>JAISLT010000026.1 GCA_031277165.1 Spirochaetaceae bacterium
TCGTCGTTCTCGCAGACGTTTAACAGTATAACCTTGAGTATGGTTTTGGCGTTGGCCTTTTTATTTCCCTTGGAAACTTCAATATTCGACTGGTAGAGTTTTGCTGTTCTGACAAACACGTCCGCGGGCCGGGAATGAAGCCCCGTTTCGTTCTTCACCGTAATGGCAAGCGATTTCATACGTATCAGCATAAAGCTATTGCCATATTATGTCAATATGAATATACTTAATAAAATTATGAAGAAAATTTTACTTGCCGCGGGAACCGGTATCTACGTAAAAGTGCTTGACAGACTCGAAACCGGGTTAAAAAAAAGAGGCTTGGCAAACCAGTATTCGGTTACCAAATGCAAGGTTCCGGAACTGGCCAAACAGGCGCCGGCGTTTGATTTTGTTATCCGTACCGCTCTTCTTGTCGGCGAAGTGGACAAACCCGTTGTCAACGGCATAGGGCTGGCCACGGGCGGCCAGGCCGCGGAAGACGCCCTTGACGAAATTGCCGCGCTGATTAAGTCTTAGCGTTCTGCCCAAATCAAAATGAAAAACGAGAAATTCCGCGACCACGTAGTTACCGACGCCGCTGATTAGTGGGGCAGGCACACAAAAAACCCTGGGGGGCCTGTCCGCAAAAAGCCGTCCCGGAACAAGTCCGGGTCAGTTTTTGCGGCCACCCCGCGCCGCTTTTTTTGCGGGTGTGCCTGCCAAAACCCCGGCGGCGTCACGCCGAGGGCGTGGGCAAATTCACGGTATTTGTCCTTTACTTTGGGCAAAACTGTGAGAGGGGGCTTTTGCCGGAAAAAGAGGTTCCACAGCAATCTGTATTGGACAGAACACTAGCGTTCTGCCCCCATAGTGTTTCTCCCCGCGAATTACCGTAATTTTGCGGAAATTTTGACTCCCGATTAAAGCAAAAATCGTCTCCGTGCCCTTTATTCGAAAGTCTGGTTTAATACCCCGGAGCTCTGCTCCGGCTCAAACAACGCAACATTTACAAAAATTTGGTACAATTCCACGCCGCTGTATAGCGGCGCATAAATCTTTCTTCTAATTGCCAGCCCAACGGGCTGATTAAACCAGACGGTACTATAAATTTCCTATCGAACGAGCCTCCCCGCAGATATGGCAACGCTTAGGGATACCCCGGAGCTCTGCTCCGGGGAGGCTCATTTACTGGGCAACCGCCCCTTTTCGGCTGGAATAATTATTAGGCAATGCGGCCGCTTGACCGGACCGCGGGATCGTAGTATTCTAAACCCATCCATGAGTTATGCGGATCCGTCAAAACTTGCAGTGCTGGCCTGCCCCGGGGGAGAGGCCTTCGCCGGTGAGGTGATTGTTCACCTTAAACATTGTTACCGTCAAAAATTTGAGAAGGCCGTTACCAACCTTGCCCAGCACCATGGGATGACCAGGGAAGAGGTCCTGCGGCAGCTTACCTTTGTCCACGATGCGGCAAACCTGAGTACCGCGGGAACGGGGAAATTTCTGTCCCCCCGGTTTAAGGTGGACGCCCGGTTTACCCTGTTTGCCAATGGGGAAATTAAGGCGGAGATCCTTGAGTCGGTTCGGGGCAAGTGCGTTTATATTGTAGAAGATGTAGAAAACCGCTGTCCCCTTACTTTTTACGGCGGGGTCCGCAGGTCCTTTTCGGTGAACGATCATATTATGTCGGTGTTGGTCACGGTGGATGCGGTAAAGCAGGCGGGGGCAGAGCGTATAACCCTGGTGCTGCCCAACTATCCCTATTCACGGCAGCATAAACGGAAGGGCCGGGAGGGGCTCACCGCAAGCCGCATCGGGATCATCCTGGAATCCCTGGGGGTGGATCGGCTGCTTACCCTGGACATACATTCCCGGGAAATAAGCAACGCCTTCCGGACCATGGGTTTTGAAAGCCTCCACGCCAGTTACCAGATTATCAGGGAACTGTCAAAGATGGCCCAAATCCGGGAGGGGAATTTCGTGGTGGTTTCTCCCGATACGGGAGCGGTGGACCGGAATAAATTCTATGCGAATAGTTTTAAAAAACCCCTGGCCCTGCTGTACAAGGAACGGGATTATTCCCGGGTTACCAAGGATGCCGGGGAAAGCAATATTGCGGAACTGCGGCTGCTGGGCAGCGTAAAGGACAAAACGGTCTTTATGGCCGACGATATTCTTGGTTCCGGCGCCACCCTGTTAAAGGCCATGGGATTCCTTAAAGAACAGGGGGCCCTGGACGTAATAGCCGCCATAAGCCTGCCCCTCTTTTCCGGGGCCGCCATGGATTATTTTGACGAGGCCTTTCGGCAGGGGCTTTTTTACCGTATCATCGGGACCAATGCGGTGTACCACGAAGAGCTCCTAAAAAAAGAATGGTATATCCCGGTAAGCGTCAGCAAACTCTTTGCCCGGACCATATCCCGGCTCCATCAGGAACTATCCGTCAGTTCCCTGCTGGATAACCGGGATCTGATAGAAAAGCTGCTCTCGGTGGAAAACGAAACTAAGGAGCCCGCTGTTCCGGGGGATTGCTGCAGTTAATGCCCCTTCTGTGCTGTGCAGACATAGGAACCAGCGCCCTTAAGGCGGCGCTGATCGATACCGCCGGGGTGTTGCACGGCTATTGCCGTTTCCCCTATGAAGCGAAAAGGTCCCCCCTGGTGTGGCTTTCCGCCTTTACCGCGGCCCTGCAGGATCTGGCCCGTCAATGTCCCGGCGTAAAAGCATCGGCGTTTATTGCCTCGGGGAACGGACCAACCCTGGTGCCGGTTACCGCCGGAGGCGAAAGCCTGGAGCCCCTCTATTGGTTCGATCCTGTCCAGGCCCTTGAAGGGCCCTCTTTTTTCCTTCCCCACGTCAAGGCCCTTAAGGACAGGGACCCCGGGGGGTTTGCCAAAACCCGGTTTTTCTTTTCCCCCCAGGAATGGCTCTCCTGGCACTTGGGGGCCCAGGCGCTTACGGTCCTTCCCCACCGGAGCTATGAACCCTTTTACTGGGATGGGGCCCAATGCCGCTTCCTGGGAATTGATCCGCAGCTCTTCCCTCCCTTTACAACAATGGGCCGGATCATCGGGCGGATCCGTAAAAAAAACAGCGGTGCAGGGGAGGACGGTTCAGGACTGCTTCCGCCGGGAATTCCCATTGTGGCGGGGGCCTCCGATTTTATTATGGCCCTAATCGGAACCGGGGTTCTTTTGCCGGGGATGGTCTGCAACAGAACCGGCAGTTCCGAGGGGATCAATGTCTCTACGGCGGAACGGCCCGCCGGAATGACCGGGAACCTGCGGATCCTGCCCCATGCCATTGAAGGACTGTGGAATGCCGGGGCGGTGATAGAAAAATCCGGCAAGCTGCTGGAAGATTTCCGTTCAGCCACTTACGGGGAAAAACCCTACGATATCCTGGTGGAAGAAATTCTTAAAAATCCCCTCCACCCCGGCAGGAAGGCGATGGATGCCATAGGAATATCGTTTTTGAAGGCCCTGGAGGATCTGGAAAGAGCCGGTTTTCCGGTACAAGAACTGGTCATATCAGGAAGCCAGGGCCGGAATTCCCTTTGGAATCAGCACAAGGCGGATCTTTCCGGGCGGATCTTCAAGGTGCCGGAAATTCCCGACGCCGAACTGGGGGGAAACGCCGTCCTTGGCGCTCTGGCCCTGGAGCGGGGACCGGATGCCCCCGGGGTCCCGGATGGGACGGCGATTCGAAAAAAAGCCGCGGAAATGATCCGCATTAGAAAGATCTATTACCCCACTACACCGCCTGCGCCGGCCCTGCCTAAGGATAGATTGTAAGGGGCTTTTGTATGGAGCCAATCCTAAAAAACCTGTAGTTTTAGGAGGGCCGCTATGGGGAACGGCGATGGCCGGCATGGGACCCGTGGCGGGGCGTTTTCCGTACTTCACGGTATACAAAAATGGTGCTACACTTTTGTCATGGCTGTCCGGCGCTTGGACGAATCCCCCTGGGAAAAATCTCCAATGGAAGAATCCTCGATAGAAGAATCATCAATAGAAGAATCATCGATAGAAAAGCATCCGCTGAAAAAATCCTTGGATAAAAAAACGGACGCTAAACTGCGGGACTTTGCCGGTTCTTTGGAGACCCTGATTACCCGGAGTACGGCCCTGCCGGACGGAGCCCTGCGCTGGACGATCATCGCCAATCCCTCCGCAGGGGGATTCACCATAAACCGGCGCTGGAAAGCCCATAAAATGGTCCTTGACAGATGCGGCGAAGCGGTCCGGCAAAACCGGCTTCGTCCCGATGCCCAGCCTTCCCGCTGCGTCCTGCCGGAAAATCCCGGGGGATGGGGAAGCTTTGGCCTTGTTCCCACCGGCAGCCCCGGCGATGCCATGGCCCTTACCCAGGCCCTGATTGCCGAGGCCCGGGGAAACGGGGACTTCTATCTGATTATTACCGCCGGCGGGGATGGGACCAGCCTGGAGGTGCTGCAGGCCCTGTATAAGGCCCCCGGGAGTTTTCGTTCCCGCTGCGCCGTTCTCCGCCTTCCTTTGGGGACCGGCAATGATGGGGCCGATGCGTGGGACCTGGAAACGGCCCTGGAACGTTTAATTAGGCCCTCCCGTATAGAGATGGTCCGGGGGCTTACACTTTCAACGGCCGCCGGAAAAACATGGCCCGGCGGAAACCCCCTGCTGGCCTTTAATATCCTTTCCCTTGGGCTGGATGCCTTTGTCACCCACATGACCAATAAAATGAAGGGCAGCCTGCCGGGGGATTCCTACAAACTGTGGGTAAATATTGCGGCCCTCCTCTACGATAGGCTGTACCGGGTGGACGAGATGGAGCTGAGGGGTTTTTGCCAGGGAAGGGAGGTAACACGGTTCCGGGAAAAAATTCTCCTCTGCGCCATGGGGGTAAGCGGACGGCGAAGCTACGGTTCCCACAAGATGATCCTTCCCGACGAAAGAAATGTCTGCGCTGTTAAGCAGATGCCCCTGTTCAGGAAGATCCTCCTGAAGGGCCTTTTTACCACCGGCGCCCACGTGGACAAACCGGAATCAATGCTGTTTAATGCGGACCGCATTGAGCTGCGAGGAAGCCGGCCGGTACTGGCCCAGATGGACGGGGAAACGGTGCTGCTGGGGCCGGAGGATTTTCCCGCGGTAATTGAATTAACCGAACCGGTAATTCCCGTTCTGCGGCCCCTGGCTACTGCGCCGGAAAAAACCGGGTCCTGATTTGCTTCAGCCGGGCGGTAAGCCGCTTGTATTTTTCTTCTGTGATCCGGACAAAGGAATTGTTTTCCGCCCGGCCCACCACCTGCTCCATCTCTCTTTGGTTCCGGTAGGTGATCCCCCGAAAGGGATCGTGAAAATCCTTGGCCCTGCTTAAAAATACCTGTTCCCGGATCCACCCTGCGGTCTTAATAGTTTTTTCCAAGGCCCCTTGAAGGGCCCCCCCGTCCGTCAGGGGATGGGCCTTTCCGGTCCCGTCCCCGGCTCCGTACAGCAGGGCCAGTATCGCCCAGGCATGGCGGGCCCTGTCCTTTGCATAGGCGGCGGCTATTTCGCCGTAGCGTCCGTGGATTTCTTCCCAGGAATTAAGCCTTCCCTCCCGAATATCCTTCCGCAGCCGGTCAATCCTAAAGGCGGGGGCAATCTGTCCCCCCAGATTGACCCAGTCCTTAACCCGGCCCCCGGTTTCCGCGGCCTTCCATTCGCTGTCTCCGGTTTCCAGGGCGGCGGCAAGCTCCGTGATGGATCGTATGCGGCCCCCCGGGGTTTCGGCGCCGGGGACCTTCCGGGCCTTTTTTTCATCCGGCTCTAAATAGTCCGCCAGGGATTTTATGCCGTAATAAAAGAGCATTTCCCGGTATGCGGCCAGGGCCCGGCGGGGTTTTAAAATCACCTGGGGACGGTGGTGCCGTTCAAGGCCCTTTGACAGAAGAATGTCCTCCGCCGCAACGGGGTAATCGTACTCGGGATCTTCCTCCGCATCCGCGGCAGGGTTCCCCCCCGAACCGGGCTGGAGGGCCGTTTCTTCCGTTTCGGGATTAAACTCCGCCGTATCCATCCATCCCCGGATCAGTTCCATGGCCTTGATGATCTCCTCCGCCGTATCCGGGGCCAGGTAATCGGCCTCGATATGCTGGACCTTGTTCTTCCTTCGATCCCGGTGGCGGGCTTTCCAGGAATTCCGCTCCAGGGCATAGAGATTGTACATCCAAAAATAAGCCGGCATAAGTTCCAGCCGGTCCATGCGAACATTGTTGGTAACCAAAGAGAAGGGCAGGGGAATGTTAAGTTCATAGGGATAGTCCCCCCTGACTATAAGGCAAAAGGATGCAAACCGGCTGGAATGTTTTAGGGTTACCGAAAGACCCGGCCAAAACCCCCTGCCGGCCCGGATTTCCCCGTCGTTGGAACGGCTGTTGTGGTTGCTCCCCACGGTGGCTCCCGCCGCCATATTGCTCATCCCCTCAATAAGACTGGCAATTAAAAACGAATTGTTGTGGTGCTGCTCGTGTACGGGAAAAACCAGGTTGTTCAGAATCTCGCAGCAGGAAACGGTGGAATTGTCCCCCAGCGCCGAATGGATAAGCCGGGCCCCGTATTTTAAATTACACTGATTCCCCAGCACAAACCGCACCGCCTTGGCGCCGTAAAACACATGGCTGCCGTATCCGATGATTCCGTTCACCAGTTCTACCCCCTCGCCAATTTGGGTGGATTCTTCCTCGGAAGAAAAGATCCTAAGGTTCTTAAGCTTATTTGCCCCCTTAATATACGCCCCCGCTCCCACCGCCGTATCCTTGATAATCCGGCAGCTTTTAATCACCGTCCCCGGTTCAATAAGGCCGTAATAACCCCGGTGGCCGGCGCGGCATTCTCCCTGGTCCAGGGGAATGCCCGGACTTCCGGATGTTTTCTGGGTAATTTCCACAAACCGGCCGGTTAGTTCCGTGTCGTCCCGGTAGGCCGCCCACAGAAAAGCGTCGGCGCTTATCATCCCGGCGAAGGGAAGGATCGACCGGCCCCCGGCCTCGTTCATCACGTCAATCCAAACCCGCAGATCCTCGGTTTCTCCGTCCTTAATAATGCCGTTGCCAAATTTGGCATGGTTGGTGGTTACCAGTTCATCAATCCGGGAAAGAATGCACCGGTCTCCGATAATATACCGGGAGATAAGGGAACAGTCCTGGATGGACACATTATCCCCCACATCGCAGGAAACCAGGGTGCTGTTTCTAATGCCCGCGGGGACGGAAAAATCATGGTAGGTTAGGATCCTGTTCATAAGGACGCCGATGCGGACCAGGCCGTAGAACGATGTATCCCATATCAGGGCCGGATCAAAGGGATCGCATACCAGCAGATCCTCCCACCGGGGGGACCGGCAGCGGTTTTGCTCCAGCGTGGTTTTTTCCCGGTCCGTAAGATGACGCCAGGGGCGGGCGGGGCTTTGCCGGTTCCGCAGCCAGTATTCGTCCCGGCCCTCCGGTAAGAACCGGGCCGGAATAAAATCATAGCCGTAGCGGTCCGGCGAATCGAGGGATACATCCATGGAGAAAGTATAGCCAAGTTCCGGGGAAGAGTTAAGCATGGGGGTACAAAAGGACACAGCCGAATAACCATTGACACCCCCTGCCCCCCCGGTTGGTACACTTTCCCCTATAAGGTCCGCGGCACCATGCCGCGGGTTCTTAAGGAGTATGGGAGTACGTATATGAAGAAAACAACGATTGGTGAAAGCCCCCTCATGACGGCCTTCAGCCCCCTTTCTTTTCCCGCATCCCATGCAAACTGCATCGGACCAAAGGTCCGCAGGATGCCGGGTAATCGGGATTTTTTGCATGAATATGCAAAAAATCAGCGAAGTGCGACAGGCTCCTAAGAACCGGCGCTTAGAAGTTCAAGGATCTCCAAAAAACCCTGCGGTACCGGTCCCTTGGGCAGGGTCTCCAGAAGCTCTTCCGCCTGCCTGGCATGGGCGCGGATTGTTTCCCGGGTAAATTCAATGCCCCGGGAAGAATTGAGGATATCCTCTACTTCTTTTTCAATTTCTTCGATGTTATACGAAACCTCCGCTCCGGGCCCGATGGTATGGAGAAGCTCCCGCAGACGGCCGCCGCCGGGGTGGTGCAGGGCGTGGAGAATGGGCATGGTATAGATTCCGTTGATAAAATCGCTGTGGACGGGTTTGCCTTCGCTGCTGGTGCTGGAGGTTACGTTTAAAAGATCGTCCCTAAGCTGGAACAAGTAACCGATATGTTCCCCCACCTGCCGTAAAATCATGGACGTTTTTTTATCGCATCCGCTTTCCATGGCGCCGATGGCGCAGGCCGCCACAAAGAGGGATGCGGTTTTACCGAAGATATTCGAAAGATAGTCTTTGATGGGGGCCTCCGTATCGTAGGATCCGGCGTATTGGCCTATCTCGCCGCAACACATGCTTTCCACGGTTTTTGCCAGGAGCATCCCCGCTTCAATGGAGGCCTCCTTAAAAAGATAATAGACAATGCGGCTAAGGACAAAATCCCCCGCGTAAACCGCCATTTCTTTGCCAAATTTGGACTGCACGGTCCGTTTTCTCCGGCGCATGGGGGAATCGTCCACAATATCGTCGTGGATCAGGGACGCGGTGTGGATCAGTTCCACCGCCGCCCCCATTTTGCAGAGCCGATCCCGGCATGCCGGCCATTTAGGACCCAGGCGGCCGGAAAGCAGCAGAACCAGGGGGCGGACTTTTTTACCCCCGGTGGCGCTGATTGTACTCAGCACCGAACGAAGGGTTGTATGGCCGCTTTCGTCCCGCAGATATTCGTCCACATAGACATCCACAAGCTTAAGATCGTCCTTAAGGCCTTCTATTTTATTTTTGTCGAAAGAAGCCATAACCACTGTTCCTTACCGGATTGTTGTATAAGAATATGCCCAACGATCATTATAAAGTATGCGCCGTATACCAGCAAATCCGCCGAAATGATCGTCCTAAAACAAAGGGCCCGCTGGGAATGGAGGTAGGAAAGCGTAAACAGGCGCTTAAAAACCGGCAGACCGGCGATCAATGGGGGGATGCTTCCCAGGACGGTAAAACCAAAACGGATAATGCCAATGGCCGGAACGGAAAGCGCCATAAGGAGGAACAGAAAAAGGTAGAGCTTCCGCGCCCGGTTTCGTCCCAGCACTACGGGAAGGGTTTTTCTTCCCCCGGAACTGTCCCGTTCAATGTCACAGAGGTTGTTGGTCATCATCACCAGGCCCACCCCTATGATACAGGGGATGCTCAGCAGGATGATTGTTCCGCCGGTCTGTCCCGTAAGGGCGGCATAGACCCCAAAGGGGATAAGTCCTCCCATAACAAAGCCCGAGACCAGTTCCCCCAGGGGCAGGAAAGAGATCGGCAGGGGGCTTGCCGAATACAGGATCAGCGCGGCGGCGCCGCCTAGTCCCGCAATGAGCGGCGCCGGGCCCCGTAAAAAAACCACCCAGCCCCCCAGCAGCGCCGCTCCGGCAAGGAAGCCGATGGCAAGCTTTAGCGCCTCCCCGGGGTTTATGCGGTTATACACCAGCACGGCGTCTTCCGGCTCCTTGGAATTTTCCGGAGTATCAAGCCCCCTAATATAATCGTAGTAATCGTTAAAGGTGTTGGCCGCGGACTGCATAAGGATCGCGATTAGAACCAACGCCACTGAAATGAGCGGCAGAAAACGGCCGGTAAAATCCAGGGCCAGCAGAATGCCCAGCAGGGCCGGTGTTATCGATGCGGGGGGCCAGGTGTGGGGCGCCGCCAGGCGCAGGGCCATAAGGGGGCTTAGTTTTTGCCCTGCCCCGGACCGCCGGTTTTTTTCCATGCACGTTCCTTAGCCCTTTTCCTTGGGGCACTGGGGGCCGGCGTCTTTTCCGTATTTTTCACATCCGGCACATCCGGCGGGGTCTTCGCCGCCGCAGCTTCCTCCGGAAAGGGGCCTGCGGCCAAAGAAAAGGCCCATCGACATAAGAACCATTACCACCAGGATAATGCCGAAACTTATCATTACGGCTGCCATGGATTCACCTCTAAAAAAACAGCCCCCAAAGACCGGAAGGTTTTGGAGGCCGCCGTAGATTATGAGCGGTTACCGGTGCGGAAACCCCCGGCAGCCCGCCGGTTTAGCGGGGCGGTTCATCCACCATGGATTTACACCCCGCCTGCGGCGGGAACCTGATTCCGTACGTATCAGCCGCCGCCGCCAAAATCGTCAAAGATAATATTGTCCCGCTCCACCCCCAGGTCGCCAAGCATCTTAATTGCCGCGGAGGACATCATGGGTGGACCGCACATATAGTATTCGCAGTCCTCGGGGGCGGGATGGTTCTTTAGGTAGTTTTCGTAAAGCACGTTGTGAATAAAACCGGTAAGCCCCGTCCAGTTGTCCTCCGGCAGGGGGTCCGAAAGGGCCAGATGCCAGGAGAAGTTGGAGTTTTCCTTCTGCAGTTTGTCAAACTCTTCCACATAAAAGGCCTCCCGCAGGGAACGGGCCCCGTACCAAAAGCTAATCTTCCGTTTTGACTTTAGCCGTTTCAACTGGTCAAAGATGTGGGACCGCATGGGGGCCATCCCCGCGCCGCCGCCGATAAAGACCATTTCCGCATCCGTATCCCGGGCAAAGAATTCTCCAAAGGGACCGTAGACGGTAATCTTGTCCCCCGGTTTTAGGCTGAACACATAGGAGGACATAAGCCCCGGCGGCAGGCCGGGCTGCCGCGGCGGCGGGGATGCAATGCGGATATTGAATTTAACAATCCCCTTTTCATCCGGGTAGTTTGCCATAGAATAGGCCCGGATAACCGGCTCGTCCACCTTGGAGACATAGCGCCAAAGGTTGAATTTATCCCAATCGCCCCGGTATTCGGAGGAAATATCAAAATCCTTGTAGTTCACCGTATGGGGCGGGCATTCAAGCTGCATATAACCGCCGGCCCGGAAATTCACGTCCTCTCCCTCGGGGAGCCGCAGGGTCAGCTCTTTAATAAAGGTGGCCACGCTGGGATTGGATTCCACCGTACACTCCCATTTTTTAACGCCAAAGACATCTTCGGACACGGTGACTTTCATGTTCTGCTTAACCGGCGTCTGGCAGCCAAGGCGCCAGTGGTTTCGGGCCTGGCGGCGGGTAAAATGGGGCTCCTCGGTGGAGAGCATATCCCCCCCGCCCTCAAAGACCTGGCATTTGCACTGGCCGCAGGTACCGCCGCCGCCGCAGGCAGAGGAAAGGTAGATCCCCTGGGACGCCAGGGTTTGCAGGAGCTTTCCTCCGGCGGGGACGGTGACGTTTTTTTCGCCGTTAAGCTCTATAATGATGTCCCCGGTACTAACCAGGGCGGCCCGGGCAATGAGGATAATAACCGCCAGGGCCATAACTATCGCGGTAAACATCCCAATGGCAAGGTAAATTTCCTGAGTGTTCATCGTTTCTCCTTAAAGCTGTATGCCGGAAAAGCACATGAAACCCAGGGCCATCAATCCGATGGTAAGAAAGGTAATCCCCTTTCCCTGGAGTCCCGCGGGCACATTGCTGTATTTTAATTTTTCCCGTATACCGGCCAAAAGCGCAATCGCCAGGGCCCAGGAAGCGCCGGAACCGACGCCGTATACCAGACTTTCGGGAAAAGTGTAATCCCGTTCCACCATAAACAGGGACCCCGCCATAATTACGCAGTTCACGGTGATCAGGGGCAAAAAGATTCCCAGGGCGTTGTACAGCTTGGGCATGTATTTATCCATGGTCATTTCCAGAATCTGTACAATGGCGGCAATAACGCCGATGTAGGTTAGAAAGCCCAGGTAGGATAAATCTATGTTCGGCAGCCCCGCCCAGGCCAGGGCCCCGTCCCGCAAAAGGTAATTATATACCAGGTTGTTCACCGGAACGGTAATGGCCTGAACCACAATAACTGCAATCCCCAGACCCAGGGCGGTATCCACCTTCTTGGACATCATAATGAAGGAACACATGCCAAGGAAAAAGGCCAGGGCCATGTTTTCTATTAAAAGGGCCCGTATAAAAAGATTTACTAACTGTTCCATGGGTGCCTCCTCTTACCAGTCCTGCTGTGAAAATTGCGGCGCCAGTTTAAAGGACGCTTCTTCCTGCTGATCTTTCTTCCATATTCGCAGGGCCCAGATTATAAGGCCGATAAGGAAAAAAGCCGAAGGGGGCATTAACAGAAGGCCGTTGGGTTCATACCAGCCCCCGTCTTTAATTACCGGCATGATCACAAAGCCGAAGAGTTTTCCCGAACCGAACAATTCCCGGAAAACCCCCAAGGTAAGGAGCATCAAGGAATATCCCAGGCCGTTACCAATGCCGTCCACAAAGGACCGGACAGGGGGATTTGCCATGGCATAGGCCTCCGCCCGGCCCATGACGATACAGTTGGTGATAATCAGCCCCACGTAAACGGAAAGTTGTTTTGACAGGGAAAAGACATAGGCCTTAAGGATCTGATCCACCAGAATGACCAAGGAGGCGATAATAACCATCTGGACGATCATGCGGATCGAGCTGGGAATCTGGTTCCGTATCAGGGAAATAAAGAAACTGGAAAAGGCCGTAACCAGGGTTAGGCAAATGGCCATAACCAGCGCAGTTTTTAGGCCCGAGGTAACCGCCAGCGATGAGCAGATACCCAGGATCTGCTGGGTAACCGGGTTGTTGTCGATCACCGGATGCAAGAGAACTTCTTTAATACTTGCCTGTTTTTCCATGGCTAGACTCCTTGTTGACGCAGTTTGGCGAGGTAGGGCCCGAAGCCCCTGTCGCCCAGCCAGAATAGCAGCAGCCGGTTTACGCCCCTGCTGGTCAAAGTAGCCCCCGACAGCGCATCCACCTGATGTTCCGCCCCGGGGTTGGAGGGATTAACATTTCCCTTGATAATCTCGATCACCGGACGGCCCGCTTCGTCAAAGAGGGTTTTGCCGGGCCAAAGGGCCTTCCACCGGGGATTGTCCACCTCTCCGCCCAGGCCGGGGGTCTCCCCGTGCTGGTAAAATCCAAGGCCCACCACGGTGTTTAGATCCGGTTTAATCGCCAAAAAGCCGTACAGGGTTGACCAAAGGCCGTAACCCCGGATAGGCAGGATCAGGGCTTCGATGCGGCCCTGGTTTTCCAGCTGGTAGATCGTCACGTACTGTTCCCGGCGTTTGATCGAGGCAATATCTTCCTCCCGGCTTAGTTCTATCGAGGTCTTGGGATCCCTGGCGGCCTTTAAGGGATCATAGCTTACCGGATCAAGGTTCGGCTGTTCTTCACCGGTGGTAATGTCTATTACCTTAGCCCGGATGCGGCTGGCAAATAGTTCCTGTACCTCCCGGGAAGAAAGCTCGCTTCCCCCGGCTCCGGCGATGGACAAAATACTCCGCTGTTTGTCCAGCAGACTGTTTTCCCGCTGGACGGGCTTTAGATAGATAGCGGAACCGGCCACAAAAATCGACGCCACCAGGCTTACCGCCAGCGCCACCAGGAGCGTTCTGACGATAGATTCTTTTTTAGTGTTGGACATGGCGCGCCATCCTCCGTTTGATGTTGGCTGAAACTACAAAATGGTCGATCAGGGGAGCGCAGAGGTTGCCGAAGAGGATCGCCAGCATCATGCCCTCCGGAAAGGCGGGATTAATTACCCGGATCAGTATGACCATCACGCCGATTAGGATCCCGAAGAGCCATTTGCCCGTATTTGTCATGGCGGCGGATACCGGATCGGTGGCCATAAAGATCGTCCCAAAGGCAAAGCCCCCCAGGACAAAATGCCAATACCAGGGGAGGGCAAACAGGGCGGTGCTTTCGGAACCGATAATATTAAACGCCAGGGCCATGGCCCCCGCCCCAAGCAGGACCCCCACAATAATCCGCAGAGAAGCGACCCCGGTAATGATCAGGAGCGCTCCGCCGATAAGGATTGCCAGGGTGGAGGTTTCGCCGAGGGAACCGGGCATGACCCCCAAAAATGCCTGCATCCAGGTAACGTTAATTTCCGCCCCCCCCTGGGCCAGGGGTGTGGCGCTGGTAAGGCCGTCCACGGGCACCCATACGGTCTCCCCCGTAAGCTGCCCGGGGTATGCAAAGAACAGAAATGCCCGGCCGGTAAGGGCCGGATTAAGAAAATTATAGCCCGTGCCGCCGAATACTTCCTTGCCGATGACCAGGCCAAAGCTTACCCCCAGTACCACCTGCCACAGGGGAATGGTGGGGGGAAGGATCAGGGGGAACAGGATCGTCGTAACAAAAAAGCCCTCGCTGACTTCGTGTTTCCGGACGCTGGCAAAGAGGACCTCCCAAAAGGTCCCCACGGCAAAGGCCACAATATAAACCGGTACAAAGTAGACCGCCCCGTGGGCAAGGTTGGCCCAGAGATTTCCCGGATCGAAGCCCACAAACCGGGTCAGCAGGTCTATCCGCCAGCCCTTTGCCGCCGCCAGCAGTTCTGGGTTGGCCTGGAAGGCGCTGTTGGCGAGGAATCCCACGTTCCACATCCCCGCAAACAGGGTGGGGAAGACGGCAAAAAACACAATGATCATGATCCGCTTTAGGTCCATGCCGTCCCGCACATGGGCGGTGGTACGGGTTGTAAAATCGGGGCGGTACAAAAAGGTATCTATGGCATCGTAAAAAGGGTAGAGTTTTTGAAGCTTTCCCCCCTCTTTAAAAAGGGGTTTCATGTTGTCAAGAAGCCGGCGTAATCCCATGTCAGCCCTCCTTCTCGATACGGGTCAACAGATCCCGCAAAATAGGGCCGTACTCATACTTGCCGGCGCAAACATAGGAACACAAGGCTAGATCCTCCTCATCCAATTCCAGACAACCCAGTTTCTGGGCCATTTCTGTGTCTCCCACCACCAGATACCTAAGCAGATGGGTGGGCAGAATGTCCAAGGGCATTACCGCCTCGTAATTTCCCATCGGCACAATGGGGCGGAAGCTCCCGTTGGTGGTGGTGGTAAGGGCAAAACGCTTCCGGCGGTTAAGCGCCGAAATAAAAATATTCAACACCGAATGTTTGTTAAAACCGGGCCGTAAAAAGTAGAACATCTCCCGCTTCCGGTCTTCCCGGATACAGGAAACCTGCTGATGGTAGCGCCCCAAAAAGGCCATGGGGCCCCGGGCGGTCCGTCCGCCGAAGACCGACCCGGAAATTACCCGGTTTTCGCCGGGCTGTAATTCCTCCGCCGTCAGGTCCTCCAGGCTGGCCCCCAGGCGGGTCCGCAGCAGCCGGGGTTTTTTTACCACCGGACCGGCCAGGGAAACCACCCGTTCCACCCAGAGCTTTCCCGTGGAAAAGAGCTTGCCGATGGCGATCACGTCCTGGTAGCCGATGTACCAGACGGTTTTATGGGCATCCACGGGATCTAAAAAATGAATGTGGGTTCCCGGCAGTCCCGCGGGGTGGGGGCCGGCAAAACGTTCAAACCGGGTCCCCGGCAGCCCTTCGCCGGGGATAGAACTCTTTTCGGCGGCGCAGATAAAGACCGGTTTTGCCAGCCGGGACAGAAGCCGCACACCCCGGAGGAAATCTTCGGTGTGTTCGGCAATAACAAGGGCGGGATTCACCGCCAGGGGGTTGGTGTCTATGGCCGTTACAAAGATAGAAGCCGGTTCGCCCTCTACCGCCGGGGGCTTGGAATAGGGCCGGGTCCTAAGGGCTGTCCACAACCCCGACTGCAAAAGATTTTCCCGCACCGTACCGGCGGGCAGTTGATCCAGCTCTTCATTGCTGTACCGGGGAAAGCTGACGGCATCTTCCCCCTCAAGATCGATAACCACCGATTGAAAAACCCGCTGGGCGCCCCGGTTAATGGCGCTGACCACCCCTGCTCCGGGGGAGGTGTACTGTACACCGGGATTTTTTTTGTCGGAAAACAGGACCTGCCCAAGTTTAACCCGGTCGCCTGTTTGAACCGCCATGGACGGTTTCATGTCGTGGTAGTCGAAACCAATCACCGCCACGCGCTTTACCGGACACCCCGGTTCAATCACCGGGCGCGGTGCGCCGGTGATGGGTAAATCCAAACCGCGTTTAATTCTTGTCATGCGTTCAACCTGCCTGATAGTGACGGAGGATACGGCGGTTAAGCCGATGGAATGCCGGAAAACAACGTTCCGTTTACTGCCGATTCTTTCGTGTATCCCAAAAGAGTACCGTAACCGGGATTATTTGTCAACGGATTCCCTGGACTATATTTTACTATATTTGTCAGGAATGTCAACAATTTTTTTTGTCATCCCGGCGATGTAAGATGAGGATAAAAATGGGAACCGGGAACCTTCAGTCTATCCGCCGGACCGCCCGGAACAGTTCCTCCCGGGTAATCTCCGTCCACAGGGGCCGGCCATGGGGGCACCGGGGCATTTCCCCGGTCGCATCCTGCAGGGCCAGGACCTCCTGTGCCAGGGCCAGGGCGGCCCCGTCGTCCAGGAGGGCGCCGTCTTTAATCGCCCCCCGGCAGGATAAGGCCGCGGCCCACCGTTCGGCCATGTGTTCCCCGGCGCTTTGAAGGGCCAGAATTTCTTTAACGGTTTCGCCGTCCCCCATTCCCCAGGATACAGGCAGGGCCTCTATATGCCAGGTGCCTCCCCCCTCGTCTTCAATAACAATACCCAGGGCCGCCAGTTCTTCCCGCTTGGCCCGGAGAAACGCATCGTCCTGGGGACTGCCGGTGGTAAAGGGAATTGCCACCAGCAGCGCCTGGGAAGGGACCGGCCTGGAAACATAGCGGTTATAAAGCACCCGTTCATGGGCGGCGTGCTGATCCACAATATAAAGCCGGTCTCCTCTTTCAACGATGATAAAGAGGTTAAAGACCCGCCCCGCGAGGCGCAGCGGCGAATAGATTCCTCCGGTTTCCGCCGCAGATCCCGCCGTATAATCCGCGGTCTCCGCCGTATATCCCGCGGTCTCCGCTGCATATCCCGCGGTCTCCGCCGCATATCCCCCCGGCTCCGCCCTGTCACCGGCGCTTCCCCGGGGCAGGGGGGCAAAGTCGTCCCGCCGTTCCAGCAGGGCCTCCATCGCCAGGGTATGCTGATAGGGCAGGGTATGGGGGGTGAACGAGGAGGGGCCCGATCCATAGGCGGCGGTGTTTTTATGTACATATTCCCGGAGCATGCTGCTTATGGCATGGTGTATCGCCCCCGGATCGGCAAAGCGGACCTCCCGTTTTGCGGGGTGGATGTTAAAATCCGCCAGGGCCGGATCTATCTGGATAAAGATCGCCCCCACAGGGTGGCTGCTGTTGGGAAAAAATCCCGTTAAGCCGTATTCCAGGGCCTGCAGTAAACCGTAATCCTGGATTCGCCGTTTATTGACAAAGACGTACTGCTGCCTTCTGTCCTGGCGGTACAGTTCCGGTCCGCCGAATACCACGGTTACGGTAAAACCGCCGCCGGATCCCCGGTGGGTGTGAAGAAAGATCCGTTCGTTGTTCTGTAGGATAAGTTCGCCAAACCGGGTTTTAAAGGGTTCCGCCGAGGCTATGGCGGTATGCTGATCCTCCCCGGCGGCGCCGGTTTCAAGCCGGGGCAGGATCTGCAGTTTTATGCGGCGATCCTGAACAAAACGGAAGGAGACGCCGGGAAAAGCCAGGGCCTTTTCGGTAAAGACCTGGCGGCACAGGGCGGCCTCGCCGGCCTCCCGCTTAAGGAACCGTTTCCGTGCGGGGATGTGGTCAAACAGTCCCAGGGCCCTGACGCTGGTACCCCGGGTGCGGCGGGTTCCGGTAAGAGACTCCGCCGGGGATTCCCCCTGGGCGCCGGTTCCGGGCTTGGTTTCCAGCAGCCACGCCTCCCGGCCATCGGTGCTGGTGATAATTTCCAGCCTGGCCGTGGCGGCCGCGGCGGCCAGGGCCTCCCCCCGGAAACCCAGCGTAAGGGTCCGGGAAAGATCCTCCAGGGACCGGATCTTACTGGTGGCGTGGGTTTTAATGCACAGGGCCAGATCCTCCCTGGTCATGCCGGATCCGTTGTCGATGACCTCCACCTTGTCTATGCCCCCCCCCTCGATGGCAAGCTCGATGCTGGAGGCGCCGGAATCAAGGGCATTGTCGATAAATTCCCGGACCAGCGCCGCGGGCCTGTCGATTACTTCACCGGCGGCAATTTTCCGCGCCTCCTCAGGGGAAAGGATCCGTATCATTCGCTGCCAAACAGATCCAGTTCGGGGCTTTCCTGGATCTTTGCATCCGGAGAATTAAGAAGGATCTCGATGCGGCTTTGTATTTTTTCCAGATCCGTCTCCAGCGACCGGGCCAGTTTGATCCCCTCTTCAAAGGCCCCCAGGGCTTCTTCCAGGGGAACGGTGGTCTTCCGGATGGTTTCCCCCAGGTGCTCCAGCCGTTCCAGCCGTTCCTCGAAATTTTTCATGTTTCCTTCGCCGCTTGTTTTTGTTCCCCCCGCCTTCGCCATGGTTTGCTCCTATTCTTTGGTAATAAGCGGCTCCACCGCTTCGGTTAATGCCATGATGCGCCCCTCCAGAGGCCGGATAAAAAGCCTGTCCCCGGGCCGGGCGTCGGCGGCCCGGCGTACCAGTTTGCCGCTGCGTTCGTTCACCACCATGGAAAAACCCCGTTCCAGCACCCCCAGGGGGCTTCCCGCCTCCAGTCCCAGCCGGGCCATCTCCAGCCGGCGAAGAAGGCCGTCGATCCGCTCCTTAAGCGAATTGATAAGAGATTCCTTGGCATCGTCGAACCGGACCAGGACCGGCTGGAGTATGGACATAAAACGAAGTTCCAGGTCCTGCTGGCTAAAGGGCTTTATTAACAGCCGGACCCGTTCAATCCGGCTGTGGATATGATCCGCCATTTCCCGGCTAAGGAACCGTACCGTTTCCAGGACCTCTTCCCGCCGGGCGCTGACCAGTTCCGCCGCCGCCGAAGGGGTGGGGGCCCTAAGATCCGCCGCCAGATCCGAAAGGGTGTTGTCGATTTCATGGCCCACGGCGCTGACCACGGGAATTGCCGAATCCCCTATGGCCCGGACCACCACTTCCTCCGAAAAGGGAAGAAGATCCTCCAGGGATCCCCCCCCCCGGCCCACAATAAGCACATCCGCCAGGCCCCACCGGTTGGCCTGCTCTATGCGCCGGGCAATGATAGGCGCCGCATCCGCCCCCTGGACCGGAGCGGGAAGAACAATTACCCGGATTCCCCCGGCCCGGCGCCGGAGGATGTTCAGGATGTCCTGAACCGCCGCCCCGGTGGGGGAGCTTACCACTCCCACCGTTTCGGGGAACCGGGGGATTGGTTTTTTCCGCTCGGCGTCAAAGAGCCCCTCCGCCGCCAGGGCCTGTTTGCGCCGTTCCAGCATTGCCAGGATATCCCCGGTTCCGGCCAGTTCCATTCCGTCGCAGATCAGCTGGTAGTTTCCCCGCTGGGGATAGACCGATATGCGCCCCCGGACCCGGAGGAGCATGCCGTCCCGGGGTTCAAAGTTCAGCGAAGACAGGCGGTTTTTAAACATCACCGCATCAAGTTTTGCCCCCGGATCTTTAAGGGAAAAATACAGGTGCCCCGTGCTGGAGGGACGGCAATTGGAAAGTTCCCCCTCGACCAGTACCGAGGGGAAGGCGTTTTCCAGGTTCACCTGGATAAGCCCCGTAAGTTCGGAGACCGAATACTTTTGCGGTGCGGGCCGGGAACTATACATGGACCCGGCACTTTGCGGGGCTTCGCGCATGGGACCTCCAAAAATCCACAGGCTGCCAGTATAGTACGGGTTCGGGTTGTTTCTCTACTCCGCCGGGCCGTACCGCAGTATGGGATTTCTTGCCGCCGCCGTCTCGTCGAGTCTTCCCACGGGGGTATTATGGGGAGCGCCCTTAAGAAGTTCCGGATTGGTCCGGGCCTCTTCGGCGATGGCCCCGAGGGCTGCGGCAAAGGCTTCCAGGGTTTCCTTTGTTTCGGTCTCGGTGGGTTCCGCCATAAGGGCTTCCTTTACAATAAGGGGAAAATACACCGTGGGGGGATGGAAGCCGTAGTCAATAAGCCGTTTGGCTATGTCGACGGTGTGGATCCCCCCGCCTAAATCCGGGGCGGCGGTGAACTCGTGCATGCAGGGCCGGTCCGCTCCGAATGGGGTGGGGTAGTGTTCCTTGACCAATTCCCTAAGGTAGTTGGCGTTAAGGACGGCGTACTCCGAGGCCCGGCGCAGTCCCCGGCCCCCCAGGGTTCTGATATAGGCGTAGGCCCTGACCAGGATCCCGAAGTTTCCCTGAAAGGCCTTGATCCGGCCTATGGAGGAGGGGGGCGATTCCAGGCGGTACGGTTCCGCCGCCGGATCCCCCGGTGCGGCCCCTGCGTTCCCGCTTGGTCCCGGTGCGGTCCCTGCCTTTTGGGCCTCTGCCCTTCGGACTACCACCGGCCCGGGCAGGAAGGCCCCCAGGGTTTTACCCGCCAGGATCGCCCCCGCCCCCGGTCCGCCCCCGCCATGGGGGGTGGAAAAGGTCTTATGGAGGTTCAGGTGCATCACGTCAAAACCCAGATCGGCGGGTTTGACGATCCCCATGAGGGCGTTCATATTGGCCCCGTCGCCGTAGACCAGGCCCCCCGCATCGTGGATTATCCTGATGATCTCCACAATGTTTTTCTCGAAGAGTCCCAGGGTGCCGGGGTTGGTGATCATCATTCCCCCCAGGGTGGCGGCCCCTTCCCCCGAGACGGCCCTTCTAAGGGCATCCATGTCCACGGCTCCGCCGGGTCCCGAGGGGATCGATTCGGCGGTAAACCCCGCCATGGTACAGGTGGCAGGGTTTGTCCCATGGGCGGAATCGGGGATCAGCACCCGCCTTCGTTCTTCCCCGGCCCTGCTAAGATGCCAGGCGCGGATCATCAACATCCCCGCCAGTTCCCCCTGGGCGCCGGCGGCTCCCTGGAGGGAACAGCCCCCAAAGCCGGTAAGTTTTTTAAGGCTTTCCTGAAGACGGTACATAAGCGCCAGGTTTCCCTGGTTGTATCTGCCGGCCAGCAGGGGATGGGAACGGCGGAACCCCTCTTCGGCGGCGGCGTCTTCGTTCATTTTGGGGTTGTACTTCATTGTGCAGGAACCCAGGGGATAGAACTGGCCGTCCACGGAAAAATTAATGCGGGAAAGCCCGGTGAAGTGACGCACCACCTGGGATTCACTCAACTCCGGCAGATCCAGCGCCGCCCGGATCAGTTCCGGCGGCGGGGGAGTTCCCCCCGGCTCCGGTTCGGGGAGGATCGCCCCCCGCCGGCCCGGGACCGATTCTTCAAACAGAAGGGGGACCGGAGGGACCAGGGGAGAAGTGTCAAGGACGGGGTTTTGGTTTGTCATGCTAAAGCTCCCCCAGGGCCGACACAAGGGCGTCTATGTCTTCCCTGGAATTGTTTTCCGTAACGCAGACCAGCAGTTGATTCTTCCGGTCCGGGAAATACCGGGACAGGGGCAGTCCGGGGACGATCTTCTTTTTTTCGATTAAGTCCCCGGACAGCTTTTCCGCATCCAGGCCGCGGGGAAGCCCCAGGGTAAATTCCCGGAAGAAATTTCCTCCGGCGCCCCCCGCTTCTTCCGCGGCGGTAAAGCCCCGAAGGGCCCCGATGGCTTTTGCCGCATAATGGGAACGGTCCCAGCATAGTTCCGCGGCCCGGCGGAGCCCCTCCCTGCCCATCAGGGCCAGGTAGATACAGGAGCGGAGCATGGAAAGGCCCTGGTTGGAACAGATGTTGGACAGGGCCCGTTCCCGCCGGATGTGCTGTTCCCGGGCGGAAAGGGTAAGGACATAGCCCCGCCTTCCCCGGCTGTCCCGGGCTTCCCCGGCGATGCGGCCGGGAATTTTCCGCATCAATTCCCCGGTTACCCCCATGATTCCCAAAAGGGGGCCGCCGTAATTCATGTCGTTCCCCAGGCATTGGCCTTCGGCGGTAACAATATCCGCCCCCCATTCACCGGGACTTTTAAACAGCCCCAGCATAAGGGGATCTGCCTGGACAATAAAGAGCCCCCCCCGGGCGTGGATTGCCCCGGCGGCTCCCCGCAGATCGGGGAGGACCCCGAAAAAATCGGGGTATGCGGCAACCACACAGGCCGGAGCTTCGCCCCCGGCGGCGGCCCCGGCGGGATCCCCCGGGTATTCTTCCAGTACCGGATTATACGAAACCAGGTATGTGGAGAGGACCTCTTTGTATTCAGGATGGAGGTTCCGGGGAATAAGCACCCTGGATCTTTCCCCGGTTTTTTTTTGTTTAAGGGCGATGATCACCGCCTCGGCCAGGGCGGTGGCGCCGTCGTAATGTCCGGCATTAACCACATCCATCCCCAGGAGCCGGGCGATCATGCTTTGGTATTCAAAGATCCCCTGGAGGGTTCCCTGGCTTACCTCCGGCTGATAGGGAGTATAGGCGGTAAGGAATTCTCCCCGGGATGCCAGGGCGTTTACCGCGGCGGGAATAAAGTGGTTGTAGATTCCCCCCCCCAGGAACCACCGGTATCTGCCGGCGCTGACATTGACGGCGGCCAGGCCGGAAATTTCCCGGAGCACTTCGGCTTCGCTTAATCCGTCCTCCATGTTTATGGGGGGGAAGCGGAATTCTTCGGGTACCTCCCGGAAGAGATCCTCCATGGAACCGATCCCCAGGGTCCTAAGCATTTCGTCCCGCTGGGCGCGGGTTACGGGAATGTAGGGCACCTATTCCTCCAGGGCGGCGATCTTTTCGTATTCGCCGGGGCTAAGCAGGGTTTCCCATTCCGCCGGATCCTCCGGCTCGACGGTAACCATCCAGCCCTCGCCGTAGCAGTCTTTGTTGACCGTTTCCGGCGCCGGCCCCAGGGCCCCGTTCACGGCGTTTATTTTTCCCGAAACGGGCAGGTACAGATCGCTGGCGGCTTTAACCGATTCCACCACCCCAAAGACCGTTCCCTTTTTAAAATACTGGCCCGCCGGGGGCAGATCCACAAAAACAATGTCCCCCAGGCTTTCCTGGGCGTGATCGGAAATTCCAACCACAATTAGATTTCCCTCCTGCCGGGCCCATTCATGGGTGTTGGCATACCGGGCCTTATCATCCAATTTCATGATTCACTCCTTTTCTATGTGTAACAAACTGCTAGGACCTTCTGTACACCGGTACATACAGGGGACGCCGTACCACCTCCGCTTCTTTTGGAAGGCCCCGTATTTCCACCGCCAGCTTTGTTCCCGGAATGGCATATTCCGGGGGTACAAAGACATTGGCCGAATAGGTTCCGGCGGTGGGGCAAAACATGCCCGCCGCCACCGTGCCGATGGCCGCGCCCCCGCTGTTAAGGACCCTGTACCCCTCCCGGGGGACCCCGCCGGAAACGGTTACCGTGGCAAGTTTTCGCGTAAGCCCCGCGGTTTTTTGGGCCCGCAGGGCGGCCTTTCCGGTAAATTCCTTGGTAAAATCGCAGGCCCAGGAAAGGAGCGCTTCCAGGGGGCTTATATCCGGGCTTATTTCGTGGCCGTGGAGGGGCATCCCCGCCTCGAAACGCAGGGAATCCCGGGCGGCCAGGCCAATGGGGCCCAGTTCAATGTTAAGGGCCTTTGCTTCGGTAAGGAGGGTTTCCCACAGGGTCAATGCCCGGTCCGCCCCGTAATAGAGTTCCGCCCCGTCTTCTCCGGTATAGCCGGTACGTCCTGCCCGGATGGGTATGCCCCCCAGGGTGATTCTTTTCATTGTGGAACGGCGCATGGTAGAAACAGGCCCCGTTCCGTCCGGATCCTTTTCCGCCAGCCGGTCCAGCAGTTCCACCGCCCGGGGGCCCTGGAGGGCGATCATGTAGGTTTCTTCGGAAATATCCCGAAGGGTAATGCCCCGGGGAAGGTGTTCCTTGAACCAGAGGAAATCCTCTTCCCGGTTTCCCGCGTTGACCACCACAAACCAGGGGTCCGCCCCGGGACTGTCCGGGGCTCCTTCTTCCAGGCGGTATATAAAGAGGTCGTCAATTACCCCCCCCCTCTCGTTTAAGAGAAGATTGTACCGGGCGTCCCCGGGTTTCATGTCCAGGATTGCGCCGGAAACCAGGGAAGAAAGGGCCTCTCCGGCACCTTTGCCGGAAAAAGTAAATTGACCCATGTGGTCGATGTCAAAAAGTCCCGCGGAACGGCGGCAAAGCCGGTGTTCTTCCACAGCGCCGGTTTTGTATTGGATGGGCATATCGTAACCGGCAAAGGGGGCAAACCGGGCCCCCGCTTCTTTGTGCCAGGGGTGGAGCAGGGTAACTTTCATTGTCCTTAGGGTAACCCGGAAGGAGCCCCAATGTACAGGGGCCAGCCTTCCGGTAAGATTCATTGTGGGGCATTACGGGGCGCCGCCCTATGCCGAAATGCCCCATTTTGAAATGGTACCGAAAACTATGCTTGAAGCTGGACCGTAAAAGGGACTACAGTGGAAACATCCCTTTCCGGCGGGGGTTTGCTGCGTTCCGCGGCTAAAATTCCTAAGGATCCACCGGTGCAGCGGAGCGCCGGAAACCATACGGCATGGACCAGGACCGGCCTTCGCGCCGGGGGTTCTAAGGAGTATGAAGGAGGAACCCATGAAGACAAAAAAGAGCAGAACCGGCGGAACCGCCCCGGGGTCCTTAGTATGTGCGGGGGCCTTGGCGGCGGTAGTGGGTCTGTCCTTGGCGGGCTGCGCCTCGTTCCAATCCATCGAAATAATCAGGCCCCCCCACCGGACGGTATACGGCCAGGGGCAGGACTTTGACAGGACCGGCATGGAGGTGGGGGGCATTACCAAAAAGGGGGAGCTTAAGCCGGCGCCGGATTCCCGGGTCCAGGTAAGCGGATACGACAGGGACAAGCCGGGGATTCAAACCCTAAGCGTTGTCTATAGAAATACCCGGACCACCCTACAGGTGGAGCTTGTGCCGGTCCGGTCCATCAGCATCGAGGGGGCCCCTTCCCTGGTCAAGCAGTATGAAGACATCCCGGGGCTGAGGGCGCGGGTGAATTACGGCGGCAGGGTACCGCCGGCCGTCGTGGAGGCCGGGGCGCTGACCCTTTCCGGGCATCACAGGGATACCGCGGGGAGGCAGACCGTGACCGCCGCTTACTACGGAAAGACCGCGGTGTTTGACATCACCGTGGTGGAGATGAGCCGGCTGGTGATCAATACTCCCCCCCGCAAGGTAGTATACCTTCTGGGGGAAGAGCTTAACCTCGAAGGTCTTAGGGCGACCGGCACATGGGAAGGCCTGGGGGACGGGCCGGTTACGCCAAGGTATGTGTCGGGGTTTAACCCCGCGGTAAAGGGAGTCCAGACCGTTATTGTGGAAGCCCAGGGCAGGCAGGGATCTTTTACCGTGACGGTGAAGGAGCCGGTGGATCCCACCGCATGGACGCCGGTGATGGGGGGATTTGCCAAGAATCTTACCGGCATTGTGTACGGCCAGGGTATGTTCGTCGCCGCCGGGTACGATGACGACAAGCCCCACGAAAGCATCATCGCATATTCCCCGGACGGCATTGTTTGGACCGAATGGAACACCGGTGTGGACTATAGAATTACCGGGGTATTCTTTGTGGGCGGTAAGTTCCTGTTTACCGGATTCAATATGCAGGGGCAACCCGTCATACGGGGATCCTCCAACGGCATTAAAATGGACCTGAACCAGTACGTGTACTTTACCGGTTTTGCCCTGGGGGCATCCCGCTGTACGGGCATTGCCCACGGCGGCGGCATGTGGGTGGCGGTCTTTGACCGGGGCAGGGCGGCCTATTCCGCCGATGGCCGTGAATGGAGCGATATTTTTGATTTTATCGATGATACCACCTGGGACGGAAACACCGGGGTATTCTTTGACGGCACACATTTTATCGCCCTGGAGGCATCCGGTGCATATCGAATTTCCAGAAGCGCCGCCCGGGGTATCGTTAATAACACCGCCAACTGGGAGCGGCGCGGCACGGCCCTTATTCGGGGCAGACCCATCACCGGCATGGTCTTTGGCGGCGGCAAGTGGGTTGGGATTGGCCCGGACAACACCGCCGGCTGGTCCGCCGATGGAATTACCTGGACCGCCGCGGACAACATCGGCGGCGCCGGTGAAAGATTACGCCGGGGGGACCTGACCGGCGCGGCCTACGGCGCGGGCAGGTTCGTGGCGGTGAACAACCGGGGAAATATCATATATTCCCGGGACGGCTATAACTGGACGCTTGTTTTTTCCAGTACCTTCGGTTCCACCGGCATCCGCGCCGTAGCCTATGGCGACGGCAAATTTGTCGCCGTTGGGGATAACGGAAGAATCGCCTATTCCAGGGTGCTGGAATAGTCATATAAATCCAAAACTACTCAAATAATAAGGGAGCTAAACAATGAAATACGCCATGATTGTCCTGTACTTGTCCTTGGGAATTGTACCGGCCCTCCAGGCCCAGCAGAGTATAACCCGGTTTGCCGTGGTGGATATGAACAGGGTCCTGGATGCCCTGGGTTCGTCCAACCAGGCCTTTGTTGAAAAAAGCGCCGCCATTCAAACGGAAATTGACCGGCTCAATGCGGAATTGCAGGACCTTAAGGCCCAGTTGGAAGAGGCCAAGACGGAAAACCGGCGGGGCCGGATCCGGTCCCTGGAGGCGGAAATAAAAGACAAAGTCCAAAGTACCCAAGCCTATATTCAAAAAAGTTTTGCGGAACTGGAGGCGGAAAAAAACCGCACCCTAAGCGACGAACTGCTTAGGCGGCTGACCAATACCCTGCGGATTGTGGCGGAAAGCGAAGGGTACAGCATGGTCTTAAGCAAGCAGGACGGATCGGGGATCCTGTGGTACAGCCCATCGGTGGATATTACCAACAGGGTTCTGCGGTACCTCCGCACCGGCAAGCTGGATTAGAGGGGAAATGCGGGCTGCGCATACCCTCCGCAACAGGCTGCTAGGAACCTGTTGCACTTCGTGAATTTTTATACAATTTATGCTTATGCGCGAAGCGCAGCAAACTGCTAGCGCTTTGGAGCGCGGCGGCCTGCCATCTTTGCCAGTTCCCTAATGTGTCCGCGCCAGGCCTTGACCAGCCCCGCCGGCTCCAGGGGCCGGGCGGTACAGCCCCGGGACAGTACCCATTCCAGAACCTTGTCAAATTGGGTACTGGTAAATTCCATAAGCGCCGAATCGCCGGTTTCGGTGATTTTTTGATCCTCCGCCCAAAGGCGTTCCCGGACCCATGCAATGGATTCATCGTAAAATTCGACAAGAAACCGTGTCTTTTGCTGCCCCGCGAACACCCCAAAATGACTGTCCCCGGAGCTGACGCGGTAATCGTAATCCTTTGCCAGGGAAAAATGTTCTTCCGTAGGGGCCGCGTTCTTCATCCGGGAAAGGGAAAAAAGCCGTATTCCCTTCCGTTC